>DASXKD010000475.1:0-2316 GCA_036497045.1 Streptosporangiaceae bacterium | reverse complement strand
GCGATACCGGCCGTCACCGGAGCCTCCGGCGGGCAGCAGTCCTGGCTGCCCTGGTGGTCATGGCCCTGCTGACGGCGGCCTGCGGAGGCAGCACATCCACTGGTGCCGGCGGTTCTTCCTCCACCGGAGCGTCAACGCTCCACCAGGAGGAACTCGCCGTCGCGCAGTGCATGCGCTCGCATGGCGTGCCGAAGTTCCCCGACCCCCCGGCGAACGGCAACATTTCCCACATCGGTCCGGATACCGTGGGCGTGAGCCAAAGCGTGTACCAGTCGGCCACGAACGCGTGCCGGTACCTGGCCCCGGACGCCGCCCCTTTGAGCCGGGCTCAGCACCAGCAGATGCTCAGCAAGCTACTGCAGTTCGCCAGCTGCATGCGCTCGCACGGCGTGCCGAACTTCCCCGATCCCGACAGCGCTGGCCTGCAGGTCGACCACAGCATGACCCAGTTGCCGCAGTACCAGAGGGCATACCAGGCGTGCAGCTCGCTGCTGCCACCTAACGCCCCCGTAAAAGGATTCGCGCCTGGAGGCGGGTCGTGAGCGGGACGGTTTCGCGCGGCCAGGAGGCTGGCCGGCCGGAGATGGCCGCGGTGACCGCGCAGCAGACGGGATCCCGCCGCCGGGCGGTGGTGACGGTGGCGGCGATCGTGGTGGTCGCAGGAGCGGGGGCGACGGGCGCGTGGCATGCGGGGGCGTTCGGTTCGCATGCCTCGCCGGGGCCGGCCTCGGCGAGCGCGCCGCCGGCGACGAAGGCAGTGACGCGGCAGGATCTGTCGGCGACCACGCCGGTGAGCGCGACGCTGGGGTACGCGGATTCGTACACAGTGACCGGGCAGGGCAGCGGGACGCTGACCTGGCTACCGCCGGCCGGGCAGGTCATCGGTCAGGGTCAGGTGCTGTACAAGACCGGTAACGGCTCCCCGGTGGTGCTGCTGTACGGGTCGGTGCCGGCATGGCGGACGCTGGATGAGGGCGTGACCGGCGGGGACGTGTCGCAGCTCAACCATGACCTGGTCATGCTCGGGGACGCCAATAGCGCGGACATCGCGGCGCTGGGCTGGGACTACTACTCGTGGGAGACGGCGTACGGCGTGCAGCAGCTGGAAGAGCACCTGGGGGCGGCCAGCCCGCCGGGGAGCCTGTCGCTGGGGCAGGTGGTGTTCGAGCCGCAGGCGCTGCGGGTCAGCCAGGTGACCGGGAGCCTGGGCGGCCCGGCATCCGGGCCGGTGCTGGCGGCGACCTCCGACCGGCACGTGGTGACGATCCCACTGGACGCCTCCCAGCAGTCGGAGGTCAAGGCCGGGGACACGGTGACCGTTACGCTGCCGGACGGGACGACCACGCCGGGCGTGATCTCCTCGGTCGGCACGGTGGCGACCACATCCTCGTCCGGGTCGGGGGGGAGCCCGGCCACGACGATCCCGGTGCAGGTGACACTGACCGATCCGGGGGCGGCGGGAACCCTGGACCAGGCGCCGGTGACGGTGAACATCACCACCGAAAGCAGCCCCGGCCCGGTGCTCACGGTGCCGGTAACGGCGCTGGTGGCCCAGTCCCCGGGCGGGTACGTCGTGGAGGTCGTAGGCCCGGGGAACACCCGGCGCTGGGTGCCGGTGCAGGCCGGGCCGGTCTTCGACGACGCCTCCGGCCTAGTGCAGGTGACCGGGGCGCTGACCCCAGGGCAGCGCGTCGTGGTGGCGTCATCGTGAGCGGCGGTGCCGGGACGGCCCCGGCCCCCTGTCCCGCGTCGGCACGTCATGCGCCGCCGCCGGTACTGGAATTGGCGAACGTGTCGAAGCTGTATCCCGGGTGGCCGCCGGTGCGGGCACTGGACCGGGTGAGCCTGGCGGTGACGGCCGGGGAGCTGCTAGCGGTGGTCGGCCCGTCGGGGTCGGGCAAGACCACGCTGCTGCACCTGATGGGCACCCTGGACAAGCCGACCTCTGGCACGGTACGGGTCACCGGCCTTGACGCGGCCCGGATGACCGACAGGGAAGTGTCCGCGCTGCGGGCTCTGCGGATCGGGTTCGTGTTCCAGCAGTTCTTCCTCGCCGAGCACCAGAGCGTGCTCGGCAACGTCGCCGACGGGCTGCTCTATGCCGGGGTGCGCCGTGCCGAGCGGCGGCGGCTGGCGCTACGCGCCCTGGACCTGGTCGGCCTGGCGCACCGCGCCGGCGCCCGGCCGACGCAGTTGTCCGGCGGGGAACGGCAGCGGGTCGCCATCGCCCGCGCGGTCGCCGGCGCCCCGCCGGTGGTGCTGGCGGATGAGCCCACCGGCAACCTTGACTCCGCCACTGGGGCGTCCATCCTGGCG
>DASXKD010000474.1:0-5617 GCA_036497045.1 Streptosporangiaceae bacterium | reverse complement strand
GTCCAGATCATTTGAGCGCGCCAGGCGCTGCCAGAACTGGCACTTCTGCGCCGTTCAGCTGGGGCAAAGTCGCGGTAGGCAGTCAGCGCCGAGTCGGCGATCCGGCGCGCTCCATATTTCAACCGAACCGCATTTCATTCTGTGGCTGGGGCCTCAGTTAGTGCAGATCGGCTACGTGCTCGCACGCCCGCTCCGCCCTGCAAGACGCCCTCACCTAAAGGCCCGGCCAGGCGGACAAGGGCCGGACACGGTCCGGCTCATTCGCGGACTGGGCGGCCGTGGGTCAGGCGGGCGGCGCGAAGAACTCCAGGGCGATTCCGTCCGGGTCGCGGAAGGAGACACCAGAGCCGTAGTGAGCGTCCTTGATTCCGCCGTGCACGATGCCGAGCTCGTCCAGGCGCGCAGCCCACGCCCGCAGCTCATCGCGGTCGCGGCAGGCGAACGCAATATGATCAAGACCGGTACGGTGCTCGTCGAAGGTGTCACCTGCGGCCTGGGGGTGGGTATGCAGGCCGAGTAGCTGCCCTCCGCCGAGCGCGAAGACGGTGTGGTGAAAGCCCCCGGCCTGCTCGTCTTCGTCCAGGACCGGCTCGGCGGCCAGGAGTTCGCCGTACCAGCGGGTGCTTCGCTCGAGGTCAGTCACGGTCACAGCGACATGGGTGATCGGCGGGAACGCAGCCATAGCGGCCTCCTGAGTGACGGTCAACGTTTAGGTGGTTACGGGAGATCTTGCGCGGGCTGTGAAGAACCGGAACCCCCGGCGGACAGACGGTGATGCCTCTTGTCCCACTGCGGCCCGGTCAGCAACCTAGCTGATGGTGTGCGGGCGGGAATGACGGACAGCTCGGAACGGACAGACCACATCACGCTCAGTGATAGAGAGGCCAGGGAGAACGCGCGCGGAGCCGCCGTTATGCGCGGCAGTGGCGCCGTCGGTGCTGATCAGCCGAGCCACGCAGATCGGTCCGTTCTGAGTGCCATTACTAGGCACAGATACTCGGCGACCCGACCTGGCGGCGCGGCGCACGGCCGGTTACCGCTCCGTGGTGGCGGCGAGTCGCATTATTAGGCTTGCGAATGCGCGCCTGAAATGGCAGTAGTGGGCTCTGCTGACCGCTCCTGTTGCCATGGGTGGTGGGTTGGGCTGGCTAGAGACGGTGTTGGCGCAGGGCTTCCTGGACGCGCATTGCGTCGGGGACTCCGAGGAGCTGGTAGATCGTGAGTGCCTGCCGCAGGTGAGTGGTGGCCTCGATGCGTCCTGATCGGGGCGGGCTGCGCGGCGCTTACCGGCCGTCCGGGGTGCCGGCCGTTACCGGTGAGCACAGGCCAGGGTGCAAAGGCTCGTCGGCTCGGCGCGGAAGGCGCCTTTCACATGGTTCGTCCTGAAGGGCGGGTGCAGTGTTCAGGGGTCTCGGCGGCGGAGGAGCCATGTGGCTGCGCCCAGGGCCACCGTGGTGTAGGCGGCGAGGACGGCGAGGCCGGCCCAGGGGCTGATCGGGAAGTAGCCGTTGGGTGGGGTGTAGGCGCTGGTGACCAGGCTGGAGCGGGGCAGGGTGGCCTGGATGGCGAAGGCCGCGGTCGGGGTGAACCGCATCAGCCAGTTCCCGGATTGGGAGCCGAGAACGCCCGGCACCACTAGGAGCACGATGCCCGCGGCGACCGTGACGGCGCTGCGCCGCAGCATCATGCCCAGCGCCACGGCCAGTGCCGCGGCGAGTCCCAGGAACAGTCCGGTGCCGAGGATGACCCGGGCCAGGTCGGGCCCGCTTTGCGGGAAGAGGTAGCTCCCGTGGGCGGCCAGGACGCGGCGGGTGATCACTTCGGCGATCGTGGCTGCGATGGCTCCGGTGGCGACGGCCAGCGATCCGGCGACGACGGCTTTGGCGGCCAGGACGCGGCCGCGGCGCGGGCTGGCCGCGAAGGTGGTGCGGATGAGCACGCGCCGGTACTCCGAGGTGGCGAACAAGGTGGCGAGCACGACCACGAACAGGAGTGCGGCGATGGTCCCGTTGACGATGCTTGCGCCTGCCCACTGGGCGGAGATGATGTCACCCACCAGCGGCGCGACGTCTCCTGACCCGCTGATCGTGAACGCCCCCGCGGATCGCTGTTGCCAGGTGGAAGCTGACGGCACGATGGGGTAGAAACCGGCGATCGGGTCGCCGGTCCAGGAGCGGCGGGGGAGGTCACCGTGCGCGGAGACCTGGTCGAAGCTGGCGGTGGCGACGCTGGGGGAATCGTCCGGGAAGTACACCGGGGAGGTGACGAACAGCCCGATCTGGACGTTGCGGGGAAGGCCGGCCAGGCGGGCGGTGCCGATCTTGGTCCAGTGGGCGCCGTCGGTGGAGTCGTAGCTGGTGATGACGTCTCCGGCCCGGGTGAGCCGCAGCCACCGGGGGGAGGACGGCCCGACTGGGCCAGCGAGTCCTGGGCTGTCGTGGGTGTAGTTGTACTGCAGCTGGACACCGTGGGAGCCGGTGACCATCACGGCCGCGTAGGCGGTTCCCTGCCCGGTGTCGGGTTCGAGGATGATTCCCGCTTTGGCCCAGGGTGCCAGCCCGGGCTTCAGCTGCGAGCCCAGCTGCCCCTTCGATGAGACTCCGAAGGCGCTGCCCGAGGTGGGCGAAAGCAGGGTGTGCGCTCCAGAAAACGCGGTGACCCTGGCGGTGAGGGTGCCGTCGCCGGCGACCGACTGGTGTACGAACATGTAGGTGTCTGAGACGGGTTCGCCACCCGGGCCGGTGGCCGGGGCGGGGACGGGCGCGCGGCTTTCGAAGGCGCTGAGGAAGGACAGGAGCACAAACATAATCGCGGCCGTGCAGAGCGCGATCATCCAGGCCCGGACCGTGCGGAACTTGGTGAACTCGGCCCGTAGCAGCCGGGCGAACCCGGCATGGTCCCATGCCGCTAGGTGAGGACGCAGGTCATCACCGCAATCGTGGATGCGAGCCCAGCGGGTTGGCTTCATGCGTCACGGCTCCGGAGCAGCAGTCCGCCGAGGAGCAGTACGCCGGCGGCCCAGGCGGCGAGTACGCCGAGGCCTGCCCAGGGGCTGATGGGCAGGGTGTTCAGGCCGGTGGTGGCCTGGATTGCCAGCCCAGCGGTCATCGGGCCGATCTGCTGGAGGTGCCGCGATAGGGTCGCGTTGCCGGCGAAGGTGGCGATGATCGGGAGGACGTAGAGCAGCCCGAGGACGGTTCCGATGGCCACGGCGGCCTCGCGCAGCGCGGTGGCGGCGCCGAGGCTGAGCAGGGCGATCAGCGCCAGGTACAGCACCGACCCGAACCCGGCGCGGAGCACCGCCCCGTCACCGGGGGAGATGGCGGGGTAGCCGTGGGATGGGCCGATGCCGTGGCCGGGCAGGATGAGCCCTCCGGCCAGCAGGGAGCCGAGGACGGCGACCGTCCCGGTGACCAGGACCAGGCCGGTGAGTACAGCGGCCTTGGCGGCCAGGACGGTGACCCGGCGGGGCGTCGCCGTCAGTGTGAGGCGGATCATGCCGGTGCCGTATTCGCCGCTGACGGCCATCACGGCCAGGACCGCGACGACTGCCTGGCCGATATCGATCCCGGTCAGGCTGATCTTGGCCGGGTCGTCGGCGCAGCCCCCGGACGGGCACCGGACGGCCGCGGCCGCCGCGGCGCTGACCGCCACGCTCAGCGCGACGGCGGCGAGCAGCAGCCAGAAGGTGCTGGCGAGGGTGCGCAGTTTCGTCCATTCCGCGTGCAGAGATTGCCTCACGCGTCCCTCCTGCGGAGCAGGTAGGCGGCCAGGGCCAGGGCTAGCGCGGCCCATGCGCAGGTCACGGCGAGCCCGGCCCACGGCGCGAGCGGGAAGTAGTCGCTGGACGGCGTGTAGCTGGCTGCTACCTGCGGGTAGGCCGGGATGACCTGCCTGATGGCGAAGCCGGCGGCGGGGGTGACGCGCAGCACCCAGTCCGCGGCGCCTGCGGGCAGGACGGGGATGCCGGCGGTCAGCAGGTAGGGCAGGATGACCGCGGTGATGGCGACGGTGACCGCCCCGGCGCCGTGCCGCAGGATGGCGCCGACGGCGAGGGCGAAGACGGCGAGGACGGCGGTCAGCGCGGCGGTCCCGGCGACGACCCGTACGTCGGTGAGCGCCGTCGCCGGGTAGACGGGGTTGCCGCTGGCCCGCAGCATCGGGGTCCCGATCAAGACCGCGGCCGCCGCACCGGCCAGTGTGGCGGTGAAGGTGACGGCACCGAGGACGATGGCCTTGGCGGCCAGGGCCCGGCCGCGCCGCGGGCTGGCGGCCAGCGTGGCGCGGATCAGGCCCCGCCGGTACTCGGCGGTCATGAACTGCGCGCCGACCACCAGCACCGCGACCAGCGCGATGAACAGGCCCGCGAGCAGCACATCGATCGGCACGCCGTCGGTGACGTCCGGCGCGATGTCCCCGGAGCCGGTGACGGTGAGGACGCCGCCCGCCTGGCGGTAACCGGCCTCATGCCCGGTGACGTACGGGGAGTCGGGGCCGCCGCTGACGGAGGTGCCGGTCCAGGAACCGCCGGGCCAGCCGCCGCGCAGGCCGACGCGGTCGAAGGTGGCGGTGGCGTCGGTGGCAGCAGCGGTCCCGGATGCGCTCGTGACCCCCTGGCTGGTCTGCTGCGTATATCCCGGCGAGGTGGCGAACAGCCCTGCCTGTACCGTCGGCGCCAGCCTGGGCAGGGTGACGGTACCGATCTTGGTCCAGCTCGTGCCGCCGGCGGAGTCGTAGCCGGTGATGACGTCACCAGTGCGGGTCAGGCGCAGCCAGCGCGGCGACGCCGCGGACACCCTGCCCGCCAGACCCGAGGTGTCGCCGGTGTAGTTCCACTGCATCCGGGTGCCGTGGCTGCCGGTGACCATGACGGCCGCGTACGCCGAGCCCTGGCCGGCGCCCGCGGTGATGATCAGCCCGGCCTTCGACCACGGCACCACCGCGGGCTTGGTGCTGACCGGCCGTCCCTTCAGGGTCTGACTGCTTTCGGCCACCTCGGTCAGCGAGGTCACCCGCACCGTGATGCTGCCGTCGCCGGTCAGCGGGCGGTGCACGAAGTAGAAGGTGTCGGTCACCGACTCGCCGCCGGGAGCGGTCGGGATGACGTAACGGCACGCCGGGCCGTTCGGGCCAGTGGTGCAGGGTGCTACGTGGCTGTGACTCCCTTGAAACAGGCCGAGCAGGACGGTCACCAGCATCGCGACGATGACGGCGATGACCCAGCCGCGAACAGTCCTGAACTTGGTCCACTCGGCGTGCAGCAGGTGCGCGAAGCCGGCCCGGGTGGGCGGGGCCGCCGGCCGGGAGGACGTGATCGTGGTCATGACGCCGCCCGCCCTGCCAACCCGGAGGGACGATCCCCCAGACCCCCCGCCTGGAACTCGCCCGCGTCCTTGGTGAGTTCCAGGTAGGCCTCCTCCAGTGTCGCTTGGTGGGCGGTCACCTCGGAGAACGGGATCGCGTGCTCGGAGAGGAGCACCACCGCTCGTTCGGCGGAAAGACCTGCGACGGCGAGCGTGTCGGGACCTGTGGCGGCGACCTCAGCGCCCGCGTTCGCTAGCACGGTCGTGGCCTGGGTGGGCGTGGCGGTCCGCAGCATGACCCGGTCCCCGGACAC
>DASXKD010000473.1:0-18186 GCA_036497045.1 Streptosporangiaceae bacterium | reverse complement strand
CATTCAGCCCGATCAGGAGGAGCGCGGTAATCCGCGTCCGTGGCCCGATCGCGCTGATCGCCGCGGCGGCTGCCCTCGCCGTTCCGTTGTCGGCACTACCGGGAACCGAGGCGGCCGCGGGATCGGAGTTGGCGCAGCCAGACACGGTCACGCAATGGAATCTGACGATGATCGCTGGGCTGGAGGCGGCGCACATCCCACCGCCACCGTCCGCGCGGATCGGCGCAATCGTCCAAGTGTCGGTGTTTGACGCCGTCAATGGGATAGTGCCCCATTACGCCTTCTACAAGGTCGCCCCCGCGGCGGCACCCGGCGCCTCCCGCGACGCGGCGGCCGCAGGCGCCGCCTACACCGCACTAGTCGCGCTGATCCCAGCCCAGAAGCCGCTGTTCGACGCCCAGCTCGCCGCGACGCTGGCCCAGCTCTCCGACGACCCAGCCCACCCCGGGCAGTCCGTCGAACGCGGACTCGCCTGGGGTGAAACGGTCGCCAACGACATCCTCGCCTGGCGGGCAACTGACAACTTCAATAAGGTGCTGCCGCCGTATGTCCCAGGCACCGCGCCCGGCGATTGGCAGCCAACGCCGCCGCTCTTCGGGCCGCCGCTGTTCCGCCAGTTCGCCATCATTGTCCCGTTCGCGCTTACCTCACCCGGGCAATTCCTGCCACCCGGCCCGCCGCCACTGACCAGCGCCCGCTATACGCAAGACCTCGCCGAGGTACAGGCCCTGGGCAGCGCGACTAGCGGCGTACGCACCGCCGACCAAACCCAGACCGCGATCTTCTGGCAGGACGACACCCCCGCCGCGATGTGGAACCGCGTCGCCGATCAGCTCGCGCAGGCCAACGACGACACCACGCTCACCCCAAACGCGCGCCTGCTGGCGCAGCTGAACATCGCAATGGCCGATGCGACGATCGGAATCTGGAACGCCAAGAACACCTACAACTTCTGGCGGCCGGTCACCGCAATCCAGGCGACCATCGATCCCACCTGGACGCCGCTGCTGCCCACGCCATCCTTCCAGGAGTACCCCTCCGCCCACTCCGGGGTCAGCAGCGCCGCTGCCGCGGTGCTGGCGTCCTTCTACGGAGATGCCACCTCATTTACCGTCACCTCGGCCGGGCTCCCCGGCGTCCAGCGGGACTTCACCACGTTCTCCTCCGCCGTGGTGCAAGTCGAAGACGCCCGCATCTACGCCGGCTTCCACTTCCGCTTCTCCTGCATCGACGGAGCCACACTTGGCGCCCAAGTGGCGCAATGGGTTACCCAGACACTCATGCAACCCCTCAACCAGCAAAACTGACCCCTCACCAGCACCGCTGTGACCCCGACTTGGAACCCGAGTATCTAGCTCAGTGCTCGGGCTCAGCTCGAATCTGGCATAGGCGGAAGGAGGAATCAGTGGCTTCCTTGTTGTTCCTCGCGTATCGAGGCACATCGGCTGGCAAAGACAATCCGTTCAGTTCCTTTGGGGGATTTAAGATCGAGGCCCCGTTCCTCTTTTGGTCGATCTTCGCCGGAGATCCAGCGGACCCAGAGCGCCTGACACCGGTAGTCCCTCCAAGATGGGGCTTGTTTCCGTCAGGACAGAGTCCGCTGGTCGTTCCGGAGTCAGCGGTTGGGCCAGCGCTTGCGGTATTCCAGCGCAAATTGATCCTCGTCTGGTCCGAGCTGGAGCTTGAACCGGGACTGGTCTGGTGGAGCAGCTTTGACCCAGCGACGCAGCTGTGGACTGTACCCGCCATGATCCCACCGCCGCCCGGGGTGACCGACCCAGGGCTACGGACCAGCCGGTCATCTGTGCTTGCCGTGTTCCAGGATCGGCTCTTCGTCGCCTGCCGGGGGTATCTGCCCGACGGCAACATCCATTGGTCGTCGTTTGACGGGACGGCCTGGGACACAACCGGACTCTATGGTCTCAGCGGAGTTAACACCGATGTTGGCACCGCGAACGCTCCAACAATTGCTGCATATCAGGGACCGCTCGACCCCAAGCCCCTTCACATCCGAACCGCCGCCCGGCCCGGCACCTCCGCCGCCGCCCGGCCCGGCACCTCCGCCGCCGGCCGTGCCAGCGGCCGGGCTGCCGCTGTGGGCTGTGCTAGTGATCATCGGCGGGACCATCGCGCTGTCCGCCGCCACCACCCTCATCACCCTGGCGCTGCACCCCGCCCTCCCATGCCGCAGGCCCCCATCTCCGGCCCGAACCCCAGCCAACCCGGGGCTCCCGCCGCCACCGCCAGCCAGGCCCGCCACCGCGGGCACCCCACCGCGGCCACCCCGCCCCAAGACCGCGGTCCGTGATGCACGCCGGGCGCACCCCGGGCCGGGCACCGGCCCACGCCCGCCGGCCCCCGGCTGATTCCCCGCCGGCGGCGCAGGCCGCCGGCCGCGCTTAAAGCCCCGCGATCGAGAAGGTGATCCCCATGACCAACACCAGCCTCCCGGCACCATCGCGCCACCGCCGCCGCCTCGCCGCCGCCGGCCTGGCCCTCGCCGGCCTGCTCGGCGCCCTGTTCGCGGCCGCCGCGGCCGCCCAGGCCAGCCAGACCGCGCACCCAGCCGCCACCGCCGGCCAGACGATCCACCTGGTGGCCCACGAAAAACAGCGCAAGCTCCTCAACCAGGGGGGTTTCGGCGACGAGGAAATCTTCCGCGGCATCCTGGACGACGCCACCGGCACCACCAAGGTGGGGATCTTCGCCGGCACGCTCACCTCCATCAGCGGCAACGACTCGCTCAACCTGGCCACCGTCGACCTGCAACTCCCCGGCGGGCAGATCACCGTCCAAGGCTTCGCCGACTTCACCCAGCCCCGCATCGTGCACGCCATCACCGGCGGCACCGGCCGCTATACCGGCGCCGAGGGCGAATTCTCCTTCACCATCCCAGCCCCGCACGTGCTCGACATGACCCTCACGCTCTTGCCAGGAGATCCCCGGTGACCTGGCCGGGCCATCCCGGCGAGCAGTTTGGAGGCAGACGGCAAATGGCTACTCGGCTACCGCGGCGGCTGAGGAGGTGGACCACCGCGCCGCGGTACAACGGCGAGCACCGGCATTCCGGGCTGGGCCTGCATACCGCAGCCAACGCCCATTTAGGCGCCGGCATCTTGGAGCCGCGTGGCTCTCGGTCATGATGGCCGCGGCGCTGGAGTGCTGCGAGAACCTGAGTCCCAGTAAACGGATCGAGGCGAATCACCACCTGGCGCAAGACCGGCAAGTCCCGCCACCCAGCCTCGTACTCGGTGTTAGGAGGAGATATGTCCTGGACCCTCGTCTATCAGAATGACACTGCAGGCAACCGCGTAGCCGGAGACATTGGGACGCTCAAGCACGCGGTCAGAAACGGCTCGACCATCAAGGTGGTCCTTGAGTCCGAGACGTGTACCCCCCGCTGGAGGGTGGTCCGTACGTCTACACGTTCCAGGCCCACACGGTCCACGTCCGCAACAACATCGTCTTCGCGGGCTGCACGCTTGACGTGAGCAGCACCTTCGACGGAGATCAGCTCACGTTCCAGGACGACTCGTACTACTACATGCTCATCGCGGGGACCAACGGTGTGCTGGACCAGATCCGCTGGAACGTCGGCGCGCACGTGGCGAGAGGACACGACCAAGGCCGCTGGGACATGAAGTGGTTCGTCGATTGAACCAGGTACCGCTTGTTTAGCCGCCACCGACCGGGCTGATGCTGGCATGCCTGTGCCGTCCTGCCTATACCAACACGCCATACAGGCTCTGCGATCAAGAAGGTGAACCCATGAACAACACCAGTCACCCGGCGCCACGGCGCCGCACCCGCCTCGCCGCAGCCGGCCTGGCACTCGCCGGCCTGCCTGGCGCAGTGCCGGCGACGCGCTCCCCTGGCGAGCTTGCTCATGCCGCGCCGCGACCCGGGAGGATGCCATGACCGAGCAGGTCAGCGCCGGCACGCCGGCGCGCAGGACCAGGCGGCAGCTGCTCGCCGGCGGGACCGGCGCCCTGGCCGCGGTGCTCACCGCGGAGGCCCTCGCCCGGCCCGCCCCCGCCCAGGCCGCCAACGGCGACCCCCTCATCCTGGGCCAGGCCAACGACGAGACCGCCGCGACGATCATCAGCAACACCACGGCTGGAGATGACGTGCTGATTCTTGGCGCCGCTGGCGACGGCTCCAGCCTGTATGCCAGCACCGATAGCGGAGTCTGCGTGTTCGGCGGGGCCAACAGCGGCACCGGCGTGTTCGGCAAGAGCAGCACCGGCGACGGCGCGGCCGGCGAAAGCAACAGCAGCAACGGCGTGTTCGGCCAAAGCAGCAGCGGCACCGGCGTGCTCGGCACCAGCACCACCGGCATCGGTGTGTACGGGGCAACCGGCAGCGCATCGGCGAGCGGGGTGCAGGGGTCAAACGAAGGCGGCGGCGCGGGGGTCACCGGCTCCACCAACAGCGGCGCTGGGGTGGCGGCTGTAGTCGGCGAGAACGCCGGCACCGGCACCGGCGTGTACGGCAACTGCGCCGCGGGCACGGGTGTGTCCGGCAACACCGACGGCGGCCTGGCTGTGTCCGGTTTCGCCAACAGCGGCACCGCCGTGTCCGGATCCAGCAGCAGCGGCAACGGCGTGTCCGGGACGACCAGCAGCACCACAGCTAACGGGGTGCTCGGGACAAACACAGGTGCTGGCAGTGGCGTGCTCGGCCGAAGCAAGGTCGGCGCCGGCGTGGTCGGGACGACCGATAACGCATTGTCGAGCGGGGTGGTCGGGCAGAACGCCGGCGGCGGCGAGGGCGTGTTCGGCACCACCAGCGGCACGGGCGTGGCGGCGGTGCACGGCCAGAACACCGGCACCGGAGCTGGCGTGTTCGGCGAGAGCGCCGCAGGCACCGGCGTGTCCGGCCAAGCAGCTTCGGCGACCGGCGTCGGCGTGCTCGCCGCTAACACAGCCGGCGGCACCGCCCTGAAGGTCACCGGCCCGGCGGTGTTCAGCCGCAGCGGCATCCTTACCGTCGCCGCGGGGTCCGCCAAGGGCACGGTGACCGGGGTGGCGCTGACCGCGGCGAGCCTGGTGCTGGCCACGTTGCAGCAGAACCTGCCCGGGGTCTACGTCCGCTCCGCGGTGCCGAACGTGGCCGGCAGCTCGTTCACCATCAACCTGAGCAAGGCACCGTCGGCCAGCACCAAGGTGGCCTGGTTCGTGGTCAACTGAGGGACACCCGGACACGCGCGGGCAGCGTGTCTCATCTGACGGACCGCAACCGAGGCACGGACACGGGCGCCGAGCTCGTGTACTTGCCATCGCTCAGGGATGTCTCACTAGGCCGGCCGTCACGGCGGACTCCAACGTGGCCTGGTTCATCGTCGACTCGTTCATCATGTGAGACGACCGGGAACCCCGCTCGACGACACCTCGCCGGTGTCCGCTCGACGGTCGTTTGAGGACGACCGCGCATACGGCGCTGACACGCGCTTCCTCGTGGCCAGTTAGGCGCGGTTCTCCTCCGACGCTCGGGAAATGCGACAGACCCGTCGCCATGAGTTCAGCCTGGCTGAAGGTGCCATACGGGGAACTCGCGGTCATCTGGGACCTCGCGGCCGCGATCAACGCGGGTTCGTGGGGGACATCATGGCGCTCGAACTTGGGCTGGGGCCGGGGATCCAAGTGAGGATGACGGGCTCTGAAGCCGGATGACGCTGTGTCGCTCGCCGCCAGACACCTCACTTGCCCGGCCGGGCACTGCCGTTTTCGTGACAGACGGTCACAGCTCGAGGGTCGTACGGCACGCGATATCCGCCTGATATGCGCAGCAAACTGAGCGCGGTAGCGTGCCCTCGACAAGCGCAGATATGGATGATCGGCGCCGGTCACAGCACTTGTACGTGCCTATGTTGAGCACGTTGCGGCCAGCTCGCGCACGCTTCGGCAGGCTGCGGCAGCGAGCGGACAGGCCGTCCGCCATCATGGCCCTGTGACGTCGATCCATCTGCGCCCCCTGGGGGAGCCCGACCTGCCTGTGCTTGACCGGCTGGCGGTAGACCCGCACATCGCCGGACCCTTTGATTGGTACGGCTTCCGTGACCCGGGTGCGCGGCGCCGAAGGCTTGCCGAAGACGGGTTCCTCGGCCACGATCCGCGCAACCTGGCAGTCGCCCTCGACCACGACGACAGCTGCATCGGCGGTGTCAGCTGGCTGGCGATACCCACCGGGCCCACC
Source organism: Streptosporangiaceae bacterium (assembly GCA_036497045.1). Classification (GTDB taxonomy): domain Bacteria; phylum Actinomycetota; class Actinomycetes; order Streptosporangiales; family Streptosporangiaceae; genus DASXKD01. The sequence continues at coordinate 11,991 of DASXKD010000473.1, read as the reverse complement.
TCGACGTGCTGGAACATCGGCATCGTGATCGTGCCCGAGTTCCGGGGCAAGGGCTACGGGACCGCGGCGCAGCGGCTACTTACCGGCTACCTGTTCGCGACCACGACCGCCAACCGGGTCGAGGCCGGGACCGATGTGGAGAACCTCGCCGAGCAGCGGGCGCTGGAAAAGGCCGGGTTCATCCGCGAGGGCATCCGGCGTGGATCGCTGTTCAGAGACGGCAAGTGGCGAGACATGGCGATATACGGCCGTCTGCGCGATGATCGCGCACCAGCGGCCGGCCAGTGACTGCCCGGGACGCGGTGCTGCCCGAATCCGCCACGAGAAAGCACCGGCCGGATCCGCAGAGACCGGCATGACGGACCGTCACCACCGCCCAGCCGCGACGGCACGCACCGACCCGCCGCTCTGCGCAGCAATCGGACGCTGGGGGTCTACCGTGGCGCGCGCACCGAAGAGTTATTCGGTGGATCGGGTACGCCCGCCGCAGCGGGTGCTCACCCTTCGTAACGGACGCCGTCTGCGCAGGCAAGGGCTTCCCTCTTGGCCAAGTTCCATCTTGACTTCCGCAGTCGGCACTTACGGGTTCTGGACGTCGGGGCCACAGGCAGCCGTGTCCGACAGCGCGCCATGGCCCAGAAAGTACCGCCTCGAGCCATTCCCGGAACTCTGCCAGCACCCCTCGCTGTCGTCAGCCGCGGGTCGCAGGGAGAGCGTGGTGGTGCGAGTGGACCTGGATGAGCTTTGTCGGGCACTGGACGCTGCTGGATGAATGAGCGATCTGGTCGCGGGCAAGCGCAGGCCGACGCCGGGAAAACTGCCTGCCAACTGAAACTGAAACACTCAGCCCGCCAAGGCAGACGTTCACCCGCCAACTCAAGCGCTCAGTCTCACTTGCGCAGGGAACGCCAGCGAACGCCAGGTCGCACGAAGATCATCCGCCAGCTATCGCTGGGAGTCACACTTGTAGCGTGACAGGGCAGGCCGTGACAGGCCTCGGGGGAGAGCTTTCGCCCTCCCCCGAGGCGCTGCCTTTCCGCTAGGGCGCGGTCGTTGCGCTTGAAATGTCGCTGTTGCCCCAGTTGGCCGGGCAGTCTCCTAGTGGCCAGGGCGCTGGGAACAGCTTATGGCCGGCGGTGAACGACGCCTGCCGCCAGGCGTCCATGGCCGGGCAGTCGGCGGTGTTCGGTGCGTCGGTCCACACGCCCGTTCCGTAGGTCCGGGCGCCGATGGCGTAGACGTAGTCGCCGAGGAACTCGTTATAGAGGATGCGGCCTTGGGCCGTGCCGCGCGCGTCGCCGCTGGCACCGACGAACTCCGTCGTCCATCCGGTCGGCGCACCGCCCGCGCCGATCGCCGCCGATCGCAGCACCCCGTGTATCAGCCGCGGGCTGCCCGTCGTGGTGGCGAACGGCGTGGTGAAAGCGTTGTAGGCGACGTACACGCGGGACCCGTCGGGGGCGATGCCCGGCGCGGTGAAGAGCGCCCGGTCGCCCGGCGCGGACACCGTTTGCGGCGCGGACCAGGTCTGGCCGGCGTCCGTCGAGAACGACAGCAGGGACACCTCATTGTTCAGGCCGTTCCGGCCGTCGCTCCACGCGTCCACGATCTCGTTGGTGGCATCCGTACCGGTGGGTGCCCCGTTGGCGATGTCGATGCTGGGCATGGCCATCAGGTCGTTCCTGGCGCCGGCGGGCCCCTCGCTGTTGCAGCGCCCGGCGACCGGGTCGAAGAAGAAGCAGGAGGCGTTCATCTGCATGAAATCGACTGGTCGGCCCCAGCTATTACCGCCGGTCGTCGACTTCACCATGGTCTGTGCGCCGTTGTTCGAGGTGTTGGAGAAGTGCGTGAAGAAGTCGTACACGTTCCCGTGGCTGTCGGTGCGAACGGTGCACCCTTGGAAATTGCTCTTGACGGTGGTGGGTGGGGCGACGCGGTGTGTCTTCCACGTCACGCCGCCGTCGGCGGACACGGCGATCATCGGGAACTGGGCGAAATTGTTGCCCCGGCTGAAGCTATGGAAGTCGGTGTAGCAGACGTACACGCGGCCGAAGAACGGACTGGTGGCGGCGTTGTCCGCCCAGACCTGCTCCTTGTCCAGGCCCGCCGAGGCGGAGATGTTGGCCGGCACGAAGTACGGCTTCGACCAGTTCGACTGGTCGGCCACGCGGGCCGGCGTCAGGTTGTCGATGTGCGAGACGGTAATGGCGGTAGTGGAGTTGATGCCGCCTCGCTCGATCCTGGTGTCGGTCAGGTTCGTGGCCAGCGTGGAGTAGTACAGCCGGGTGCCGTTGGCGTAGGAGAACTTGCCGTTCTTGAGCACCGGGCCGAACGCCACCCCGGGGTCGCTGCGGGACCGCAGGCCGTTCTCGAAGTAGTTCGGGATCGTATGGATCGGCCCCGGCTGGGGCGTGCACGGCTCGGCCGTCGGGTCGCAGCCCGCTGCGGTTAGCCCGTGGTAGGTGGGCTGAATCCAGCTATGGCCGCTGTCGAAAGAGAAGTACACCCCCATCAGGCCGACCCCGAGGTTGTAGGTTCCCAGCGGGAACGAGCAAGCCCCGGCCGTAGTCGATGCCTGCTCCGAGCACGGCTGCGTGTCCACCAGGTCGTTCCCGCCCGCAGCCAAGATGTTCGGCGCGGTGGGGTCGACCGCCAGCGCCGGCTCGTTCTGGCCGTTCCGTGGAGCAACATTCGTCGGGCTGCCCGCCGAGACCAGGGCACCCGTTCCTGCCTGAGGTGGCGGGGCCGCCGCGTGGGCGGCGGGCACTACCGCGGCCAGTGCCCACACCACGCTGCCCGCCGCGGGCACTACCAGAAGCTGCCATTTTCTTCGTACGTTCATCGAGACTCCCTGGAGGTCTGCCGATCGTTCGCGGCGATCGTCATTGACGGCGAACGGGGACGCATAGCCGAAGAGCAAGCCACGACCGAGGATGGGAGGGCCCAGAACTGGGAGATGGGGGTACTGGGATCCGCGAATTCCGGGGATCCTCGTGTCCGGGCAACAAGTAAGGCCATGCACGGGTAAAAACGCACAACGCTCCGGTGCCGTTACGTCTCAGGCCACCGCGTTCACGATGAACGCCAGGATCTCGGCCTCGTAGCGCAGCCGGTCGTACTTGTTGTGACTCCCAGCGCATCAGCGGCCGCTGCGCCACCCACCCGGAGCAGGTCTCCACCTGCACCCCCGGACAGCGACCGCAGCATCGTGGACCCGGCGGTCTCGGCCTCGGCCGTGGAATCGGAAACTGGCCGGCGGTGCGCGCCGTCGGAAAACGACCAGCCACCCAGGACACGGTCACGGCCCCGGCGCAGCCGGTCCGGTAGCTCCCCGACGGCCTGGGCCCCGCCAGCCAACGGTAACTCCGGCCCAGCGCGGCGAGAACCTGCGGCGTGCGGGGGGGCAGAGCAGGGCGCGCATGGCGAACGCGGTGTCCGACGAGGCGGACCTGGCGCCCCGTTGCGAAGCCCCTGCCGAGCGGGCGGGCCGGCCGGCTACGTCCGGCCTGGGTTCCCGATGTCCCGCTCCAGCAACTCGGTTTGCTCGTCGGTGTAGGTGGGCTCCTGCGGCCACCCGGGCGGGGAGTCTTCCCACGCTTCCTGGCGGCCGTACGGGCACAGGTCGAGGATGTTCTGGCGGAACATCAGCCGGTCCACGCCGCGGGAGGTGGTCGTGTAGGTCCGGTAGATGTCCGTGCCGTCGCGCAGGAAAACGCTCAGCATGAATCCGGGGCCCACGCCGCTGTCCGCCGAGAACGAAGTGCCGTGCGACGACACGAACGGCAGCGTCCAGCCCATTTGGGCTTTGTAGGCCTGGATCTGGGCGAGCGGCATGTTCGACACGGTCACCCAGGTCACCCCGGCCTCGGCAAGGCTGTCCAGGTTGGTGACGTTGTTGGTGAACGCGGTGCAGCCGGGGCAGTACTTGTCCGGCCCGAGGTCCATGAACTGGTAGACGACCAGTTGGTCGCGGCCCTCGAACAGGTCGAGCAGGGTCTTGGGACCGGCCGGTGTGCCGAACACGTAGTCGCCGGCGAACCTGGCCATCGGCAGCCGGCGGCGCTGCGCCGCCAGCGCATCCAGCGCCCGGGTTGCTTGTTTCTCTGCCGTGAGCAGCCCGTCGCGGGCCTGTTGCCACTCCTGCGCGGAGACGATCTCTGGCTTGGCCATGCTGTCCATCCTCCGTGTCTGCCCAGCGGATCTGACGCCCATGACATTAGACGGGCAAAGGCTGCCGGACTCATCGCGGCAGGCGGGCCAGCCTCGTTAGGAGATGGCGCCGTTGCGCACCGTCACGGACCGGCTTGCTCAGAGCTCGACGACCAGGCCGGGGGTGGCCACACCAACCTCGCCGCGGTAACCCTGCCCGGCAGCGGCGCGCGCCGCGGCCGGGTCGGTGCCCGGCAGCAGGTGGGTCAGCAGCAGGCGCCCGGCGCCCGCGGCGGCGGCCTGCCGTCCCTGCTGGTGTGCGCTGGACAGGTAGCGCCGCGAATCCTCCGGCACCTGGTCGGCGAAGCTGGCCTCGGCCAGCAGCAGGTCAGCGTCGCGAGCCAGGCCCACCACGCCGTCATCCGGCCCGCTGTCGCCGGTATAGGTGAGCACCTTCCCGCCCGCGGCCAGCCGGACGCCGGCATTGGGCAGCCAATGCGGCAGCAGCCGGGTCTGCACGCCGAACGGGCCGATGTCCAGGCTGCTGCCGGGGGTCAGGTCGTGCAGCGCATACCCACTGGCCAGCATCTCGGGACGGTCCAGCGCCAGCACCGCGTCCAGTGCGCCGGGCGGTGCGTATACCGGCAGCGGCGGGAGCGCCTCACCTCCGAGCACCCGGGCGCGCAGCAACGGGTTCAGGTCGGCGCAGTGATCGGGGTGCCCGTGGCTGATGAATACCGTGTCGACTTCGGCGGCGGTGAGGTGTCCAAGCAGCCGTGGCACGACCGCGTAGCCGAGGTCCACCAGCAGCCGGAACCCGTTGTGTTCCACCAGGTAGCCGCTGCACGCCTGGCCCGCCTCCGGATAGGCGCCACAGGCGCCGAGCACGGTGAGCCGCACCCCACGGACTCTACCGGCCGGCCGCACGCGGGCGGGAACACCCGGCACGGGCGCGGCTAGCGGAGAACCTGGTCAGCCGGCGGCAGGCCCGACGTTGCGGTCCAGCCACTGGTGCAGTGGTGCGGCGGTGCGCAGGACTCCGGCTACCTGGTCGCTGGCCTTGCCGGTATGCAGCCACGGTGCCACCGGCCAGTGCCGCCAGCAGATCAGGCCCTTGCACCGGAGCAGTTCAAGCCTGGGATGATCCTTGGGATACCCGCGCGGGGCGGTCTTGAGTGACTGACTGCCGGCGACCTCAAGACCGGCCGCGCGCAGCCGCTCCACCTCGGCGGCAAGCTCGGTGCCATCGGCCTCGCGGTCGACCGCATCGCGATAGCGCTGCAACTGGTCCGGGGCCATCATGAAGTACCCGGTGGCGGCCGCAAGCCCGTCCGCGCTGAACCTCACGTACCCGCCACGGCCGAAGGTCGCGTAGATCTCGGTCTTGTACGGCGACTTGTCGGCACGGAACCGCACATCACGGTAGGGCCTGGCGATCCGCGCGGGACCGAACTCCGCGCTCAGTTCGCTGAGCAACTCGGTCATGGGCTCGCGCACCGACGCCTCGTAGAACGCCTTGTGCGCGGTCCAGTAGGCCTTGGTGTTGTCGGCTTCCAGGCCGCGGAAGAACTCCACGGCCTCGGCGGGCCATCCCGAGAACCCCATCACCACAGCCTACGGGCCGCTCGCCGGGCCAGCCGGGATCCAGTGCCCGCCGCGGCCTGCGATGTCTTCCCACCGGGCCGGCCGGCAGAGCACAATGTAGCGGTGACATATGGCCAGATGGGGACGGTGTGCCCGCAGTGCGGCAACACCGATGCCGTGCACTCGATCCAAGAGCTAGCCACGTTGGCCCGGGCCCGGCTGGGCCAGCAGGGGCCGGCTGGGCCGCAGCCGGGGATGCCCGCCCAGCCGCAGCCGGGAGCGCCCGCCCAGCCGGGCTGGGCCGCCGAGCCGCAAGCGGGGTGGGCCGCCGAGCCGCAAGCCGGGCCGATGCCCGGGCCCGGCGGCCGGCGGAACAGCTACCAGCCGCGCAACTACTCCAGTGGTGACACATCGTTCGGCGACTCGATCGGTGACGACATTGCTGGGCAGGTGCTGGGCGCGGCGGCAGGCGCGGCCGCTAAGTTCCTCGGCCGGCAATTCGGCCGCCGCATGCAGGATCGGCTGACCCAGCAGGTGTTGCCGGCCATGGCCGGCAAGCAGCAGACGATGCTGCAGACGCAGATCGCGATAGCCGAACGGCATCCGGATCTGTGCGCCTGCCTCAACGATCAGGTGATCTTCCTGACCAGTGGCAGCCGCACACTGCCCATGCCGGACCTCAACACCGTCACCGTTGAGCAGGCCGACGCCATGGTGGCGACGCTGCGGGACGGCTGATCCTCAGCCAGCATCGCCGATAGGGCGAGCCGGCCGAGCCGTTCCAGATGACGTCAAAGGCGTGCTGGTCAAGTGGCAGTAGCCAGCACGCGGTGAACCGCTGGCCGGCGACCTCGTACAAGCCCACCGTCCGCTCCCGCTCACCTCTCCGTGTGCTCGTGATGCAGCCTCGCGGACCGCCGCGTCGAGGTGACTGGGCGCGGCGGCCCGCGAGGCGCTCTGGCCGCCCATCAGCGCGACTGGGGAAACGCGCAGACGCGGCGGACCGGGGAGGCGGGCCCGGTGGATCGCTGGGGGGGTTGCCATGCACCGGGCCCACGTGCGGCGGTTACTCCCCGCTCGAACCGGCCTCCCCGGCGAGGCCGTCCTGGAAGGCAAGCGTGAAGTACACGGCCTTGCCCGTAGTGGTCCGGTAATAGCCCCAGCTACTGGACAGGCTGGCGACGAGCACCAGGCCCCGGCCGGTCTCCGCGTCAGGCGGTCCGTCCATCGGCACCGGCAGCGTGCACGAGGTGTCGTGGACGTCTACATGTAATTGGCCGTAGGCGCAGGTGATGACCAGCGTGAGGGTGTCGCCCATTTCGTGCCTGATGGCATTGGTCACCAGTTCGCTGGTGAGCAGCACCGCAATGGACGCGTCGACGGGAATCTCCCAGGCCTGGATGGTTGCCTGGACCTGGCTGCGGGCCGCGCCCGCCGACGCCGGTTCCGCGCGAAGCGTGACCCGCCGCTTCTGCAGCGCGGTCGGGCGCAGCGGCTTCTGCGGCGCGCACGTTCCGGTCGGTCGTGTTGGTTGGTGCAGCGTGATCGGGCGGGTGGGCGCCATGGTATTCATCTGCTTCCTTACCAGGCTGTGCGAGCCGGTCCGGCAGAGCGCTTCTCACTCTGCCCGGCCAGCCCCGGGAGGGAGGTCGCAACCTACCGAGACACTTGATCTCGCGGTTGCAACACAAATGCTGGTGCAAGTTGCAGTGAGAGACATCGGTCAGGTGACGGATATTTGAGGCACCGCCGCGGCGGGCATACCGGCACCTGACGTACGCCAAGCACCCGCCACGACGCACGCGAGGCGCCCGCCACCGGTCATGGCAGCGGGCGCCATAGCTGGCCGAGGGCCCGGCCACCCTCATCCAGGTGCGTAGATGAGCTCGACCGAGCCGTCGGGGAAGGTGCGGTCGTTCCGCACCAGGCGCAGCGGCATCCGGGGAGCACCCCGCTGTCATGCCTCGAACCTAGGGCGAGACCGGACTACGAGTAAGCTCCAGTTTCACGTCGGTTGAGTGATCCGGTTCGGCTCGGCGGCACCGTGGCCGCGGAACCGGGCCTGAGCACGGAGGTACGCATATGTCCCTGGCCCTGCTCGACTGGCGCCGCCGGGTCGCCCGGCTGTATGCGGAGGTCCGAGGCGAGCCGGACATCGCCGCCGCGCACGATCACTGGCGCCGGACCCGTGACGAACTGCTGCGCACCCATCCGGTCTCGCCCGTTCCCGGACCACAACGGGCGGGCTACCCGGGCGCGCCGGTCGCCGCCTACGACCCGGAGTTGCGCTTCGAGGTCGCCGTGGACACCGACGTGCCGTCCACGCACATGGAGGTCGCCACGGGCACCGACGGGATCGCCCGGTTCGACCGCATCGGCCGCGCGAACCTGCCCGGCGGCGGCGAGCTGGACGTGTGGTGGCTCGCCGCCTATGGCGGCGGCGTCTTCGTCCCGGTCAAGGACGCCAGCGCGGGGTCGGCAACCTACGGGGGGGGCCGGTACCTGCTCGACACGGTCAAGGGCGCGGACCTTGGCGGCGACGGCGGCACGCTGATCCTCGACTTCAACTTCGCCTACAACCCCTCATGCGCCTACGACCCGGCCTGGGCATGCCCGCTGGCCCCACCGGGCAACACCGTTGCGCGGCCACTGCTGGCGGGAGAGTTGATGCCCCCGCCGGAGGACCTCAGCTAGCCGGTTCCCGTGGCCGAGACCGGCGTTCCCCAGCTAGCCGGATCCCCACGGCCGGGACGCGCTGACTTTGTGGGGACAGCAGCATGTTCGTAGGTATTGACAAACTCATGTCCGGGCTAAAGCATTAGGTCAGCCTGGGGATCATGCAGGTGAACTGGGTGTTCATGCGTGAGCCCTTGTCATCATTCGCACTTGCGGGAGCCTGGAGGTAGGCAGTGGCAAGCAGCGACGCGACGGCGGGTACCGCCACGGCCGGTGACCCTGGGGCAGGACGCCTCTTCATCCGGCAGACATCCGGCCTGGTCCGGGAACTTGGGATCCCTGCTGCCACAGGCATCTCGCTGGCCTCGGTGGCCGTAGTTAACACCTTCATCAACTTCAACGCAGGGCTGACCGACTTCGCCAAGGCCGACATGTACCTGCCGCTGGTCGCCGCCGCGATCATCTGGCTGGTGGCCATGTTCGCTTACCGGCACCTGCTGCGCGCGGTGCCCCGGGCCGGCGGCGAGTACGTCTACCTGTCCCGCATCGTCTCCCCGGCCGTCGGGTCCATGGCGGGCCTGGGCATCGCCGTGGTGTTCACCTATGTGCTGTCCACGAATGCGCACTTCGCGGCGCAGTTCACCCCGTTCATGCTGAGCGGCCTTGGCTCCGCGTTCCACAGCACCGCGATCGCTAACGCGGGCAACCATCTGACCAGCAACCTCTCGATCGCCTGGCTGTCCGTCATCCTCATGCTGATCGTCGGGGCGCTGTCACTGTTCTCCGTGAAGATCGTCGCCCGGATCATCTTCTGGCTGATCATCCTGCAGGTCGTGGCGTTCGTCGCGCTCATCGGAATCCTGGCGTTCCACTCGCACAGCGACTTCGTCACCGCGCTGGGGAACTACAGCAACCACCCCGGCGCGTATGGCTCGATCATCGCGGGCGCCAAGTCGAACGGGGTGGTCTTCGGCACCTCCATCGCCGCCGCGGTGGCGATCATCCCGTTCATGGTGCTCAACTACAACGGCGTGCTGTACTCCTACTACGTCGGCGGCGAACTGCGCCGACCGGGCCGCACCTACCTGTATGCCTCGGCGATCAGCATCGCCGTGCTCGTGGTGCTCTGGATCGGCGTCTGGGCGGTACTGCGCGCGCGGGCCGGCCTGACCTTCATGCAGGCCCAGGCGAACCTGGGCGTGCTCAACCCGACCGCCTACGGGAAGATCACCAACCTCAGCTCGGTGGCCGGCGGCCTGGGTTACGGCATGGTCCTGTCCCCCGACCCGATCACGAAGATCCTCTTCGCCACCGCGGTCCCGTTCGCCGAGATCGCCGTGAACCTGGCCTTCCTGACCGTCACCACCCGCGTGCTGTTCGCCCAGGCCTTCGACCGGCTGCTGCCGGTGAGCGTGGCCAAGGTGGGCGCGCGCAACCACGCGCCGAACGTCGCGATCGCCATCGTCCTGGTCGTCGGGATCGGGTTCTGCTTCCTGACCAGCCTGGTCGCCCTGGGCAGCATCGTGGCGCTGCAGAGCCTGTTCTTCGCGCTGATCCTGCTGGCCGGTGGCGTGGCCGCCCTGTTCCTGCCGCTGCGCCGCCCCGACCTGATCGACACCTCCCCGATGTCCGAGGCCCAGCGCAGCGGGTTCCTCCGCAAGGTCGCCTGGATCGGCGGCGCGACCACGGTGCTGGCGCTGTTCACCGTGTACGAGCTTGTCGCGCACTCCAGCGTGTACGGCAAGTTCAGCTGGGAGTCGATCCTGACCCTGATCATCGTGCTTGGCGCGGGCCCGGTGATCTACGTGATCGCCCGCTCGATCAGACGGCAGCGCAACTCGCTTGACCTCGCCATGGCCATGCACGAACTGCCACCGGAATAGCCCATGCTCAAATCGCTGCGGAAGCCGAAGAAGAAACGAGCACTGCGCATCTTCTTCGCGACCGACGTGCACGGCTCGGATGTGTGCTTCCGCAAATTCCTGGCCGCGGCCAAGGTCTACGAAGCGGACGTGCTGCTGCTCGGCGGTGACTTCGCCGGCAAGGGCCTGGTCCCGGTGCTGCGCGACGGCGACGAGCTGCGGACCGAGATCGACGGCAAACAGGTGCGCGTGCCCGCCGACGGGTGGGACCAGCTCACCGCCGATATCAACAGGCGCGGCTTCTACGCCGCGCAGATGGACGCCGCCGAACTCGCCGGACTGCGCCAGGACGCGGCCGCGCTCGACGGTAAGTTCCGCAGCCAGATCGCGGCCCAGGCGGAGCGGTGGTGCCAGCTTGCCGCTGAGCGGCTCGATCCCGCCGTGCGCTGCATCATCACACCGGGCAACGACGACCCGGTGGCCGCCGACCCGGTGTACGCCGCGGACAAGCGGGTCGAGTTCCCCTCGGGCATCGTGTGCGACCTCGGGCCGGTCGCCATGGCCAGCCTGGGCGTGGTGCCGTTCACCCCGTGGAGCACCGAGCGGGAGTGCTCCGAGGAGGATCTCGCCAAGCTGATATCCGAGCTGGTGGAGTCGGTACCGGAGGGCAGGCAGGTCATCATGAACTTCCACTGCCCGCCCTATGCCACCGGCCTGGACGACGCTCCGGAACTCGATGCCACGCTCAAGCCGGTCATCCGCGGTGGCAGGCCGAGCATCGTGCCGGTCGGCAGCCACGCGGTGCGCGACGCCATCAAGAAGTACCAGCCGCCCGTCTCGCTGCACGGCCACATCCACGAGTCCCGTGGCGTGCAGCGGATCGGCCGGACACTGTGCGTGAACCCGGGCAGTGATTACTCTTCTGGCGTGCTGCGCGGCGCGGTTGTGGACATCGCTGAGGACGGATCGTGCCTGGACTTCCTGCTCACGACGGGATAGCTGGCATGGGCCAACTGCTCGCCGACCCGGTGGCAGAGGCGCGCCGGCTGATCTGTCTGGCCACGGAACAGGGCCTGGTCATGCGGGCCCTGGGCGGGGTAGCGATCTTCCTGCAGTCGGCCGATGGCCAGCCCCGGTTGATCCGTTCTGTCAAGGATATTGATCTAGCTGTAGCGAAGGGCAGCGGAAAAGCGGCGTCGCGCGTCCTCGCACAGGCCGGCTACGCCGCCGACGAGATGTTCAACGCGCTGCGCGGTTCCCGGCGGCTGCTGTACTACGACCCGCGCGGCGGGCGGCACGTCGACGTGTTCGTGGGGGAGTTCTCGATGTGCCACGAACTCCCGCTCACCGCCCGGCTGGGCCGGGATCCGCTCACCGTGCCCCGCGAGGAACTGCTGCTCAGCAAGCTCCAGGTGGTCGAACTGACCGGGAACGACCAGCTCGACATCTACGACCTGCTCTACCACCACGATGTGGGGGAGCACGACGGCGCGGGGATCTCCAGCCCGTTCATCGCGGCGCTGTGCGCCCGGGACTGGGGGCTGTGGCGCACCTGCCAGCTGAACATCGGGCGGTCACTGGGCAACCTGGGCTCCTCCGGGCTCGACCCGGCAGAGCAGAAGGTGGTCACCAGCCGGCTGGAGAGCCTGCGCGGGCGGATCGACGCCGAGCCGAAATCCCGGCGGTGGCGGATGAGGAACCAGGTGGGCGACAAGGTCCG
>DASXKD010000472.1:0-1809 GCA_036497045.1 Streptosporangiaceae bacterium | reverse complement strand
CATACGCCCCGCCGCCGGTTATTGAGACCACGGGTCCACGCTACCTTGTCCGGGGTGTTTAGGACTGGTCCGCGGAGTCATCCGGCTCGTCCGTCGCCCGCGTGACGGCGATCACTTCCGCCTTAGGCGGCGTCGGCTGGCTCTCCTTGCGGAAGGATTCGTAGATCTCGATCAGGACCTGCTTCTGCCGCTCGGTGAGCTGCGGGTCGGTGAGGAGCGCGGAGCGCACGCCCGAGTCACCGGGCCGGTCCTCGAGGATGCCGGCCTGCACGTAGAGCGCCTCCGCCGAGATCCGCAGTCCCTTGGCGATCTGCTGCAGGATGTCCGCGCTGGGCTTGCGGAGCCCCCGCTCGATCTGGCTGAGGTACGGGTTGGAGACGCCTGCCTGGTCGGCCAGCTGGCGCAGCGAGATCTTCGCCTGCTCGCGCTGCTGCCGAATGTAGTCACCGATTGTTGCCATATTCGTAGTTTACCCGACTGCTTGCAATTGCAAACACCCAGCAAGCACAGCTCAGGAGGGTATGCAGAGGAACACGCGGGCCTCGGGTTCGGGATGCCTGGTCGCAGAATGCCGGCCTCAGGCAGCCGGGACCGGGGCCAGGTGGTTCCTGGCGAAGGCCAGCGTCTCGGCCAGGTCCGCGAGCCGGTCGTCCCTCGTCGCCGCGCGCGTGGTCTTCACCTCGGCGACCACCATCCCCCGGTAACCCGTCGCTGCTATGCCGCGCAGCAGCTCGGCACACGGCTGCCGGCCGCGCCCGGGCACCAGGTGCTCGTCGGGCACGGGACCATTCGTTACGCCGGTGCCGTCGGCCAGGTGGACGTGCGCAAGCCGCGGGCCAAGCTCGTTCGCCATCGCGATCGCGTCGGAAGCGGAGGCGGCGGTGTGCGACAGGTCCAGGGTGACGTTCGGCAGGTCAAGGATGGTCGGGTCCCAGTGGGGCGCGTACCCGGACACCTCGGTGGTGCCTGCCCGGATCGGGAACATGTTCTCCACGGCGAAGGTGACGTCGGTCTCTTCTGCCATCTTGGCCACGCCCTCTTCGAACCCGCGCACGTAGTCGCGCTGCCAGCGGAACGGCGGGTGCAGCACGACCACCTTCGCGCCGACCCGCTCGGCCAGCTCCTTGGCCCGCAGCAGCTTGGCCCATGGTTCCCGGCCCCAGACGAGCTGGGTGAGCAGCAGGCTGGGCGTGTGCACCGCGAGCACGGGGACCTGGTGGTAGTCGATCAGGCCCGCGAGCGCGTCGGCTGACTGGCTCACCGGGTCCGTGTAGACCATCACCTCGAGCCCGTCGTAGCCGAGGCGCGCGGCGGCCTCGAAGGCGTCCGTGGTCCGTTCCGGATAGACGGACGACGTGGACAGCACGACGGGAATCACAGGTAGCCCGGTCAACGCTCTCCCTCCCGTGGTGCGGCTTCCTTTAGCTTATGCGCGCCGCGCGGTCGAATGTCAGACCGTGTCGCTATGGTGCGACCATGGCGAAGTCGACGGCTGGGTTCCGCTGCAGCGAGTGCGGCTGGCAGACGCCCAAGTGGGTCGGGCGGTGCGGTGAGTGCCAGGCATGGGGCACGGTCGAGGAGACGGCGGTGCCGTCGCGGCTGGTGCGCGCCGGGATCCGGGCGGCGGCCTACGGCGGTTCCGGTGTTTCGCGGGCCGGACGGCTGGGCGGCGGCCCGGTGAGCACGGCCGCGATGCCGATCGGGAAGGTGGACGCGGCGCAGGCCGCCGCCAGGCCGACCGGCCTGGACGAGCTTGACCGGGTGCTCGGCGGCGGCCTGGTTCCCGGCGCGGTGCTGCTGCTCGCCGGT
>DASXKD010000471.1:0-4335 GCA_036497045.1 Streptosporangiaceae bacterium | reverse complement strand
TGCCAGGCGCGGCCGGGATGCCGACACCGGGCGGGATGCTGACACCGGGCGGGCGCCGGCGGCGCCCGGGACGGCACCGGCGCGCGCTGCTGTTCGGCGGCGGCGGAACGGCCGTGGTCCTGGCTGCCCGATGGCCCTACCGGGGCGGGCCGGCAGGGCCACCGGGGTGACACGGTCCCGGCCCGTCAGCGGCCAGGCAGATGCACTAGTACCAGCCGTCTACTTGTTCGTGCGACCACGCGCCGCAGGGCGACCCGTAGTTCGACTTGATGTATCCCAGGCCCCAGCGGATCTGGGTGGTGGCGTTGCTCTCCCAGTCCGGGCCGGCGCTGGCCATCTTCGATCCGGGCAGCGCCTGCGGGATGCCGTACGCTCCGCTTGGGTTGCTGGCGTAGACGTTCCAGCCGCTCTCCAGGTTCCAGAGGCTCACCAGGCAGCCGAACTGGCTCGACGACCACCCGTAGGACCCCAGCATCGCCTCAGCGATCTTCTGGGGGTTTCCCGACGGCGATGGCGCTGAGCCCGTGGCCGCTTGCGGGCTTGGTGACGGTGCTGGCGTGGGTGCGGCGGCAGCCTGCGCGGCGGCGCGGGCCGCGGCCCGCGCCGCCGCTCTACGGTCGGCGGCATGCTCGGCGGCGCGCTCGGCGCGAACCCGGGTGACCGCGAGTGAGGCGACCTCACGGCGTGCCACGCCCGTCAGTGGTATCCCGCGATCGGGCTGGGCGGTGGCGGGCCTGGCATGGGGTTGCGACCCGGCCATCGCCAGCAGGGAGGCCGAGTCTCCGGCCGATGCGCCGGAGGTGGTGATCCCGGCGATAACCGCGGCCGGGACGGCCACGGCGACTCCTGCCTTTGCGACAGTGGTTTTGGACAGTTTGAGGTTGTGCGTGAACGGGTTGCGCTTCCTTTTGTGTCGCGCAGACACGAATAACCTTTGGTCGGGCGCATTGCGCGCTCGGCTCCCACCCGGGGGCACTGCCGGCCGACGCCCGGCCGGGGCAGAGGCGCGCAGATGTGACGCAGGTTCAGGGCGACGCGTCGCTCGGGGCAACCATCACACACGCCGGGTGCTGTCTGCGAACGATTGTGCCGGTCGAGCAGCCTCGCGTGCGCCGAAATTGGCCGAAAAAGGGCTGTGACAAGGATCACGAGCAAGATCAACGTTGGGTGACTGACTAGAACTCTTAGTAATAGCCGTTAGCCTGCCAGAAAGACCATGCATCACACGGAGTTCCGTATATGGACTTGATGTAGCCAAGCCCCCACTTGATCTGTGTGGCGGGATTTGTCTGCCAGTCCGCGCCCGCGCTGGCCATCTTCGATCCGGGCAGTGCCTGCGGTATACCGTATGCGCCGCTGGCATTCGCGGCGTTATACCGCCATCCGCTTTCCCGGGTCCAGATGTTATTCAGGCAGCCAAACTGCGTCTTCGGGTCGAACCCGAACGACGACATCATGTTGTAGGCGGTGGACTGCGCGGTGCCCGGGTTGGGCGGCGGGAAGTTCACCGTGGTGCCGGCGCCCGTGGCACCTGCGCCGGTGGCACCTGCGCCGGTGGATCCGCTGGTCGTCGTGGCGGTGGCACTAGCCGTGCTGGCGAGTTTGGGAGCGCCGACCTGATGCATGGTATGGGTGGCGATGTCCATGACGATCGTCTGCTGGCGTGCCTGCTCCAGCACGGTCATGGCACGGCTGCCGGGGAGCGCGGCAGCCGCGAAGGCGGCCCCTACATTCGAGTGGTCGGCCCGCAAGACCAGGTAGCCAGCGACAGTTGTCCCCGCGATGAGGGCGACGGCCGTGGCTGCCACCGGCAGCAGGAAACCAGACCGGCGCGCGGCGCGCCTCCGTCCGGGGCTCCGCCTCCGGTGCTGTGACAAGGCAGTCCTTCCGTCGGCCATGCACTCCGGGGCGGGGCGCCCAAAGTGCGGACCGCTGCGGTGCAGGGCAGCGCGTCGCGTGATGGCCTTCGGGGTGCTCCCCGGCCCGGCGCCGGGCGGTGCCCGGGCTTACGGGCCGTCCGCCCTTGGCCATCGGCGATACCTTGCCAGAAGGACAGGTGGGATTCCTGGGAATTCACGGAAAAAGCCGTGTCGCGCCGCCGTCGTCACTCTCCGTGCAGATCACAGAACGACAACATGTATCGACACAATTACCATCAGTCATTTTACCGGCCGTTGTGGTGCATGGGGCCGCTGTGGCGGGAGGTGCCGTCGGATGCCGCGATCCTCCGCTACGGGCCTGACTCCCGGCACCCGTTCAGCCACGGAGTGAAGGCACGATCAACGGGCCGGCCAGGCGGCCGAGTAGGCGGGGCCGGTCCAGGCAGGCAGCCAGCCGGACGTCGTGCCCGGGCCGGTGGCGGGTTAGGTCGCCGGTTTTCCCGCTCCGGCGGGCGCGGTGCCGGACGGCTCGGGCCCGGCCGCCTCGGCGTCCGCCGGCCCGGCGCCGCCTGCACCGGAGCCGCCAGCACCGGAGCCGCCCGCACCGGAGCCGGCCTCGCCCGTCTCGGCCACGGTCCCCGCTCCCCCGGTGCCAGCCCCGGCTTCCCCGGAGCCGGGGCCGGCCGGGAGGGCAAGCATGCCCCCAGGCGCGGTGTCGCGCCACAACTCGGTCATGATCACCTGGCCCGCGCCCGCGGCCGGAATGGCGAGCAGCGCCGCGACGAAGCCGCCGAAGAGCCCGCCGATCCAGCTGCCGATAGACGCCGCGACCAGGATCGACACGAGCACGAGCAGTGGGTTGATGCGCACCGTCTTGCTCATGATCACCGGGTTGAGTACGTGGTTCTCGATCTGGGTGTAGGCGAGGAAAACTGCCAGGGTCACAATGCCCGCGAAGAGCGAATGTGCCGTCGCGAACAGCACAGTGGGTATCCCGGCGAGGGCCCCGCCGATCATCGGGAGGAAGTCGACGAGCGCGACCCACAGCGCCCACAGGAACGGGAACGGCACGCCGAGCAAGAGCAGGGTGACGAACACTACGGTCCCGGCGATCAGGGAGGTGAGCATGTTCCCGGCCATATAGCCGGTGACCGCCCGGTTGACCTGGGCAGCCACCCGGGTCACCGTCGTCGCTCGCTGCGGTGTCATGTTGCCCAGGATCCAGGCGCGCATCTTCGGGCCCTCGATGAGCAGCAGCACGATCAGGAAGAAGATCGTGGTCAGTGCGACGAGCAGCGACACGGCGCCCTTGCCAAGGGCGAGGGCGGGCTTGCCGAGGCTCTGCGCGAAACTGGCGACCTTCGACGCGTTGTGCTGCACCCAGGTCTGCACGTTGTAGTGGCGGATCAGCTGGCCAATCCAGCCCTTACCGTTCTGGGCCTGATACACGTAGGAGGGCAGCCGGTCGGCCAGATGGGTGACGGCGTTGACGAGCGGGTAGCCGAATGCCACCGCCAGGCCGGCGAAGACCAGCACCGCCCAGAAGGTGACGATGGCGACGGCATAGCCGCGACGGCGCACCTTCCACCGCTGCAGGTATACCACCAGCGGGTTGAGCAGGAGGGCGACGAACCCAGACACCGCCATGAGCAGGAGCACGTCCCGCAGCCGGTAGAGCAGCTTGCCAGCCAGATAAGCCGCTACCACGACGACCACCGTGGCGAGGATCGCCCGTAGCGGGATGCCGCGAGAATCGGAAGAGCGCCACAGGCGCTCCCGCCGCGTCTGCGGTGGCGTTTTGTCAGCCATCAGCCAAGCATTGCAGGTTCATGACGGATGTGCGCAACACCCTGGACCTGGCCCGGATCATCAGGGGTTCCTCGGTGACCGTCAACTTCTCGCTGTACAAGTCCGTAGGAGAGGAGGACACCCGCTGCGGCGCCCCGCCCTTTCTGCCGAAGGTCAGCCGTCCGCGCCGGCGGCCCGCTCCCGCAATGCGGCGCCCTTGGCCAGGGCCTGGGCGCGCAGGTCCGCCTGGAAGCTGACCATGCGCTCGCGCAGCGCCTCGTCGCTTGCCGCCAGGATCCGGACCGCGAGCAGGCCCGCGTTGCGGGCGCCGCCCACCGCCACCGTGGCTACCGGTACGCCGGCCGGCATCGACACGATGGACAGCAGCGAGTCCAGCCCGTCCAGGTGCTTCAGCGGCACCGGCACCCCGATCACCGGCAGCGGCGTCACCGCCGCCAGCATGCCAGGCAGGTGCGCCGCGCCGCCCGCGCCCGCGATGAGCACCCGCAGGCCGCGGCCCGCGGCATCGGTGCCGTAGCGGATCATCTCGTGCGGCATCCGGTGTGCCGACACCACGTCGGCCTCGTAGCTGACGCCGAACTCCGCCAGCGCCTGCGCCGCGGCCCGCATCACCGGCCAGTCGGAGTCGCTGCCCATCACCACGCCG
>DASXKD010000470.1:0-8098 GCA_036497045.1 Streptosporangiaceae bacterium | reverse complement strand
GCGCCCAGCCTGTACGACCTGCGCAACCTGTTCCAGGTGAACGTGGAAGAGGGCAGGCACCTGTGGGCCATGGTGTACCTGCTGCACGCCTACTTCGGCCGGGCCGGCCGGGACGAGGCCGAGGCGCTGCTGCTGCGCAACTCCGGCAGCGCGGACTCGCCGCGCATCCTCGGCGCGTTCAACGAGGAGACCCCGGACTGGCTGTCGTTCTTCATGTTCACCTACTTCACCGACCGGGACGGGAAGTACCAGCTCGGCACGCTGAAGGAGAGCGCGTTCGACCCGCTGTCGCGGACGTGTGAGTTCATGCTCAAGGAAGAGGCGCACCACATGTTCGTGGGCACCACGGGCGTGGACCGGGTGGTGGAGCGCACGGCACAGCTCATGCGCGAGCACGACACGGGCGACATCGCCAGGCACGGCGGCATACCGCTCGACGTGATTCAGAAATACCTGAACTTCCACTACAGCGTCAGCGTGGACCTGTTCGGCGGCGAGACCTCGACCAACGTGGCCAACTACTACTCCAGCGGGCTCAAGGGGCGCTGGCAGGAGGACCGCCGCAGCGACGACCACGTGCTCACGACCGCGGTGACGGCCATCGAGCAGCCCGACGGCAACCGCATCGTGACCACCGAGCTGCCCGCGCTCACCGCGCTCAACCACGACCTGCGCACCGCCTACATCAGGGACTGCGAGACCGGGGTGACCCGGTGGAACCGGATCCTGGACAGCCACGGGATCACCGGGCACCGGCTGGCCCTGCCGCACGTGGGGTTCAACCGGAAGGTCGGCGCGTTCGCCGGCTGCCACGTCACGCCTGGCGGCCAGATCACCGATGCCGCCGCCTGGGCGGCCGGGAGCCCCGCGTGGCTGCCGACCCCCGCCGACAAGGTGCACGTGGAGTCGCTGATGCGCCCGGTGTATGAGCCGGGGAAGATCGCCGCCTGGCTGGCCCCGCCGCGCAGCGGCATCAACGGCCAGCCGCTGGACTACCAGTACGTCCGGTTCTGAGCCGGACGCAGACCGGGCACACGGCGCGCCGGGTCTGCCCGATCAGCGCGCCGCGTGCCCGGGCCTCCGGGACGTTGCCCCCCCCGGGCTAGCACGGCCACGGCCCGGTGACGGAGGAACCGGGCCGTAGGCCACCGGGGGGTTCCGGGGGGTCGCCCCCCCGGGCTAGCACCGCACCTGCCACAGGTCATTGACGATGCGCCAGCGGCGTGTGGAGGATATGTCCCGTCGTGTTCGCGGCTGATCGGATCGGGCCATGTCGATGGAGTCGTTCAACGCCTGCGTTTATCTCGTCGACCGCCAGGTCCAGGCCGGCCTGGGCGGGCATCTGGCCGTCACCGGCCCGGCGGGCTCGCTGACCTACGCCGAGCTGGCGGCGCGGGCCGCGGAGCTGGCGGCCGGGTTCCAGGCCGCGGGGGTGCGGCCGGAGGAGCGGGTGCTCCTGGTGGCCACCGACCGGCCGGAGACCGTCATCACGTTCTGCGCGCTGTTGCGGATGGGCGCCATCCCGGTGCCGGTGTCCACCATGTACCGGGCTGAGGAACTTGGCGAGCTGGTGGCCGACAGCCGGGCCCGGATGGTGGTGGCCACCCCCGAGTGCGCGGCCGTGGCCCGGGCGGCTATGCACCTGGCGCCCGAGGCGGCCACGCTGGTGCTCATCAGCGATCCGGAGGAACCAGAAGGCAATGAGCCCGTTGGATCCGGAGTAAGTAGCCCAGCCTGGTCGGACCTGCTCGCCGCCGGGCAGGCGGCCGGCCCCGCCGGTCCGTATCGCACCTGGTTCGATTCGCCGGCGTTCTGGCTGTACACCTCCGGGACCACCGGCAGGCCCAAGGCGGCCATGCACCGCCACGGCAGCGTGGCCCGGGTCTGCGAGACCTACGCGCATCAGGTGCTCGGCATCAGGCAGCAGGACCGGTGCTATTCGGTCGCAAAGCTGTTCTTTGCCTACGGGCTTGGGAACTCGCTGCTGTTCCCGTTCTCCGCCGGCGCCACCGCCGTGCTGGATCCGGCGCGGGCGACGCCCGCCGGCGCGGCCGAGCGGCTGGCCGCCGACCGGCCCACCCTGTTCTTCGGCGGCCCGGCGTTCTTCGCCGCGCTGCTGAACGCCGGTGCCCCGGCGGAGGCGTTCGCCACGGTCCGGCTGGCCACCTCGGCCGGCGAGGCCCTGCCTGCCGAGATCTACCGGCGGTTCACCAGCCGGTACGGCGTGGACATCATCGACGGCCTTGGCTCCACCGAGGCGCTGCACATCTTCATCTCCAACCGGCCCGGCGAGGTGCGCCCCGGGACGTCGGGGACCGTGGTGCCCGGCTACCAGGCCCGGCTGGTGGACGAGACCGGCGCACCGGTCGCCGATGGGCAACCAGGCCAGCTGCTGGTCCGCGGCGACTCGATCGCCACCGGCTACTGGTGCCGCACCGCCACCACCCGGGAGGTGTTCCAGGGCGAGTGGCTGCGCACCGGCGACACCTACACCCGCTCGGCGGACGGCTTCTACACCTGCCTGGGCCGGTCCAACGACATGATCAAGGCGGGCGGCATCTGGGTATCCCCGATGGAGGTGGAGGGGCGCCTGCTCGAGCACCCGGCGGTGGCGGAGTGCGCGGTGGTCGGCCACCGGAACGACGCCCGGCTGGAGGAGGTCGTCGCGTGCGTGGTGCCCGCGCCAGGGCAATCCGTGGACGCCGACGGGCTGATCGCGTTCTGCCGGGAAGGCCTCGCCACGTTCAAGCGGCCCCGCCAGGTGCTGGCCCTGGACGCGCTGCCCAAGACCGCCACCGGCAAGATCCAGCGTGTCGTGGTGCGTGAGGTGGTCGCGCGGCGGCTCGGCGAGCGCGGGGAGTGACCCGTGCCCGTCTACGCGCTCGACGACCTGGTTCCCGCGATCGGCCCGGAGGCCTTCGTGCACCCGGACGCGGTGATCATCGGGAACGTGGAGCTCGGCGCCGGTTCTTCGGTGTGGCCCGGCGCGGTGCTGCGCGGTGACCACGGTCTGATCCGGGTCGGCGCCCGGACCTCCATCCAGGACGGCACGATCATCCACACCACCAGGGAATGGCCGACCGTGATCGGCGCCGGCTGTGTGGTAGGCCACCGGGCGCACCTCGAGGGGTGCGTGGTCGAGGACGGCTGCCTCATCGGCTCCGGCTCCCTGGTGCTGAACCGGGCCCGGGTGGAGGCCGGGGCCGTGGTCGCCGCGGCGGCGCTGATCCGCGAGGACATGGTGGTCCCGGCGGGTGCCCTGGCCGTGGGCGTGCCCGCCACCATCAGGGCCGACGCGGGCCTGCGCCAGCAGGAGCGGATCACCCGCGCCGTGCAGACCTACCTCGGCCTGGCCGCCCAGCACCGCGCCGGGACCCGCCGCATCGACCTGTGACGGCCCGGATTGCGGCTACGGCCGCATCCCCGGCGTCGGGGTGAAGTGCGGGCCGGTGGTCAGGAGTGCGTGCGCTGCTATCAGGTCGGCAGCGTGCTGGGCGTCGGCGAGCCAGGGGGCGTGTCCGCCGGGCACCTCATAGAGCCTGGCGCCGTGAATCTTGTCGATCGACGGCCGGGCGCGCTCGATGGAGAGGTACGGGTCGTCGGATCCGATGATGAAAATCGTAGGGGCAGTGATCGCGGCGAGCTCCGCGCTGGTGAGGACACTCTCGGGGCGTGGGCGGCGGAACCGGTCGATCGCGTGCATGAGCGACACCACGGTCCTCGCGTTCTGCGGCCGGCGCGCGGACAGCCGTAGCGCCTCGATCAGCGAGTCCGGCGCGGCCGCTACGTCGGCGGAGCCAAGCCCCTGGGCAAGCAGGCCGCGATAGACACGATGCGGGCTGGGCCAGCGCAAGACGGCGACGCCCAGCCCGCGGACGGTCAACAGCGACAGCGGCATGCGCACGCGTACGCCCGGGAGCGCGACGCCGGGCTCTCCGATCGCGACCACCTCAGAGATCCGCCCGGAACCGGCCGCTACATGCCACAGGGCGAACATGCCGCCGAGCGAGTGACCGATCACCGGCACCTGGTCGAGCCCGAGTGCGTCCAGGATGTCCTCGATCAACCGGCGGGCGTGCTCGCGCACCTGCCTGCGCCGGAAGGCGACCGGATCGGACAGGCCGTGGCCGGGAAGGTCCACGGCGAGCAGCCGGAATTGACGGAGCTTGGTAAACAAAGGCGCCCAGATGGCGGCGCTCTCCGACACGCCGTGGAGCAGGAGCACCGCCGGGCCGCGTCCATGCGAGAGCACTCGTGCTCGCAGGCCTGTCTGCGGGAGTTCGACGAAGAACTCCTCGACGTCGGCGCCGACGGCGGCAAACAGGTTCCTTTCCGCGTCGTGGATGCGTTGTTCGAGATTTCCGGTCGCCCGGGCCTGATGGTTCATGACTTCTCTTTCTCGGGGCTTGTCGTCATGGCCGCCAACCTGGCGAGCCACGCTCGCACGGTTCGCTCGTCCTCGCGGCTGAGATCCGCGAGCGCAGCGTGCTCCACTGCGCGCACCCGGCGCGTTGCCGTCTGCAGGTGCTTGCGGCCTCGCTGCGTCGGGCGCACGAGCACGACCCGTTGATTCCTCGCGCTGCGCTCGACCAGCCCCGCCGCCTCGAGGCTGAGGATGGACGTGTGCATCGTCTGCCTCCTGACCTGCGAGATGCGGGCAAGTGCGGAGGTGGAGAGCTCGGGCCTGGTCTCGAACACGCTCAGGATCCCGTACTCCTGCGCGGACAGCCCGAGGTCCTCCAGTTCGCTGTCCAGTAGCGCCCGGAAGCGCTGGTGCGCGAGCCGGAACAGGTAACCGAGATCCGCGTCCGGCGGGGGAAGCGGCCGCGCTTTAGTTGTCAGTCTTTCTGACATAATGGACACCTTAGTGAGTTGTCAGCCCATCTGTCAACTACGCGCCCGCAGGGCCGGGCGGCCCGCAGGGCCGGGCTCCGCCAGGCCCGGTCGGCCCCGCCGGTGACGGCGATTCGGCCCCGTCGCGGGTGAATATCGTCCTGCAGCCGAGAAGCTGTCATCCAGGGTCGCTGCCCGGGCGTCGTTCTTGTGGGGGATTCACGTTCCCGCATCACCCTCATCGCCGGCGCGGACCATCTGGGGGACCATTGTGTGACGATCATTCGCCCGGGCTGTCCCGGCGCCAGGTGCTGCACAGCGCGGGGGCCCTGGCGGCCGCTGCGGCGGTGCTCGGCCGTGTACCGCGCCGTCTGGCGCCGCGGTCACCCGCCCGCCCGGCCGCCCTTGGCGGCTCGCTGCTCGCCTACTCGATGGCGATGCACATCCACTCCTCGTTCAGCGAGCAGAGCGGTTCCATGGACAGCCAGTTCTACCAGGCGGCCACGAACGCGGTGGATGTCCTGTGGCTGACCGATCATGACCACCGGATGGACGGCGTCAACTACCGGAATACGGTGCATTTCACCAGCCTGACCGGCGAGAAGGGCGGGCCCGGCCAAGGCGGGAACTGGACGTGGCAGGAGCGCAAGAGCGGCCCGGTGTCCGGGGCCTCGGCCGGGAAGATCGTCACCACGCCCTGCTCGCCCAACGACCCGGTGGCCGGCGGGGCGCTCAGCCTGACCGTGGGGACCAGCGGCGGAAACACGGCCACGCTCGGTTTCTATGCCAATTCCCAGCCCGCGGCCTGGAACTACCGCGACAACCTCACCGGCCAGTCCCTGTCGTTCGACGTGATGCTCAAACCAGGCTGGGCGAACGGCTACCTCGAACTGCTCATCGATACCTCCTACCACGAAGCGTCGGCGGGCCGCCCGGCCGGCCTCTACTCGCTGTCCTACCGGATCGTCCCTGCCCACGGCCAGCACGGCACCAGGGCCGCCCAGGGTAACCAGGGCATCATCACCTGCCCGGTGACCGCCGACGGCGCCACCTGGACCACGGTCACCGTCACCCCGTCCGATGACATCGCCGTGCTGTGGCCCGACCTGGACAACCGCGACTTCGCACTGTGGGAACTGTTCCTGAACGCGGCAAGCACGGGCGATCAAGTGTCCGGGTACTTCGACTACCTCAACTTTCACCGCACGCTGTCCGGCGGGGAGTTCTTCAGCCAGCAGGCGGACATGATCAGCGCACTCAGCGCGGAATACGCGGCCGTCACGGCGCGGCAGGGCCTGGAGGTGTCCCGGTACCTGCCGCACGTCAACTGTTTCGGCGGGGCCATCACGGTGCCTGGCTACCAGGGCATCACGGCGTCGAACTATTCCGCTTTTCTGGGCGGCAGCGTCATCCCGGGGATTCACTCCACCGGTGGCCTGGTCAGCTACAACCACCCGTTCGGGTACAGCGACATCCCCGCCTACCCCCAGGCGACGCAGGACCAGATGCTCACCCGGACCGCGGGCGCACTGCTCGCGGACCACGTGCTGGGCTGTGACCTGCTGGAGGTTGGCTACAACCTCCGGCAGGGCGTCGATCTGGCGCACCACCTGTCGCTGTGGGACATCTTCTCCCGCAATGCCGTCTTCCTCACCGGCAGCGGGACCAGCGACGACCACTTCGGCACGGACTGGTACGGCATCAAGAACAACTGGATCACCTCGGCGTGGGCCGCGAGCACCGGCACGGCGGACCTGGTGGCGGCGCTCGCCGCCGGGCAGGCGTGGTGCGGTTCCCTGTCGGAGTTCGGCGCTGGCGCCAGCCTGAACCTGGCCGTGGACGGCAGCTGCCCGATGGGGTCGGCCAGCTTGTCGTCGCTGCCCCGGCGGCAGCTCGCGGTGACCGCCACGGGGATACCCGCGGGCGGGTCGCTGGTAGTCCTGCAGGGTGCGGTGGATTACGCCGGAACCACCGGCCTGGCCGACAACACCCAGGTGATCGCCGGCTACTCCGGCACCCAACTAGCCGCAGCCGGCGGCGTGGAAACGCTGGCCGTGGACACCAGCAGCGAGAGCTTCGCCGTGCTGCGGGTCACCGACGCCAGCGGCACCACGGTCGCGGCTTCCAATCCTGTCTGGATGTTGCGGAAGCTGCCACCGAACGGGATTCCGGCACCGCGGCAAGCATAGGCAGGTGCGTCACCGCGTAGGGATTACCGCGCTAGCCCGAGGGAGCGGCCCCCTGGAACCCCCCGGTGGCCTATGGCCCTGCCGCGCGCCGGTCCCGCAGCCAAAGTTGCTCGCCGTCCTCGACCACGCCGGACGGCCGCAGCCCGGCCCGGCTGGCCACCGCGGCGGAGGCGGCATGCCCCAGGTGGATGTGCGCCTGGATGATCTGGACCCCGCGTGAGTCCAGCCAGCCGACGAGCGCCCGGGCGGCCTCGGCGGCGTATCCCTGTCCTTGCCACCGCAGGCCAACCACCCAGGCGATCTCGGCGCGCCGTCCTTCGCCGGTGATCGTGGCCTGGACGTAGCCGACCGCCTGCCCGCCGGGCTGGCGGCGCAGGATCCAGTTGCGCCATTCCTCGCGGCCGTCCGGTGACCGCCCGGCCGCCTGGCTGGCATACCGGGCGCGCAGCTCGTCCAGGCCCGGCGGGGCGCCGCCGGTGTAGGCGTACAGGGCGTCCCCGCTCAGCACCCCCACCATCTCGGCGGCGTCGGCCACCGTCAGTGGGGCGATGCGGAGCCGTGCGGACACTATCCGATCGGTTGCCATGGCCTCCCAGCCGCGAGCATCGTGTCAGGCAAGTCCTGACGAGGTACGCCCTAACGGAAGGGTTACATAGTGGCGAACGCCCGCCACGGAAGCCCAGGGAAACCCCGGTGGCAGCAGGCAACGACACCCTGGATTCCCCCAAAAGTGTGGTAACCAACACCGTTTAGCAGCGAAGCTGTCAACCAGGGCCTCCGCTCGGGCGTCGCTCATGCGGGGACTTTCACGCTCCGGGCGGCACGGTTGCCGCCGGACCGGACGACCTGGGGGGGTCATCCCATGGGCCTTCAATGGCATGCCCGCGTGCGCGTTGGCGGGCCAGCCGGTACGGCGATCCTGGCATCGGCCGCTCTTGCGGCGAGCATGACGGTGCTGGCCGGAGCCGGGACGAGCGCCGCGGCTGCACGCCCGGGCGAAGCATCCCGCGCCCTGACCGCGGGAGCCTCCGCAGCCCGGGCAGCGGGGGCCGCGGCCCCGGACGGGACGATCTCCA
>DASXKD010000469.1:0-2740 GCA_036497045.1 Streptosporangiaceae bacterium | reverse complement strand
GGGTTCCGGCGGCTGTGGATGCCGCACCGCATGGCCTACATCAAGGGCGAGAACCGGGCCACCAGCGACAGCCCCGACGAGTGCCCGTTCTGCCGGGCACCGAAGCTGCCCGACGCCGACGGGCTGATCGTGGCGCGCGGCACGTCCGTGTTCACGGTGCTGAACCTCTACCCCTACAACTCCGGCCACCTCATGGTCTGCCCGTACCGGCACGTGGCCGACTACACCGAGCTGGATCCGGCGGAAACCACGGAACTGGCCGAGCACACCAAGCTGGCGATGACCACGCTGCGCGCCGCGTCCGCCGCGCAGGGCTTCAACATCGGCATGAACATGGGCGGGGCGGCGGGCGCGGGCATCGCCGCGCACCTGCACCAGCACGTGGTGCCCCGGTGGGGTGGCGACACCAACTTCATGCCGGTCGTGGCCGGCGTCAAGGTGCTGCCACAGCTCCTGGGCGAGACCAGGCAGATACTCGCGGCCGCCTGGGGGGCCTCCCAGGGCCAGGCGCGCTGACCCGGGCGGCTGCCCGGTCAGTCCTTGGTCGCGCTCACGACCTTGTCGGCCAGGTGCGACGGCAGTGCCTCGTACCGCAGGTAGGACCGGCTGAATGAGCCCGTGCCCTGGGACATCGACCGCAGGTCGATGGCGTAGCGCATGATCTCAAGTTCCGGGATCTCGGCCTTCACCAGGGTCCGCCCGCCCTGGACCGGCTCGGTCCCGAGCACCCGGCCGCGCCGCGACGACAGGTCCGACATGACCGCGCCCACATAGTCGTCGGGCACCAGCACCGACACCTCGTCCACCGGTTCCAGCAGCGACACCTTGGCCCTGTCCGCCGCGTCCCGCAGCGCGGCCCGGCCCGCCTTCTGGAAGGCCATGTCGGAGGAGTCCACCGAGTGTGCCTTGCCGTCGAACAGCGTCACCCTGATGTCCACCATCGGGTACCCGGCCAGCACCCCCTGCTCCATCTGGGCGCGCACGCCCTTCTCCACGGACGGGATGAACTGCCTCGGGACCACGCCGCCGACGATCTTGTCCACGAACTCGAGGCCGGAACCCGAGGGCAGCGGCTCCACTTCGATGTGCGCGATGCCGAACTCGCCGTGGCCGCCGGTCTGCTTGACGTTGCGGCCAAGCCCCTGGGCCTTGCTGGCGACCGTCTCCCGCAGCGGTACCCGCAGCTCGATGGTCTCCACCGCGACCCCGTGGCGCGAGGCCAGCCGGTCGAGCATCACGTCCGCGTGGGCCTCGCCCATGCACCAGAGCACCAGCTGGTGGGTCTCGGGGTTGTTCTCCATGCGCAGCGTCGGGTCCTCGGCCACCAGGCGGCTGAGCGCCTGGGACAGCTTGTCCTCGTCCGCCTTGGACTTCGCCGTGATCGCCACAGGGAGCAGCGGCTCGGGCATGTTCCACGGCTCCATCAGCAGCGGGCGCTCCTTGCTGGAGAGGGTGTCGCCGCTTTCCGCGCTGGTCAGCTTGGCGACCGCGCAGATGTCCCCGGCGGGGCACGCCGGCACCGGGCGCTGCTGCTTGCCCAGCGGCGAGGTCAGCGCGCCGACGCGCTCGTCGGCGTCATGGTCGGCGTGACCGCGCTCGGCCATCCCGTGCCCGGATACGTGCAGCACGGTGTCCGGCCGCAGGGTGCCGGAGAACACCCGGACCAGGCTGACCCGGCCGACGTAGGGGTCGGAGGTGGTCTTGACCACCTCGGCCAGCAGCGGTCCGTCCGGGTCGCTCTTCAGTCCGGTGACCGCCTTGCCGTCCACGGAGGTGACGGCGGGCATGGGGTGCTCCTCGGGCGAGGGGAAAGCCTGGGTGATGACCTCGAGAAGCTCCAGCATCCCGACCCCCTGCGGCGCCGAGGCAGCGAGCACGGGGTAGAAGGTGCCCCGCGCGACCGCCGTCTCCAGGTCGTCGATCAGGCTCTTCGGGTCGATTTCCTCGCCGGAGAGGTAAGAGTCCATGAGGCTCTCGTCTTCGCTCTCCTGGATAATTCCCTCGATCAGCGTGCCGCGCAGTTCCTCGACCTGGTCCGCGAGCGCCGCGTCGGGGTCGCGCTCGGTCCTGGTCCCGCTCGAGTAGTCGAACATGCGGCCCGACAGCAGCCCGATCAGGCCTTGCAGGTCCGTGCCCGCGCCGCCCACGGGCAGGTACAGCGGCGCCACCGCATCGCCGAAGGCGTCCCGGCACGCGCTCAGGGCCTGCTCGAAGTCGCCCCGCTGGTGGTCGATCTTCGTGATGACCACGGCGCGGGGCATCCCCACCGCAGCGCACTCATCCCACAGCATCCTGGTCAGGCCGTCCACGCCCTCGGTGGCGGAGACAGCGAAGAGGGCCGCGTCCGCCGCACGGAGCCCGGCCCTCAGGTCGCCGGTGAAGTCGGCGTAACCGGGGGTATCCAGGAGGTTCACTTTGACCCCGGCGTGGGCGAGCGGGGCCACCGTGAGGTTGACCGAGCGCTGCTGCCTGATCTCCACCTCGTCGTAGTCGCTGACGGTCGTACCGTCCTCCACCCGCCCCATCCGCTGGATGGCACCGGTCGCGCTCAGCAGCGCCTCGACCAGAGTTGTCTTACCCGAACCGGAATGGCCGACCAGCGCGACGTTGCGCACACCGCCAGGCTGGTCGGCCGGTGCTGCACCGCCTGTGGCTGTCGATCCTCTCCTGTCTGTCATCATCGCCTCCTGCTGGCTATTCGGCTGCTGTGGCCCCTCGTCCGCCACCGCCTGTTCGGCTG
>DASXKD010000468.1:0-2056 GCA_036497045.1 Streptosporangiaceae bacterium | reverse complement strand
GCGCTCGACCTGGTGCTGGCCGCGGGCGCGGCGCTCGTCGCCGGGTACGGCCCGGTCGCGCTGTCGGTCTGGCCGGGTCCGCTCAGGGTGGATCCGTGGAAGGTGCCAGCCGGCGGCATCACGCCGACGGTGATCGCCGTGCTCGTTGTGCTGATGACCACGCTGGTGACCCGCCAGGCAGCTTTCGTCAGGGGCCTGATGACCTCTGCTACCGACATGGCGAGACGGCCGGGGATTCCAGGGAGGTAGCCAATGCCCGTTGGATGGGCTCTGGCCGTCGTGGTCATCGCGGTGGCCGTGCTCGTGCTCGCGGTGCTGATGCTGGGCGTGCTGCGGCAGGTCGCGCCGCTGCTGGAGGCGGTGAGCGCGCAACTCGAAGCGGTGAGCGCACAGCTCGGGGCATCCCCGGGGCATCAGTCCAGGATGAGACTGCCCGGACTGACCGTGGGCGATGCGCTGCCGCCCTTCACCGCGCGGGACGCGCAGGGCAAGGTCACCAACGACAACCTGCGCGGACGATCGGTCATCCTGGCGTTCCTGAGCGCCGGATGCCGGCCGTGCCAGCTCATTGCCGCCCAGCTCGCGGCCGAAGGGACCGGCGATCTGACCGGGCGGCTGCTCGTCGTCACGGCGGAGGGCGAGCCCGCCGCTCTTGGCCTGCCGCCGGACGTGCCCGCGCTGATCGAGGACAACCACGAGGTCAGCGAGGCCCTGACCGTGCTCGGGACTCCGTTCGCGATCGCCGTGGACGCCGAGGGCACAGTACGCGGGATGACCGTGCCGAACACCCGTGCCGACCTGGCCCAGCTCGCCGCGTTGCTCGGCTAGGGGTTACTTCTTGCCCTTCGCCAGCGCGAGCACGGTGCGCTCGGCAGCCGTGCAAGCCGCTTCCACCGCGTCGGCGACTGTGGCTAAGACCACTGGGATGGGGAGGCGGGGATAAGGGCGTCAGGCACGAGCGTGCCCACAGAGACGTGTGGCCAGAGTATGCCGTTGAAGTTCATGATCACCTTCTGGGAGTACTGGATCTGGGTCGAGGTGACCCTGAGTTGGCGCGGTGTGGTGACCGCGGAGGGTGGCGTCACCAAGAACACCGGCGCGGGCCCGTAGGTGGCCTCGCCGCGGATAGCGAGCGGCGGCTGGCCGGGGGACCAGGCCGGCACGGTGAGGGCGTGCTGAACGGTCTCGATCCAGAAGAAGGAGGCCATCTGCGGGATCTGCGCGTTCGGCTCGGTCACGTTGTGGTTGCCGTCGAGGAAGGCGATGTCGTCGTTGCCGCCGCCAAAGAGCGGGCTGCTGGCGTTGGTGGCAACGCCCAGGGCGGTGGTCGACAGGATGGTCTGTTTGGCGGTGGCGTCGCGCAGGACGGTGTTCGGGTCGTCCAGGATGGCCTGCGTGATGGAACCCTTCCTGATGAACGGGGCCAGGTTCTGCGGGATCCGCGCGGTACGCGGGTCGCTGGCGGTCTGGCTGGGGAACCGCCCGATATTGGGGGTGATGCTGACCGGGGGGATCGAGGGCGGCCCGCTGAATGTCCGGAACGTCCCCTGTGCGTTGAGCGTGGTGCCGTGCGGGATCGAGGCCATCCGCACCAGGGTGTTCCCCTCGGGGGGGTCCGTGGTCGCGGGGACGTTCATCCACACTCCGGGCTCGAAATGGATGCCTATGGGCTTCGCCGGGTCGGTGATGTCGCTGACGGTCAGTAGGTAGCCGACGCCGTTGAGGAAGATGTCCGGTTGGTCCTCGCCGCGGTTAGGCACTGTTCCTATTGGCCGCGTGAAGGATAGCGTCTGGCTGACGAGGTTCAGCTCCAGGAGGTTATCCGACCGCACGGGGATGGGCAGCTTGGTCGGCGAGCCGCTGTCGGGCCGGAAGATTTGGTTGAATCCATGGCCGTGCCACGTGCCAGTGAACGCGGCCAGTGGCCCCAAGCTGGGCGCTTGTGGACTGGGGGGCGGCGCCTGTGTGCTGCCTTCGGTGCTTGGCACCTCACCGAATTCGAAATCGCCGGGCAGAAAGAGAGCAGGCGTCAGAGCGCCGGATTCACGGCTTGCTT
>DASXKD010000467.1:0-9400 GCA_036497045.1 Streptosporangiaceae bacterium | reverse complement strand
CTGTCGGTACGGGGGAAGGGCTGTTCGCACCAGACGACCTTGCCCCCATTGGTCCGGCGGGCGCCCCAGCGACCGGACAGCTTGCTGACGATCTGCAGGCCCCGGCCGGTCTCGTCGTCCTTGGCCGCGTGCAGCAGCTTGGGCAGCGCGGGCGAGTTGTCGAGCACCTCGCAGACCAGCGCGCCCTCCTTGATCAGCCGGAGCGTGACCGGGCCCTCGGCGTACCTGATCGCGTTCGTCACCAGTTCGGAGGCCAGCAACTGAGTGGTGTCCATCATGCCGGCCAGGTCCCACTTCTCCAGCGGCTCGGCCACCAGCGACCGTGCCTCGCGGGCCGCGGACGGCTCGCCGGACAGCGCCCAGGACGCCTGCAGGCCGCCGTCGATCCGGGCCAGCCGGGCGATCAGCACGGCGATGTCGTCGCGGTGCTGATCGGAGTAGGCGCCGGCCAGGATCGCCTTGCACAGGTCGTCCATCGAGCCGGCGACCGAGTCGGCGTCGAACACGGACTGGAGCCGCTTGAGCCCGTCGTCGATGTCGCGGCCGCGGCTTTCCACCAGCCCGTCGGTGTAGAGGACGAACATGCTGCCGTCTTCGATCTCGAAGGTCCGGCTGGAGATCAGCCCCTCGCCCACGCCAAGCGGCGGTGCCGGGGACACGTCGAGGAACTCGCTGGTGCCGTCCGGCCGGACCAGCAGCGGCGGCAGGTGCCCGGCGCAGGCGACCTCGCAGGTGCCGTTCACCGCGTCGTAGGTGGCGTAGATGCAGGTGGCGAAGTGCGGCTCGCGCTCGCCGATCTTCCGCATCAGCTCGTTGAGATGCTGCAGCGTCTCGGCCGGGGACAGTTCGAGCATCGCCAGGGTCTGGATCGCGGTGCGCAGCCGGCCCATGGTGACCGCGGCCCGGACACCGTGGCCGGCCACGTCGCCGACGACCAGGGCCACCCGCGCGCCCGGCATGCTGATCGACTCGTACCAGTCCCCGCCGACCTCGATGAGCTGGCTGCCGGGCAGGTACCGGTGCGTGACCTCGACCGAGGACGGCGCCGACAGCCCGGTCGGCAGCAGGCTGCGCTGCAGGGTGAGCGCGGTGGCCCGCTCCCGGTTGTAGCGCCGGGCGTTGTCGATGAAGATCGCCGCGCGGGAGGCGAACTCCATGCCGATCTCGGTGTCGTAGGCGTCGAACGATCGGAAGCCCTTCCGCCGGTTGCACACGATGAAGCCAAGCGTGGAGCCGCGCGCGTTGACCGGCAGCAGCAACATGGACGAGTCGGCCAGCAGCCCCATGGGCCGGCGCAGCCACGATTCGGCCTGCTCGATCGCTTCGGTGGTGGTCATGGCGGGCGCATGGACCGGCCGGCCGGTGTTCAGGCACTCGGTGTAGGGCGAGCCCGCCGGGTAGCGCAGCACCTCCCCGGTGGGGAACGTGGCGTCCCAGTCCGGGTTGCTGTCGTCGGTGGCGATGGCCATCCGGCGCAGCAGGTAGGACCCGTCGTTCTGGGAGGCGGGCGGCTCGTCGGCCGCCACCAGGCTCTCCAGCAGCAGCAGCCCGGCCGAGTTGCCGAAGTGCGGGACCACGATGTTGATCAGCCCCCGGGCCAGCTGGTCCAGGTCGAGGGTGGCCCCCATCTGCCGGAACGTCTCATCCAGCAGCGCATGCCGCATCAGCGCGGGGTCAAGGAACTGCTCCACGCTGGGCGGTGGCATGCGCAGGATCGCCAGCGCCGACGGGCACCCCTCGTTGTCGCCGCGCATCGGCTGCAGCGTGACCACGGTGTCGATGGGGTTGCTGCGCTGGGCCTTGAAGGTGAGCACCGCGGTCGCTTCCCGGCCCCCCTTGACCGCGTCAAGCAGACTGTTCAGCGGTGTCCCTGTGGGGGAGTTGCCCACCACCAGATCGCTCAGGTGCGTGCCGAGCAGCGAGCCGTTCGGCGGATCAAGGACTTCCTTCGCATTCCGGTCATGCTGAACCACCCGTCCGGCCGGGTCTACCCCCAAGATCAGTGTCCGCACGGAAGTGTGGGATAGCAGCGTAGTGATCTTTGCACGATACCTGACATTGGCCCGCCCATTACGGGTGACCAGGATCGTTGCACTATGCCGAATGAGATACTTTTTGGGTCCCGTTCGGCCGCCGGATCGTGTCGTGACGTGGTCCGGGAGATGTCTGGATGCGTTACCGTGCCGGGCGTTAAAGCGCGTGCGGCCCCGGTACCCGGCGAGGAGGGGGGCCATGGCGAAGCGTCCCGCGGTGACCGTCCTGGGCAGCCTGAACACCGACATCTCGCTCCTCGTGCCGCACCTGCCCGAGCCAGGGGAAACCGTCCTCACTTCGGCGGCCGCCACCATCGGCGCGGGCGGGAAGGGAGCCAACCAGGCGGTTGCGGCCGCCCGGCTCGGGGCCGCCACGTCGATGGTGGGCTGCTGCGGCGACGACGAGTTCGGCGCCCGGCTGCGAGCGGGCCTGGTGGCCGAGGGAGTCGGCGTGACGGGCCTGCGGGCGGTGCCCGGGGTGGCCTCAGGGCTGGCCCTGATCACCGTCGACCCGGCCGGGGAGAACTCGATCGCGGTCGCCGCGGGAGCCAACGGGCTCGCCGGGGACGCGGAGGTGGCGGCCGCCTTCGCGCAGCCGTGCGACGTGCTGGTGCTGTCGGCGGAGATCCCCGTCCCCGTGCTGGGCGCCGCGATCCGCCGGGCCCGGGCCGGCGGGGTCCGCACCGTTCTCAACCTGGCCCCGGTCCCCGAGGCGGCGGCCGGCCTGCTCGCCGAGTGCCCGGACTGGCTCGTGGTCAACGCGCAGGAAGCGTCGGCCCTGGCGGGGCGGCCGGCTGATGCCACGCCGGCGGACGAGGCGGCGCTTGGCCGGGACGTGGCGGCGGGCCTGGCCGCGGGCCTGCGCGGGGGGCACGTCGTGGTCACGCTGGGCGCGGCCGGCGCGGCGCTGGCCGGGCCGTCGGGGGCGGCCGCCGTGCCTGGGTTCCGGGTGACCGCGGTGGACACCGTGGGAGCCGGGGACGCGTTCGTGGGGGCGCTCGCCGTCGCACTGGCCAGCGGCCTGGACCCGGCCGCCGCGGTCACCGCCGCGTGCGCGGCAGGGGCGGCGGCGGCCACCGGCCGGGGAGCACAGGCGGCCCTGCCCCGGCCCGCCGATGTGCTCGCGGCAACCGGGTTCTCCTGGCCCGCCTGAGCGTGAGCACACCGGCGGCCAGGACCACGGGGCCGGCCGGCTAGCGTCCATCTGGCCAGTCATCGAGGCCATGCGGAGGGGGTATTCCGGTGCCTGAGGCCAGCGGGCCGATCATCGAGCAGACGTCCACCCGGGTGGTCTACGAGACACCCCACATGCGCCTGCGTGAGGACGGCATCCGGCGGCCGGACGGGTCGGCCGGGATCTACTCGTATGTGGAGAAGCCGGACTTCGCCTTGATCATCCCCGTCGAGAACGACGGCTTTCACCTGGTCGAGCAGTACCGCTACCCGGTGCGGATGCGGTGCTGGGAGTTCCCGCAGGGCACCCTGCCCGGCATGGCAGTCGCCGACGACCCGGAGAAACTCGCCAGGGAGGAACTCCGCCAGGAAACCGGCATGACGGCCAGCGTGCTGCGCCACCTGGGCCACCTGCACTGCGCGCACGGGCTGGTCAGTCAGAGCTTCGACGTGTTCGTGGCGTCCGGCCTGACGCCAGGCACCCCGGAGCTTGAGCTCGAGGAGCAGGACCTGCGTTGCCGGTGGTTCGGCCGCGCTGAGGTGGAACGGATGATCCGCCGTGGCGGCATCACCGACGACTCCACACTCGCCGCCTACACCCTGTTCCTGCTGGCGCGGGAGAGCGCCGCCTGACCTGCCCCCCGGGCCGCCCGGCCCGTTGCTCCCGGAAACGACGACGCCCCCGGGAGCTGACGCTCACGGGGGCCCCGTCGAGGTGCTGACGTGCGGTCGCCTCCTCGGCGAGTGGCGCCCCGCGGCTCCAGCCGGACGGTATTCCGCGAAGGCATCTATAGTTGCGGCCCGGGGGATCCAAGCACGCCAGCGAATGTTCCTAACGCGGACTCCGGGCACCCTATTCCGCGGCTGCGCAGCGATTGCGCCGCGGCCGCTGCCCCAGCAGGCGGGCCGGCCGGCCGAGCCTGCGGTCCAGGAGTCACCGGCCACCGAATTCGCCGGGCTGCAGCCACCAGACTGATCCCCGGGGCCGGCCGCTGCCCGGGCGCCCAGGATGTCGTTCTGTCGTCAGGCGATAGTGTGTGATGTCCAAGTCGGGCATTGTGAGGAGCGGCTGGTCGTGGCCGGGGACGAATCCCTGATCGGCTCCATCGGTGTGATCATCATTGCCACCCGCGGCGCGGCCGGCCCCGGTGAGGTCATGGTCAAGATCCGCGGCGGGTCTGAGGCGTTCATCGCCTGGTCCGCCGAGCCGGTTCCCCGGGGCGCGACCGTGCTGGTCATCAACAACCGCGGTACGCGGACGGTCGACGTCAGCCCGTGGATAGACCCGCTGGATCCCTTTCCCGACGATGTCGTTTGAGGAGCACCACCATGTTCGGATATCGAGTTCCCGCCCCTGACAGCGCGATGATGATCTCTGGCGGCAGGCTCCGACGGGACACCGCGCCGTTCCGGGTGGTCGTCGGCCACGGCACGTTCGTGTTTCCCTTTTTCCGCAAGGCGCGTTACCTGACGCTGTCCATGCAGGAGGCCGAGGTCTCGGAGGTCTGCGTCACCAGGCAGGGCATTTCGGTGAACGTCCGGGCCGTGATCGCGTTCAAGGTTGGCAACGACGACGAGAGCATCATCAACGCCGGCCAGCGGTTCCTCTCCGATCAGGACCAGATGTCCACGCTGACTGGGCGTATCTTCGCAGGGCACCTGCGCTCGATCGTCGGCTCGATGACGGTGGAGGAGATCGTCACCGAGCGCCAGAAGCTCGCGACCGAAGTCCTCGATGGGTCGAAGTCCGAGATGGCCAAGATCGGCCTGACTGTGGACTCACTGCAGATCCAGTCGATCGACGACATGAACTCCGGTTACATCGACGCGATGGCCGCCCCGCACCGTGCCGCGATCCAGCGGCAGGCCAAGATCGCGCAGGCTCAGGCCAACCAGGCGGCCGCCGAGGCCGAGCAGGAGTCGCAGCGCAAGCAGGCCGAGTACGCGCGGCAGACGGCGGTCGTGCAGGCCCAGTACAAGGCCGAGGTGGACCAGGCCCAGGCCCAGTCGGCCCAGATGGGGCCGCTCACCCAGGCGAAGGCCCAGCGTGATGTGATCACCGCCCAGACCGAACTCGCGCACCAGCAGGCCGAGCTGCGCCAGCGCCAGCTTGTCGCCGAGGTCATCAAGCCGGCCGAGGCCGAAGCGGACAAGGTCCGTATCCTCGCCCAGGCCGATGCGGAGCGGATGCGCGTCCTGGCCGCCGCGGCGGCCTCGCACGACCGGGTCGCGCTCGACCGTATGCTGATCGACCAGCTTCCGCAGATCGTCAAGGAGGCCGCCAGCGGCCTGGCCGGCGCGAACGTCAACGTGCTGAATGGCGCGGAGGGGCTGGGTGAGCTGACCGCCGGCCTGGTCGCGCAGGGGCTGACCATTCTGGATTCGGTGAAGAAGAACCTGGCCGGGGCGTCCGCGGCCCACGGCGGATTCGACGCTGGGGAGGACGACAGCGACGACGAGCCTCGGGCGCTGCCGGGCGGCACGGCCGCGAGCGGCTCCGCGGACGGCCAGCCGGCCAGATAACACCTCGGCCGCGGGCCCGGGCAACCGGAACGCACGTGGCGCGCATCACCGGCACAACACCATCCTGGACAGCACCGACGGCCGGCGCTGCGGCGGGCGCCCGGTGTGCGAGGCTGCGGGGATGCCGGTTCTCGTTGCTGCTTGCGTGCTCGCGGCGGTCGCGTGGGTCTACCTGCTGGTCGCGCACGGGGTTTACTGGCGCACGGATTGCCGGCTGCCCGTGGGGGACGGGAGAGCTGAGCCTGGCCCGGGGGACTCGCCTTCGGTAGTGGCGGTGATCCCGGCGCGGGACGAGGCGGCCATCCTGCCGGAGACGCTGCCCAGCCTGCTTGGCCAGGAGTACCCGGGTGAGCTGTCGGTCGTGCTGGTGGATGACGGCAGTTCGGACGGGACCTCGGCCGTCGGCGAGGCACTAGGGAGCGCGTCTGACGTGGCGCTCAAGGTGATCAGGGGCGAGCCGCTGGCCGAGGGATGGGCGGGCAAGGTCTGGGCCATGGCGCAGGGCGTGGCGGCCGCGGGGGAGTGTGACTACCTGCTGTTCGCCGATGCCGACATCGCCTTCGGGCCCGGCACGGTCGGCGCCCTGGTCCGCGCTGCGGTCACCGACGACCGTGCGCTGGTGTCCCAGATGGCGCTGCTGCGGGCGGACACCGGCTGGGAGAAGTGGATCGTTCCTGCCTTTGTCTACTTTTTCGCCCAGCTCTACCCGTTCCGCCGGATCGGGCGCCCGGGCGCCCGCACCGCCGCTGCCGCCGGCGGCTGCATGCTGGTGTGCCGCACGGTCCTGGCGGCCGCCGGGGGCCTGGACCGCATCAAGGGTGCCAGGATCGACGACATCGCCCTGGCTCGGTTGTTGAAACGGCCGCCCGTGGCCGCCCGCTGCTGGCTCGGGTTCACCACGGACATACGCAGCCGGCGGCCCTACCCGAGGCTCGCCGAGCTGTGGGGGATGGTGGCGCGCAGCGCCTACACCCAGCTCCGGTATTCGCCGCCGCTGCTGGTGGCGGTGCTGGCCGGGCTGGCATGGCTCTACCTGCTGCCGCCGGTGGCCGGCCTCGCCGGGCTGGCGGCCCTGGCGGCGGGCGCGGGCACCGGGCCGGCCGCGGGCGCGGCGGGCTGGTGTGCCGCGGCCGGCCTCACCGGCTGGTTCCTGCAGGCGGTGACCTACCTCCCGGTGCTCAGGTTGTACCGATTGTCCTGGTTGCGTGCCCCGGGGCTGCCGATCGCGGCGCTGTTGTACGCCGGCATGACGGCGGACTCGGCCCGGCGGTACCACGCGGGCCGTGGCGGCGCGTGGAAGGGCCGGACAATCCCGCTCTGAACCTGGCGCGGCCCGGTTACCAGGAGCCCCAGGCCAGGGCCGGTGCGGGGAGGGCCGGAGGGGTCAGGAACGCGGGCTCGGAATCCAGGTCAAGCGCGTCAAGCGGGGCGACGGCGGCGGCGTCCCTGTCGGTGAGCGGCGGCAGGTTCCACTTGGTTTCGATCAGCTTCAGCACGGATGTGTGATCGAAGACCTGGCTGGTCACGTAGCCGGGCCGGGCGTAGGGGGACACGATCACCGCGGGCACCCGGAACCCATAGCGGTCATAGCTCACCGGGCCCGTATCCAGGTTCGCGATGCTGGCCAGGTATCGAGGAAAGACCGGCTTCAGCAGGGCCCGCAGCCAGGGCGGCATGGCGAGCAGGCTGTGGCCGGGGACGTCGTCGGGCGGCACGGCCTCCGGCGGCGGCACATGGTCGAAGTAGCCCCCGTGCTCGTCGTAGAGCCAGATCAGCAGCGTGTGCGGCCAGCCCTTGCCGTGCATGACCGCATTGATCACCTCGGCGGCGTAGCTCTCGCCCTTCCGCACGTCCTGCGGGTTCTCCTCGGAGAACGTGATGAAGTCCGGATCCACCAGGCTGAACGCGGGCAGCGTGCCGGCTTCCGCCTGGGCGAAGAACCGGTCCACGTGGCTCAGGTGCAGCAGGCACCTGGCCAGCCCGAACGGGTACAGGTCCGCGGTGAACGTCTTGTTCCCACGCACGGCGGTCACCAGCGGCGGGAACCAGCGGCCCAGCGAGGCCAGCCGCCGCAGCGAGGCCAGGCCCCCGCCGCCCAGGCCCCGCTTGAGCACCGTGCCGAGGGAGGACTCGTAGTGGTAGTTCTGCCACGAGATGCCGTGGCTGGTCAGCATGTCGAGCACGGTGCCGTTCGGCGGGTAGTCGCCCATCCCGAATGGCAGGTCGTCGATGAGCCCGTGCGCCGTGCCGGCGAGCATGAACCGCCGGTTGGGGAACGTCGGCCCCAGGCACGAGCAGAACCAGCGGTCGGCGAGCGGGAACGTGCGGGCCAGGCCGTAGTAGAACGGCAGGTCCTGCTCGGTCCAGTAGCCCATCGGGAGCTCGGCCTCCACCGCCGGGGCGGTCGGCACGGTAGCCTGCACGCTGCGCACGAACCCGTCGTTGCGCCCACCGTTCCACTGCAGGTGCGTGGCGTGCCAGCTCTGGACGGGCACGTGTGGCACCTGCGTGGTCGAGGTCAGGCGGTGCGCTTGTACCTGGCTGTTGTCCGCGCGCGGGTTGACGGCGGTCGGCGCACCGTCCGGGCCCAGTTCGAAACCCTCGCCGCGCCCGGTGAGCATGCCGAAGTAGTTGTCGTAGGAGTGGTTCTCCATCATCAGCACGACGATGTGCTTGATCTGCGGCAGCAGGTCGGTACCTGGGTCCAGGTCGGGCCGCGGCCGCTGGCCCGCCCGGCCGGGGTCGGCCTTGCGGGTACGGCGTTGTATCTCGCGGCTCTCCAGCCTGGTCAGCACCGGGACACCCCTCCGACGGCGGTCCCGCCGATCTTCTCACGCGCGTGCCCGGCTTTGTCAGGACTTTACATTCCGGTACAGGAGAATCCCGCGGTAGCCAGGGATGTCCCCTCGGGCTCATGCGGCAAACGAGCACAGGCCCGGTCGCCAGGATGACAATGAGGGATGGCGCTGGCCCCTTCGCAGCAGGCGGTCTTCGATTACCTCGTCGCCGGGCCTGGCGTGCAGCACCGGGTGAGCCCGCCGGACCAGCGGGGCTGGGTGGCGTTCACGTCATCCGGCGGCGGGGCGGATGCCGACCCGGGCACGGTCGAGTTCCGCAAGACCCGGGGGTTTGGCGACTGCGAGCTGCACTATGCGGCGTTCCGCACCACGGGTGGCCAGGAGCAGTGGCTGCTGTCCCGTACCTGGCGGCGGCCGGGCGGGGACTGGGCGGCCGGGCCGATCG
Organism: Streptosporangiaceae bacterium; assembly: GCA_036497045.1. Taxonomy (GTDB): domain Bacteria; phylum Actinomycetota; class Actinomycetes; order Streptosporangiales; family Streptosporangiaceae; genus DASXKD01. Next base: position 428 of record DASXKD010000467.1, on the reverse strand, counting down.
GCGGGGGCGGCGGCGGTCACCCGGCACGGCGCAGGCCGTGGGTCAACTTCGCCGCGATGTGGGGCGATGCCTTGTTTGCCGGAGGCGGCGAGGTCACCGGAGACGGCTGCGAACAGGCGCACCTGGTCCGGCTCACGTTCGCCGATGGGACGGCCGTGCAGGATGGCGCGGACCAGGGCGTGGTGCTGTTCTTCGTGCCGCGCGCCGTCACCTTCCCGGCGTCGGTGCAGATCCTCGGCCGCGACGGCACGGTGCTCGCGGCCTACGAGGAGTTCGCCGAGTTCGCCGACTGAGCCCGGCACCGTGCGGCCGGACGGCCGCCCCGGTACCGGCCGGGGCGGCCGCCCAGCCGGGGAGATCGGGTACCGTACGCAAAGCGTGGTTCGCGTCATCCGCTGTTGGATCTCGCGGCCCCAGGGCAGCGGCGG
>DASXKD010000466.1:0-2912 GCA_036497045.1 Streptosporangiaceae bacterium | reverse complement strand
CCTCCCCGGCACCAGATCACCGCTGCTGTCCCGCGCCGACGAAGCCGAAGCACTGCTCCGCCTGTCCCTCGGCGACCTGCGCACCCCCGCGCAGCTAGCCACCACCCTGCACCCCGCCAGCCGCGCCATGCTGCATGCCAGAATCGCCCTCGCGGCCGGCGACCACCACACCGCGCATCAGCACCTGCACGCACCTGCCCTGACCGGCCTCCCGCCCCGCCAGGCCCTGGTCCGGCAGATACTGCTCGCCGCCACCTCTATCGAACGCGCCGACCCCATGGCCCCCAGCACTCTCGGCAGCGTCCTGCACTCCGCCCGCGGTGAGGGCTTCCTCAACACCGTCGTCACCACTGCCCCCCAGGTAACCAGCTATCTCATCGAGCACGCCACCCAGCTACGGCCGGATCCGTTCATTAAGGAGCTGATCGCCGCGGCCGTGGAGGTGCATGCCGGGCAGCCCGATCCGTCCCGGCCTCGTGGCGGGTTCGCCGAGCCCCTGACCGCCGCCGAGCAGCGGATACTCGAACTCCTGCCGACAAGCACGTATCTGCAGATGGCGGACACACTCACGGTTTCGCGCAACACGGTGAAAACCCACCTGCGGTCCATCTACCAGAAGCTCGGGGCGACATCCCGCTCGCAGGCCATCGAGCGCGCGGTCGAACTGCGGCTGCTCTGAGCGTCGTCCCGCTGCGCAGGCGAATCACCCCCGGAAGGGTGACGACACCCTCCGACAGCCCGAACAAGATGCGAAACGTGGCGAGCACATGCGAGAAGGAGGTCGGGTGACCACACCGACCGGGGCTCCCCCATCGGGCCTGGCGTCCGGCAGCGACGGGACCGCCTGGCATGCGCTCAGCACCGACTCCGTCCTTCAGGCGGAACAGGTCGATGAGCGGGAAGGCCTCAGCTCTGCCGAGGTGCAAGCGCGCACCCAGCGGTTCGGCCCGAACAAGTTCGAGGCAGGCAAGGCCGAGGCCCGCTGGCATGTGTTTCTCCGCCAGTACGCCGACCCGATGCAGATCGTCCTGCTGGTGGCCGGCGTGGGCAGCCTGTACCCGCTGAAGGAGCTGGGCACGGGCCTTTTGCTGCTGCTGCTGACCGTGTTCAACGCGGTGCTCGGCCTGCGGCAGGAGGGGAAGGCCGCGGCGGCGGTGGCCGCGCTGCAGCAGATGATGATCGTCCGGGCCAAGGTCAGGCGGGGCGGCCAGCTCACCGAGATTCCCGCGGAACAGCTCGTCCCCGGCGACGTGGTGGCCATCGAGGCGGGCGACATCATTCCCGCGGACGGCAGGCTGCTGAGAGCGGCGACGCTGGAGGTCGCGGAGTCCGCGCTGACCGGGGAGAGCCTGCCGGTCTCCAAGGGCACCGAGCCTGTCGACGGCGCCGACACCCCGCTGGGCGACCGGACCGACATGGTGTACATGAACACCAACGTCACCCGGGGCGCGGGCGAATACGTCGTCACGTCCACCGGGATGGCCACCGAGGTCGGCCACATCTCCGGGATGCTGCAGGCGGAAGAGGCCGTCAAGTCCCCGCTCACCCGCCAGCTCGACAAGCTGACCCAGCAGATCTTCCTGATCGCGGGCTGCGCCCTGGTCGTGTCGGTGATCCTCAGCATCGCCCGGGGCGAGACGTTCACCGTGATCTTCACCGCCGCGGTCGCCTTCGCCATCGGCGCCCTGCCGGAGAACCTGCCCGCGGTGGTCACCACGATCCTGGCCTACGGGACGCAGGCGCTCGCCAAGGTCGGCGCCATCATGAAGCGGCTGCAATCGACCGAGACCCTGGGCTCGACCTCAGCGATCAACTCCGACAAGACCGGGACGCTGACGCTGAACCAGATGACCGCGGTCCAGATGGCGATCGTCGGCCGCCGCTACACCATCGAGGGCAGTGGGTATGCGACCGTGGGACCGATCACCCGGGTTGCCGGCCAGCCGGAGATCCCGCTGGACCAGTTCCTGCTGCCCATGGTGCTCGCCTCCGACGCGGTACTCAACGACGGGGAACTGATCGGCGACCCGACCGAGGGAGCACTCGTTGCCCTGGCCGCCAAGGGCGGCATCGACACCGTCTCGACCAGGCAGGCCTACCCACGGGTCGCGGAGCTCCCCTTCGACGCCGCCTACAAGTTCATGGCCACGTTCCACGCGATGACCGACGAATCCGGTCGCGACGTGGTCCGGTGCTTCGTGAAGGGCGCGCCCGACCAGTTGCTCGCCCGTGCCGCCACGGTTCTGGACGCCGACGCTGGGGCGGTCCCGGCCGACGGTGAGTTCCGGGAGCGCTATCTGGCCGAGAACCAGCGGCTCGGGGAGCAGGGCCTGCGGGTGCTGGCCACCGCGCGTAAGGATTTCGACCCGGCTGCCTTCGATCCCGCGGCCGACCTGCTCCCGCTGGTCGGCGACCTGGAGCTGCTCGCCCTCGTCGGCATCGTCGACCCGCCCCGGCCCACCGCGAAGGCCGCCATCGCCACCGCGAAGGCGGCCGGCATCCGGATCCGGATGATCACCGGCGATCACGCGGTCACCGCGGCGGCGATCGCGCGCCAGCTCGGCATCGACGGCACAGTGATCACCGGTGCCGAGTTCGCGGCCATGAGCGACGACGAGTTGGTCACCGGGATCGACGACATCGGAGTGATCGCCCGGGTCACCCCGGAGCACAAGGTCCGCCTGGTGGACACCCTGAAGAAGAAGGGCCAGACCGTCGCGATGACCGGCGACGGCGTCAATGACGCCCCGGCCCTCAAGCGGGCCGATATAGGCATCGCCATGGGCATCACCGGCACCGAGGTGACCAAGGAAGCCGCGGTGATGATCCTCACCGACGACAACTTCGCCACGATCGTCAAGGCCGTGGAACTCGGCCGCGGGCTGTATGACAACCTCACCAAGTACATCCGG
>DASXKD010000465.1:0-1512 GCA_036497045.1 Streptosporangiaceae bacterium | reverse complement strand
CCCCACCGGCACCATGGTGCACGCCATCGAGCTGCGGCCCGGCGGCGGCGCCAAGATCGCCCGGTCGGCCGGGGCCAGCGTGCAGCTGCTCGCGAAGGAAGCCGGGTACGCCCAGCTCCGGATGCCCTCGGGCGAGATCCGCCGGGTGGACGCGAGCTGTCGCGCCACCGTGGGTGAGGTCGGCAACGCCGAGCAGGGCAACATCAAGCTCGGCAAGGCAGGCCGCAACCGGTGGAAGGGCAAGCGGCCCTCGGTGCGCGGCGTGGCCATGAACCCGGTCGACCACCCACTGGGTGGCGGTGAGGGCAAGAGCTCTGGCGGGCGCCACCCGGTCAGCCCGTGGGGCAAGCCCGAAGGTCGGACCCGCCCAGAAAACAAGCCCAGCGACCGCCTGATCGTCCGCAGGCGTAGCAAGAAGAAGCGGTAGGAGCACCTCATAATGCCTCGTAGCCTGAAGAAGGGCCCCTTCGTGGACGACCACCTGAGTAAGAAGGTGGACGGCCAGAACGACAAGGGGACGCGGAACGTCATCAAGACGTGGTCGCGGCGTTCCATGATCGTCCCGGCGATGCTGGGTCACACGATCGCGGTGCATGACGGCCGTAAGCACGTCCCGGTGTTCATCACCGAGGCGATGGTCGGCCACAAGCTGGGGGAGTTTGCCCCCACCCGCACGTTCCGCAGCCATGTCAGGGATGACCGCCGGAGCCGGCGCTAGGCGCGCCTGCCCGGACAGAGACTGGAGAAGAAGCGATGGAGGCTAGGGCGATGGCGCGGTACGTCCGCGTGACGCCGCGCAAGGCCCGCCGGGTGGTGGACATGATCCGCGGCATGCCCGCCGAGGAGGCGCAGGCCGTGCTCTCGTTCGCGCCACAGGCGGCGAGCGCGCCGGTGCGCAAGGTGCTGGCGAGCGCCGTCGCGAACGCGGGCCAGGCCGGCGGCCCCGATGCTGGTGGCCTCGTGATCAGCCGGGCCTGGGTGGACGAGGGGCCCACGCTCAAGCGGTTCCGGCCGCGCGCCCAGGGCCGCGGCTACCGGATCCTCAAGCGGACCAGCCATATCACCGTCATCGTTTCCGACGAAAATGCTTCCAACGGCCGAGGAGGGACCCGCTAGTGGGCCAGAAAGTGAACCCGCACGGGTTCCGGCTCGGCATCACGACCGACTTCAAGAGCCGGTGGTACGCCGACAAGCTGTACAAGGACTACGTCGCGGAGGACGTGGCGATCCGGCGGATGCTGCAGCGCGGCATGGAGCGCGCGGGTATTTCCAAGGTCGAGATCGAGCGGACCAGGGACCGGGTGCGGGTGGACATCCACACCGCGCGGCCCGGCATCGTCATCGGCCGCCGCGGCGCCGAGGCCGACCGGATCCGCAGCGACCTGGAGAAGCTCACCGCCAAACAGATCCAGCTGAACATCCTCGAGGTCAAGAACCCAGAAGCGGATGCCCAGCTGGTCGCGCAGGGCGTGGCCGAGCAGCTGTCCAGCCGGGTTTCGTTCCGGCGGGCCA
>DASXKD010000464.1:0-17969 GCA_036497045.1 Streptosporangiaceae bacterium | reverse complement strand
CACTCGGCGGCCGCGAATTCCGGCCGGTTCTTGAAGCCCGCCGCCGCCCGCAGGTCGCCGTTCAGCCCGTAGGTCCAGGCGTGATAGGGGCAAATGATCACCTTGTGCTGTGCGGAGGCCCCGCACGGCAAAAGCTCGTGGCCCCGGTGACGGCAGGTGTTGGCGAACGCGTGGAGCACCCCGTCCTCGGCGCGGGTCAGCAGGACGCTGCCCGTGCCGAAGGGTTCTGCGCGCATGTCACCGGGGCTGGCCACCTGATCACTGCGGCCGGCAAAGACCCAGCCGCCGCCAAACATGTGCTGCTGCTCCCACTCGAACACGGCCTGACCGACGTAGGCGGCCCGGGGCAGCATCCGGCTTTCCCCGAACGGCCGCAATGACTGCGCCACGGCGGCAGGGTCAAGAGGGGCAGGGGGGCACACTGTTTGACTGATCATACAGTCAAGCCTAAGTGGCGCATGGCGGCCTGTCCAGGTGGCGGGTGGCGGCCTGTCCAGGTAGCGGCGGCACCTGCCCGGCGCGAGAGGGCTGGTGACAGCGGCCGGGCGGCGTGTGCCCGCGGCCGCAACGATCCCTGGCCGCTGCCGCTATCCTGACCGCTGCATCACCAATGCTTGACGTCGTCAGAAGGATCCCCGTGCCGTACACCACACCTCCCGCCGATCTCATCCCGGTCGTCGACGCGCCGCCGCCGCCGTCGGTCTCGATGGCCCCCGGCGGCAGGTATCTCGTGCTCGTCCACTACGCGGCCCACCCGGAAATCGCCATGCTGGCCCGCCCGTATCTGGCCCTGGCCGGGCTCCGGATCGACCAGCGGCTGCGGGCCAGGCGACGGCTGCGCCGAGCGGGCAGGCTGTCGGTGCTGCGGATCGCTGACGGGCACGAGCGCTTTCCCGGCCTGCCCGAAGGAGCGCAGGCCGGTTTCCCGGTCTGGGCGGCCGACGGGAGGCGGTTTGCCTTCACGGTGGACCGCCCTGACGGAGTCGGGTTGTGGGTCGGGGACGCGGAGACCGGCGAGGTCGCCGAACTGGCCGGGTTGTCCATCTGCGACGTGCTCGGCGGCGAACCCTCCTCCGGCGGCGGTACCGTGCGCTGGTCCCGCGACGGCCGGTCGCTGCTGGTGCTGGCCTGCCCGGCGGACCGCCCGGTGCTGCCGGACGCGGCCATCGAGCCACGGCTTGAGGAGACCGCGGGAAAGCGGTCACAGCTCGCGACCTATCAGGACCTGCTACGGACCAGAGCCGACGAGGACCGCTTCGAGGTACTGGCCACCTCGGTCCCGTGCCGGGTGGACCCGGCCAGCGGGGAGCGCACCGAGCTTGGGCCGCCCGGGCTCTACTACACGCTGCAGGACTCGCCGGACGGGACGCACCTGCTGGTGCAACAACTGCAGCGGCCGTTCTCGTTCCGTGTCCCCTGGGTGTGGTTCGCCCGCCGCACCGAGGTCTGGGCCAGCGACGGCCGACCGCGTGCCGTGATCGCGGATCAGCCGGTCAGCGATGAGGTGCCCCGCCAGGGCGTGCCCCTCGGCCCCCGCCTCGTCGGCTGGGAGGAGCGCGCTCCGGCGAGCCTGACCTGGGTGGAGGCGCTGGACGGCGGGGACCCGGTGGCACCGGCCGAGTACCGCGACCGGGTGTACCGGCTCACCGGGCCGTTCGACCGGGCGCCGCAGCAGGTGCTCGACGTGCGGCACCGCTGCCTCGGCTGGTACGACCTCGACGCGCCGGGCCAGGTGCTGATGGTCGAGCACGACCGCGATCGCCGCTGGCTGACCACTTGGTGGTGTGACCTGAACGCGCCGCGGGAGTCCCGTGCCGTGTTCGACAGGTCGGTGGACGACGCCTATGGCGACCCGGGCTCGCCGCTGCGGGTGACCAATCCCGACGGCTCGCAGACCGTGCTGACCGACGGGACAGCCATCTACCTGCGCGGAGACGGTGCCACCCCGGAGGGCAAGCGGCCGTTCTTCGACCGGTTCGACCTGGCCACCGGCACGGTCACCCGGCTGCACGAGAGCCCGCATGGCGCGGTCGAGCACGTGCTCGGCTTCACCTCGGCCGACCGGGACGAGGTGGTGCTCTGGCACGAGAGCCCGGCCGAGCCACCGAACCTGGTCGTGGCCGGTCTCGGCGGTTCCGGGCCCAGGCCGCTGACCCGCTGGCCCGATCCGCACCCGCAGCTCACCCGGGTAACCAAGCGGCTGTTCACGCATGACCGGGGCGACGGGGTGACCTTGTCCGGGATGCTGTACCTGCCGCCCGGGCACGACCCCGCCGTGGACGGCCGCCTGCCGCTGGTGATCTGGGCCTACCCCTACGACTTCGGCGGCGCGGACACCGCCGGCCAGATCAGGGCCGACAGCTTCGAGTTCACCAGGGTCACCGCGCTCGGCCCGGTTGTGTTCACGCTGCGCGGCTACGCGGTGCTTGCCGACGCCACCATGCCGGTGATCGGCGACCCGGAGACGATGAACGACACCTACCTGGAACAGGTCACCGGCGCCGCTCTGGCGCATATCCGGGCGCTCGACGAGGCAGGGATCATCGACCCGGCCCGGGTCGCCGTGGGCGGGCACAGCTACGGGGGGTTCATGACGGCGAACCTGCTGGCGCACACCACGGCGTTCGCGGCAGGGATCGCCCGCAGCGGCGCCTACAACCGCACCCTGACGCCGTTCGGGTTCCAGACAGAACGGCGCAACTACTGGGAGGCCCCCGACGTCTACGACCAGGTTTCACCGTTCCGGTTCGCAAACCACATCACCTCGCCGCTGCTGCTGATCCACGGCGAGCAGGACGGCAACTCGGGGACCTTCCCCATCCAGTCGGAACGGCTGTTCCAGGCGATCCGCGGCAACGGTGGCACCGCCCGGCTGGTGATGCTGCCCCACGAGGGCCACGGCTATCTCGCCAGGGAATCGGTCCTGCACGTACTCGCCGAGGAGATCGACTGGCTGCAGCGCTGGCTTGGCCCAGGAGTGCCCGACACCGCCCTGGACGAGCCGGTCAGCGCGCCGAGCGCCCCGACGTGAACCTAGCCACCATCGGCGCGGTTTTCGCAGTCATCTTCGTCGGAGAACTGCCCGACAAGACCATGGTCGCCTCGCTGGTGATGTCCACCCGCGGGCGCCCCTTCGCGGTCTGGCTCGGCTCCGCCGCGGCCTTCGCCGTGCACGTGGTCATCGCCACCACCCTGGGAACCGTCGTTTTCCACCTGCTCGCGCCGCAGGTCGTGGATGCCGTGGTGGCAGTGATCTTCCTGGTCGGCGCCGGCCTCGCGGTCGCCGAGGCCATCAGGGAGCACAAGCGCAAGGATCATCCCGAGCCGCCTCTGGTGCCGCCGTCGCGACCGGGCCGGACCGCGGCCACGGCCTTCGCCGTCATCTTCGCCGCCGAATGGGGCGACCTGACCCAGTTGCTGACCGCCAACATGGCCGCCCACTATCGCGACCCGCTCTCGGTCGCGACCGGCGCCATCCTGGCCCTGTGGACGGTCTCCGCGATCGCCGTCACCAGCGGGCGGTGGCTCGGCAGCGTCGTCGACGCGGTCGCCATCCGGATAGGCACCGCGGTGCTGCTGGCCGGGCTCGGCGGGTACGCGGCCTGGGTCGCCCTGCGCTGACCCGGCCTGCTCACGCCACTGCCGCGAATGCGCTGACCCGGCCCGCCCGCGGCACTGCCGCGAATGCGCTGACCCGGCCCGCCCGCGGCACTGCTACGAAATCGTCATATACGAAATCGTAGAATCGATCCGCTCCCTATGCTTGACCGGCATGAGAGGCCGCCAGCCCAATCCCCACGGGGAATCGCTCACGCCCCGCCAGAAGCGGGTGTTCGCCATCGTGGGCGGGCTGCTGATCGTCCTGGTGGCCGGCGCCGGCGCATGGGCGGCCCTGAGCCCAGGCAGTTACGGGCGGTCCAGCCACGGATGTGTCAACGTGGTGGAGCCGAGCAGCACCGGCGGCGCGGTGCTGCACCAGTGCGGCGACGCTGCGCGGGCCATGTGCCGCAGCGCGTTCGCCCATCGCAGCAAGCTGGACCTGCTGACCCGCCCGCAATGCCGCCTCGCCGGCCTCGGCCCGCCCCAGAAACCATGATCACCGACGATCGCCCCCGCGGAACCGACGGGGTGATCGTCCGCAACCGAGCAGCCCCGGCGAGCAGCACACTTCGAGGGCGCGTCGTAGCGCTGCTGATATTTCCGTCAGTTCCCCGGCGGCCGGTGGCCAGGGCTGCGCCGTTACGGCCGCGCTGGCGGCACGGCCGCGCTGGGGCACGGCTCCGGAACGGCTGGGCTCACCGCACCAATATTTCGTTCGCGGCTGAACGGTCCCGCGCCTAGTGTCAGCCCGTGAGGCATGGGAATGCCAGCACGCCGGGCGGTGGCCTGGACCGGCGTGCGCTGGCCGCGGTGTCGGTCACGGTGCTGGCCTGGGCGTCGGCATTCGTGGTGATCCGGGACGCAGGGCGGTACTTCGACCCAGGTGCCCTGGCCCTGGGCCGGCTGCTGGCCGGCTCCCTGGTTCTCGGGGCAGTCTGGCTGGCCCGCGGCGAGAGCCGGCCACCGCGCGCCGCGTGGCCCGGCATTGCCGGCACCGGGGTGCTGTGGTTCGGCGTGTACATGGTGACGCTCAACTGGGGCGAGCGTCACGTGGACGCGGGTACGGCGGCGATGGTGGTCAACATCGGCCCGGTGGTCATCGCGGTGCTGGGCGGCTGGCTGCTGCGGGAGGGCTTTCCGCGCCGCCTGCTGGCCGGGCTGGCAGTGTCGTTCGCCGGAGCGGTGGTCGTCGGGCTGTCGGAGTCAGGTGGCGGCAGCGCGTCGCTGCTCGGCGTGGGCATGTGCCTGCTCGCGGCCGTGTCCTACGCCACCGCGGTGGTGGGCCAGAAGCCCGCGCTGCGGCACGCGTCGGCGTTGCAGGTCACCACGTTCGGTTGTTTCATCGGGACGCTGGCCACGCTGCCGTTCGCAGGCCAGCTCGCCACGCAGACCGCCGCCGCGCCGGTGAGCGCGACGCTCATGGTGGTGTACCTGGGCGTGGTTCCCACCGCGCTGGCGTTCACCACCTGGGCCTATGCGCTGACGCGGACCACCGCCGGCCGGATGGGCGCGACCACCTACGTCGTGCCTGCCATCGTGGTGCTGATGTCCTGGGCGTTCCTCGGCGAGACGCCACGGCCGCTGGCCTACCTGGGCGGGGCGCTGTGCCTGGCTGGCGTGGCTGTCTCCCGTGGCCGGGCGCGGACGGCACCGGAACCGAGCGTGCCGGAGCCGGGCGCACCAGAACCGGTTGCTGGACAGGCGGCCGGGCGCCCGGTCAGCCGATAGCGGCGGGACCAGCGTGTTGCCGAGGCCCAGGTCGGCGCGCACGTAACCGTGGCCCGGCGCGTGCCCCGGCGATGACGGACGGCCGATCCAGGCCCGCACCCGGGATCCAGTTCGTGATCATGACTAGATGGGCCTCTAGCCCCGGAACTCATGGTCACGAACGGCTGGGAGGTCAGCACCCCGGGAAAGCACCACGGCCCACGCCACAGTGCCCGTTAGGGCAAGCAGCATGAGCCGTAAGCGTTAACTCATCCGGAACCGTGACCCCACCAGGCGGTTGGGCCGGCCGGAGCACATGGGCACCTCCAACAATGCTCACGGTGTCCCCTGAGCACTCTTGGAGGTGGCGGGAATCGAACCCGCGTCCTTCAGTACATCACCAGGGCTTCTCCGGGCGCAGCCTGCTGTGGTTTTCTCAGCCCCGGCGGTCTCGCAGGCGCGCCGCCGCCGGGCTCAGTCGCTGTTAGGTGTCCCGCTCATCCCCGCGACCGGGCTGAGCGGTGGATCCTCCTAGCTGATGCCAGACACCGGGCCGGAGGCGCTCCCGGGCTGACAACCTCTAACTCGCGTTAGGCCGCGAGGGCGAGGTGAGTGCGCTTTACATTGGCACTTATTAAGTTGCGGTCACAGGTTTTACGAGGTTATGTCCGCCGTCCTCGGCCCGCTTCCCCTGGATCAACTACCGAAGTCGAAGCCTGTCACCCCCATGTTGAGTTGTCTGGTGAGCCCTGGGGCCACGGTACTGCACACTGCGACGGCCCCAGCCTTCACTATTTGTTCACGCTACCGGCTCAACACGCGGCAGCCAACTAGGATTCCCCAGCTGGCTAGGATTCCCCGGCTGGCCGCGGCCGGGTTAGCGACTAGGGGCCGAGCGCAGGAAACTCGCGGCCAATGGCGCGGCTGACACCCGGGACGACGCGGTGAACTCCACGGCGGCAAAGGCGATGTCGCCGCGGTAGCCGACGAACCAGGTTGCCCACCTCCGGTGCTTCCCCGAGGTCAGCAGCGCCGTTCCCACCTGGCCATACACCAACTGTCCCCTGACGTTCGCGCGCCGTGCGGCACCCGAACTCACGGCATCACGCATGAGGCTGCGGAGGCTGGCCAGGGTGCCGGCGGCGAACGGGGACCGCCGGGACTGCTGCGCGTCGGGCGGGCGGGTCACCAGCGCCGGTTCGTGCCAGGTGCCGGTGGCCACCTGCGCGGCCACGCCCGCCATGGTGAGCGGGCTCACCTTGACGTTCCCCTGGCCGATCGTGGCAGCGGCAAGCTGGGTGACACCGTTGGAGGTCCCGACCGTTCCGGAGAACCCCGGCAGCGGCAACTGCCACTGCTGGCCGAAGCCGAACCCGGCGGCCGCCTTGTTGAGCTCGGCCGTGTTCAGCCGCTGGGACAGACCGGCGAAGGCGGTGGCACAGGCCTGGGCGAAGTCTCCCCCGAGCGTGGCACCCATGTCCGCTTTGGTCTTGGGCGGCACGTTGCTGAAGTTGTGCCCGCCCACCGGGTTGCCGGTAGTGCAGGGAATCCGGGTGTTCACGGTCACGCCCTTGGCCAGCAGCGCCTCGGTGGACAAGATGGTGAAGGCCGCACCCGGCGGGTACTGCCCGTCCAGCGGGTTGATCGAGGGCATCCCCGGTGCCTTGTGGTCGGCCACGGCCAGGATCCGCCCCGAGGATGCCTGCATCGCGACGATCGCGGCCGAGCCCGGCGCGGCGGTCACGGCTTGCGTCGCCGCCCGCTGGACGCCGCCGTCGATCGTGGTGTGCACGGAGGCAGGCTCTCTGCCTGGCCAGGTCTTCAGCACCCGTACCGTGCGCCCGCTGGCCTTCGCGGCGACCACCTCGGTCTTCGGGGTCCCGGTCAGGTAGGACTGGTACCGCGACTGCAGGCCGATGCCCAGGCCGACGGTGGCCCCGGGGCGGTAGGCGATGCCGGCGTTGCGCAGGGCGGTGGAGGCTTCGGCGCCCACCGACCCGACCACGGCCCTGGCGATGCTGTCGAACAAGAGCACCCGCCGCTTGTGGTGGATCAAGTGGGGGACCTTCCTGAGCTGGCGGGCGAGCCTGTGGTAATCCCTGGGCTTGTAGGTCACCAGTTCGAGGAAGCGCCCGCGCGGCGCCGCGCGAATCCAGCCGAGCATCTCGGTCGGATCGATGCCGGTGACCTGGCCGAGAGCGTCGGCGGTCGCTGTCGCGCTCTTCAGCTTGCGCGGCACCACGCCGAGCATGTACGCGGTGGACCTGACCTGGAGTGGCCTGCCTTCGGCGTCGAGGATCGGCATCCGGGGCCGGGTGGTGGAGATCACCGCCAGGTGCAGCCCCGGGCGCAGGCCGGGGTTGATCACGCTCGGGCTCCAGACGATCTTCCAGGACGGGCCCACCCGCTGCAGTGTGAAGTTCCCCGTGTACCTCCACGGCGCCCCGTTCTGCCCCAGATCCACCGACGCGGTGAAGCGGGCCGTCGCGGTGCCGCCCACCTGCTCGATCGGGCCCATGTTCAGGTAGAACGCCGCCGCGCTGAGCCCGCTGTAGGCATTGGCCAGTTCGGTGGTCACCACGGAAGGCTGCCCCGTGGTGAGGGCGGCGGCCGCCGCGTAGGAGTGCTGCTGCCAGTCCAGCAGGAACTGCTGCACCGTCGGTTCGGCCGAGGGCGAGGACCACAAGCCGCCGGTGACCACGATCGTGCCGAAGCCAAGCACCAGCACGGCGAGGATCACCCGCACGGGCGACAGCCGGGCGCGGAAGCCGCTCACCCGCCTGCCCACGGCGCTGGCGTCGTCGGCGCCCGCGGCGCTCACGGTGCTCGTAGCATCCGCAGCGCCCGCGGTGCCCGGGGTGCCCGGGCTGTCGGGCGCAGCCGCAGCGTGCGCTCCGCGCCTACGCGTGGACGCCATGACTGACTCTCTCGCTATCCTCGGCGCCGGTGAGCACGCTGGACCTCCCTGGCAGCATCGCGCTGTGCCAGGTCCTGACGTTTATCGTAGGTCCGCTTGCCGCGGGCCAGCGCCAGTTCGACCTTTGCTCTCCCGCCCGAGAAGTACAGCGAGAGCGGCACAAGGGTGAAGCCGCGCTCCGCGATTTCGCTTGCGAGCTTGTCGATTTCCTTCCTGTGCAGCAGGAGCTTACGGGGGCGCCTGGGCTCGTGGTTGGTCCACGTGCCCTGGGCGTATTCGGGTATGTGCACGCTGTAAAGCCACATCTCCCCGTCAGAGATCTGCGCGAAGCCGTCGGTGAGGGACGCACGGCCCGCCCGCAGCGACTTCACCTCGGTGCCGGTGAGGACGAGCCCGGCCTCCACGACATCCTCAATGTGATAATCGTGCCTCGCCCGGCGGTTGCGGGCAATCACCGTGCGCTGTTTCGCGCCGGCTGCCGCCGCGGCGAGGCGCCGGCGTGCCTTCACGCGCGCAGGTAGCGCCGCAGCGTGAGGAAGGAGGTGGCTCCGCACAGGAGCACCCCCATCACCATGGCCAGCACGATGACCTCGACGAGGTCAGCCGCGGACAGCTCGACGTTGTAGGGGAAGTACTGCTGCAGCGAGTCCAGCCCCAGCACCTTGACGGCGATCAGCAGCCCGGCCGCGAGCAGCCAGCCGCACAGCCCGGCGAGGATGCCCTCGACCAGGAACGGAAGCTGCACGTAGAAGTTCGAGGCGCCGACCAGGCGCATGATCGAGGTCTCCCGGCGCCGGTTGAAGGCGGACAGCCGGATGGTGTTGGCCACCAGCAGTATCGCGGCGATGATCAGGATCACCGCGATGATCACGACCGCGTTCCGTGCCCCGTCAAGCAGCGCGTAGAACTTCGACAGGATCGAGGCGTCGTCGACCACCTGGTCCACGCCCGGCCGGCCCTGCACCGTACCCGCGACGATGCTGTAGTCCGCCTGGGTGTTGACGAGCTTGACCTGGAAAGAGTCGGGGATCTCGGACTTGGTGACCAGGCTGGTGAACTGCGGGTCGCGGGAGAAGTCCTGCTTGAAGTGCGCGAACGCCTGCGCCTGCGACTCGTAGTAGACGTGCTGGACCTGGGGCAGGCGGCGCAGGTCCCGGGCAATCTGGTCCTTTTCAGCCTGGGTGGCGGGGCCGTTCTGCCGGCACTGCGGGCTGACGCTGGTCGTAGTGCACAGGTAGATCGAGAGCTGCACCTTGCCCTGCCAGTACGTGCGGGTGTCGGCCACCTGCTTCACGAACAGCAGCCCGGTGCCGAGCAGGGACAGGCTGATAGCGACCACGACGACGAGCGCGACGGTCATGGTCAGGTTGCGCCGAAGGCCGGTCCAGACCTCCTGGAGGATGAACTGTGCTCGCATAGTCGCTGATCCTCGGCAATCTCGCCTGTTTTCCTGCCACGGGCACGCCAGCGGCCGGGTCAGGGGCCGCTAGCCCGGTCAGTACGCCTGGCCGTACACGCCGCGCGACTGGTCCCGCACCACCTTGCCGTACTCCAGCTCGATGACCCGCTTGCGCATGGAGTCAACGATGGCGGCGTCGTGGGTGGCCATGACCACGGTCGTGCCGGTCCGGTTGATCCGGTCGAGAACCTTCATGATCCCGATAGACGTGGCCGGGTCGATGTTCCCCGTGGGCTCGTCCGCCAGCAGGATCATGGGCCGGTTGACGAACGCCCTGGCCACCGCGACCCGCTGCTGCTCCCCGCCAGACAGTTCGTCGGGCATCCGCTCGTGCTTGCCCTCCAGGCCGACCAGGTCGATCACCTCGGGCACGACCTTGCGGATGAAGCGGCGCGGCTTCCCGATCACCTGGAGCGCGAACGCCACGTTCCCGTACACGGTCTTGTTCGGCAGCAGGCGGAAATCCTGGAATACACAGCCTATGCGGCGGCGCAGGTAGGGGACCTTCCAGTTGGTGAGCCTGGCCAGATCCTTTCCGGCCACGTGGATCCGCCCCTCAGAGGGCCGCTCCTCCCTGAGGATCAGCCTCAGGAAGGTGGACTTGCCCGAGCCAGAAGGGCCGACCAGGAAGACGAACTCGCCCTTCTCGACGTCGAGGGTGACGTTCTCCAGTGCCGGACGGCTTTGGTTCGGGTACGTCTTCGTGACGTTATCGAAGTGGATCACAGGCCCATCACACGCGCTCGGCAGAAATTAAGGACGACGCGGGCCCAGAAACCGGCCGGCCATTGCTACCTGGCCTTCCCTGGCTCCTGCCCGGTTTGGCACACGACAGTCTAGGGGGGAAACTAGCTGGAGGCGTGCAACACTGACTAAGAGGCTGCCTGGGCCGAGCGAGGCCCGGGCACCACCGGCTAGAGGGGACCGCGATGAGTTGCGAAGACCTGATCTGCGCGAACTGCGCATCCCCGGTGGTGGAAGCCCGCTGCCCGGCGTGCGCCTCGGCCCGCGCCCGGGTCCATCACCACGGCGGCGGGCTCACCGTGCCGCTGACCGCCGCCGCGCTGGCCGCCCTGGTGCTAGTGCTGATCATCCTCCAGCTCACGCACTGATCAGGCGCCGGAAACGCCCGCCCTGTCCGCGGTGCCGCTGGACCCGTCAGAGCCTTCCGCGCCGTGCGTGCGCAGCCAGCGGATCTCCGCCTCGATGAAGTCGTCAATGTCGCCGTCCAGGACTCCCCCGGTGTTGCCCGTCTCCAGGCCGGTCCTGACGTCCTTGACGTTCTGGTAGGGGTGCAGCACGTAGTTGCGAATCTGGGTGCCCCAGCTGCTGGTCGTCTCGCCGCGCAGGTTGGCCATCTTGGCCTCCTGCTCCTCACGCTTGCGTTCGAGCAGCTTGGCCTTGAGCACCGCCATGGCCGTGGCCTTGTTCTGCATCTGGCTGCGCTCGTTCTGGCAGGACACGACGATCCCGGTCGGCAGGTGGGTGAGCCGCACCGCCGAGTCGGTCGTGTTCACGCCCTGCCCGCCGGGACCGCTGGACCGGTAGACGTCCACCCGGATCTCGTCCTCGGGAATGTCGATCTGGTCGTCCTGCTCGACGACCGGTATCACGTCCACGCCCGCGAACGAGGTCTGGCGGCGGCCCTGGTTGTCGTACTTGGAGATGCGGACCATGCGGTGCGTGCCGTGCTCGCCGCGCAGGGTGCCGTAGGCGTACGGGGCCTTGACCACGAACGTGGTGGACTTGATCCCTGCCTCTTCCGCGTAGGAGGTGTAGTAGATCTCGGTCGGGTACCCGTGGCGCTCGGCCCACCTCAGGTACATGCGCTGCAAGTTCTGCGCGAAGTCCGCGGCGTCGGCACCCCCGGCCTGCGCGTTGATCGAGATCAGCGCGTCCCTGGCGTCGTACTCGCCGGACAGCAGCGTGCGGATCTCGAGCTGGTCGATCTCTTTGCGCAGCGCGGCCAGGTCGCGGGCCGCTTCTTGGCGCGTGGGCTCGTCGTTCTCGCTGTCGGCCAGCTCGAACATCACCCGGGTATCGTCCAGGCGCTGGTGCAGCCGGGTGAGCCGGCCCAGCTCACCCTCCAGGTAGGAGAGCCGCCTGGTGACTGCCTGGCCTCGTTCCGTGTCGGCCCACAGGCCGGGATCGGCGGACTGTTCCTTGAGCCCGTCCGCCTCGCGGTTCATCGCGTCCGGGTTGAGGACGGCTTCCACATTGCCGAGCTTGGACGACAGTTCCGAGAGCTCAGTTGCCGGGTCGGTACCTGTCATGGCGGAAAGCCTACGCGAGGACCTGGAGCTTGCCGGACGATCAGTAACCTGTACACCCGCACGCCTCAAGAATGTACCGGCGGCGCACCGGACGCAACGAGGTCGCGGACGGCCCGGACCGCCACCGACAACGTCGCCAGCGAGGACCGCTCGGTCTCCCAGATCTCGCTGAGGGTCCGCGAGGTGCGCTGCACGGCCTCCGCGTTGCGCTGCGCCCACTCCGCCAGGCGCTGGTCCGCGGTGCCAGGGCCGGTGGCCTTCAGCACATCGCAGACGAGCGCGGCGTGCGCGGCGTACAGGTCGTCTCGCAGGGTGCCGCGTGCCACGGTGTTCCAGCGGTCGTCGCGGGGCAGCGCGACGATCTGGTCCCTGAGCCGCGTGATCTGCAGGCGGCCGCCCAGGTTGAAGTAGATGCCCGCGGTCTCGGAGACGTCGCTCCCGGTGTCCGCGGCCACGTTGACGATGTCGAACGCCGAGTAGGCGGGCACCATCGCGGCCACCCACTCGGCCAGTTCCGCGGGCACCTCGCGGGCCACCGCCGCCTGCTGGCGCTCGGTGAACGTGACCAGATCCCGCCCGGTCAGCAGCCCGGGCAGGCTGGCGCCGACCGCGCGCACCCCGTCGGCGAAGAAGTCGATAGTGGACTGGATGTCGAACGGCGGCCGCCGGTTCTGCAGCAGCCAGCGGACCGCCCGCTCGGTGAGCTTGCGGCCCTCGAGCAGCAGGGCGGTCTGGGTCGCCACGCTCACCTGGCCGTCCAGCCGTTCCACCTGCGCCCAGAAGCGCCTCATCCCGTAGACCTCGCGCGCCACCAGCCATGCCGCGCTGATGCCGGGGACCGACGCGCCGGTCTCCTCGTTCATCCGGAACAGGAACGTGGTCCCGCCGGTGTTCACCATGTCGTTGACGACGATCGTGGTCACGATCTCCCGGTGCAGCGGGTGGAGGTCCATCTCGCTGGCGTAGGCGGCCTGCAGCGGCTCAGGGAAGTAGGACGTCAGTACCGACCGGAGGAACTTGTCGTCGGGGACGGAGGACTCAAGCACCTGCTGGACCGCGGAGATCTTCGCCTGGGCGAGCAGCACGGCGAACTCAGGCACGGTCAGCCCCAGGCCCGCGGACCGGCGCTCGGCGATCTCCCTGTCCCCGGGCAGCGAGTCGAGCCGCCGCCCGATCCGGTGCTCCCGTTCCAGTTTGCGCAGGTACCGGGAGTGCACGTGGAGCATCTGCGCCGCCTGTGCGCCCGCGGCGGCCAGCGCCCGGTTCTGGTCGTAGTTCTGCCGTAGCACCAGCGCGGCGACCTCGTCGGTCATCGCGTGCAGCAGTTCGCCGCGGGCGGTGGGGGTCAGTTCGCCACGGTCCACCTTGGCCTGGAGCAGGATCTTGATGTTGACCTCGTGGTCGGAGGTGTCCACGCCGGCCGAGTTGTCGATGAAATCGGTGTTGACCAGCCCGCCGCGCATCGCGTACTCGATCCTGGCGGACTGGGTGAGGCCCAGGTTGCCGCCCTCGGCGACCACCTTGGCGCGCAACTGGTCGGCGTCGACCCGGACGGCGTCGTTGGCCCGGTCCCCGGCGTCGGCGTGGGTCTGGTTGCCCGCCTTGACGTAGGTGCCGACGCCGCCGTTCCACAGCAGGTCCACCGGGGCCGCCAGGATGGCGGAGATGAGCTGGTCCGGTGGCATCGCGTGGACCGTCTCCCCGAGCCCGAGCACCTGGCTGGCCTGCGGGGACACCGGGACGGACTTGGCGCTGCGGGGCCACACCCCGCCACCGGCGGAGATCAGCGCGCCATCGTAGTCCGCCCACGAGGAGCGGGGCAGCGCGAACAGCCGCTGCCGCTCGGCGAAGCTCACCGCGGCGTCCGGCGCGGGGTCGAGGAAGATGTGCCGGTGGTCGAACGCGGCGACCAGCAGGATGTGCGGCGACAGCAGCATGCCGTTGCCGAACACGTCCCCGGACATGTCGCCGATGCCGGCCACGGTGAACTCCGTGGTCTGCGGGTCCACGCCGAGCGTGGCGAAGTGGAACTGCACCGACTCCCAGGCGCCGCGCGCGGTGATCCCCATCTTCTTGTGGTCGTAACCCTCGGACCCGCCGGAGGCGAACGCGTCGCCCAGCCAGTAGCCGTAGGCCTGGGAGATCTCGTTGGCCGTGTCGGAGAAGGTGGCGGTGCCCTTGTCGGCGGCCACCACCAGGTAGGGGTCGTCGCCGTCGTGCCTGACCACGCCGGGCGGCGGCACGACCTTGCCGCCGTGCAGGTTGTCGGTGATGTCCAGCATGGCGGCGATGAACGTCTTGTAGCAGGCCAGCACCTCGGCCTGGTAGGCCTCCCGGTCGCCGGGGTCAGGCAGGCGCTTGCAGACGAAACCGCCCTTGGCCCCGGACGGGACGATGACCGAGTTCTTCACCTCCTGCGCCTTGGCCAGCCCCAGGACCTCGGTGCGGAAGTCCTCCCGCCGGTCCGACCAGCGCAGGCCGCCGCGGGCCACCGGTGCGAACCGCAGGTGCACGGCCTCCAGCCGCGCCGAGTAGACGAACGCCTCGAAACGCGGCCGTGGATCCGGCAGTTCCGGCACGGCGCCGGCGTCCAGCTTGAGCACCAGGTACGGCGTGTCGCCGATGGCGGCCGCGGGCACCGGGGAGGGCGTATCGCGAAAATAATTGGTGCGCTGCGTGGCCAGGATCAGTCCCAGGTAGTTGCGCAGGATGCGGTCGTGGTCGAGTATCTCCACCTCGTCAAGCCGGCCGCGGATCTCCTCCGCGATGGCATCGCCGCGCTCGGCCGCGCCCCGGGTCCGCGCCGGGTCGAACCTGGACTCGAACAGCCGCACCAGCAACCGGGTCACCGGCACGTTGAAGGCGAGCACCCGCTCGATGTAGCGCTGGCTGAAGGTGATCCCGGCCTGCCGCAGGTACTTGGCGTAGGCGCGGAGCACACCGACCTGGCGCCAGGTCAGGTGCGCGTCGAGGACCAGGGCGTTGAACCCGTCGTCTTCGATCCTGCCCTGCCACAGCGCGGTCAGCGCGTCCTCGAACAGCGTCTTGACCGGCCCGGACGGCGCCAGTGCCCCCGGTGCGACCGTCGGGAACTGGCCGGTGACCGGCTCGTTGCCGGCCGCGCCGACGCCGGTGCGCCGCAGGCCGAAGTCGTAGATCCAGAACGGCTCCGCGAGCGGCCCGGTGAACTCATAGGGGTGCTCGTCGACCACGTCCAGGCCCATGTGCTGCAGCCGCGGCAGCACGTCGGTGAGCGTGATGGGCGTGCCGACCCGGTAGATGGTGAGCCGCCACACGCCGTGCCCGTCCCCGGCCGTGGGCTGGCCGCCCACGTACCCCTCGGCCTCCCACAGGTCGAACGAGCTGGTCTCGGCCGATGCCAGCAGGCTCTGCATCCGGATCAGGTCGTTCACCGCGTAAGGGGCGGGCACATCGGTCTTGTACGTCTGCGGGATCGCGCCCGCGAACGGGGCCAGCAGCGCGCGCGCCGGGGCGTCACCCAGCTTGCGCGCGGCCTCGGCGGCGAGATCCTCGTCCCACGACCGCGCCGCGGCGACGATCTTGGCTTCCAGGTCGGCGGTGTCCACGTCGGCCAGCGCGGTGCCCGGCTTGGCCCGCACCACCACCAGCAGCCGGGCCAGCGATGACTCCCCCACCGTCGCGCTGTACTCGACGGTCTCCCCGTGCAGCGCCTCGCGCAGGATCTCCTGCGTGCGCAGCCGGACCGCCGTGGTGTACCGGTCCCTGGGCAGGTACACCATGCAGGACATGAACCGTCCGTAGACGTCCTTCCGCAAGAACAGCCTGGTCCGCGGGTGAGAGCGCAGGTGGAGCACGCCGAGGGCGATCGGGGTCAGCTGGTCCGCCGAGATCTGGAACAGTTCCTCGCGCGGGTAGGCCTCCAGGATCTCGGTCAGGTCCTTGGCGTCGTGGCTGTCCGGCGTGGCGCCGCTGCGCTCCAGGACCTCGGCCAGCTTGCGGCGCAGCACCGGGATCCGGGCGATGCTCTCGTGGTAGGCCTCGTGGGTGTACAGGCCGAGGAACCGGTATTCGCCGACCGGCACGCCGGTCTCGTTGACCCGCTTGATCGCGATGTAGTCGAGGTAGCTGGGCCGGTGCACGGTGGACCGGGAGTTTGCCTTGGTGAGGATGAGGCGCTGCGGATCCTTGGCCCTGGCGCGCACCTCGGGCGGGAGCGCCGCGAACGAGGACGGCCCCTTCTTGTCGTGCCGCAGGATGCCGAGGCCGGTGCCGGGCACCGGCACCAGGGCCATGCCCTGCTCCCCCTCGACCAGGTCGTACTCGCGGTACCCGAGGAAGGTGAAGTGGTTGCCGGCGAGCCAGCGCAGCAGCGCCTGGGTCTCGGCGGGCGGCCGTGGGCCCTCGGTCTCCAGCTTGTCGGTGAGCCGCAGCGCGGTCTCGGTCATCTTCGGGTAGTCCTCCACCGCCACCCGCACGTCAAGCAGCACCCGCTGCAGGTCCTTCTCCAGCTCGGCCAGGGACACGCCGGCGGAGGTGTCGATCTCGATGTGCGTCCAGGATTCGGGGATCTCGTCATGCGCGTGCCTGGCGTCGCGCAATGAGCCGACCACCTCCCACAGGGTGCCGGTGACGTCCCGGCGGACCAGGAGCTGCGGGTGGATGACGTGGAAGCTTTCAAGCCCGTGCCTGGTCAGCTCCATCGTGATCGAGTCGACGAGGAACGGCATGTCGTCGGTGACGATGTCGACCGCCCCGCGCTGCTCCTCCAGCGCCGAGCACATGCCCCCGGCGCTCACCTGGACCAGGGCCCGCCCCTGGGGGCGCTTGGCGGCCAGCCGGGCATGCTCGGCCGCGACCCCGGCCAGCCGGGCCGGGCCGGCCGCGATGAGTTCCTCGGCGGGCATTTGCCGGTAATAGGCGCCCAGGAAATGACGCAGGTCGCCGACTCCGCCGTCCGCCCCGGCCGACCGCGCCGCCAGGCTGGCGGCCTCGTCCAGCAGGGTGGACATGTCCGGTGTATCCGCCATTTCGCTCCCCAATCCGCGACCGCCGCTACAGGTGGTCCCGCAGCTCCCAGAGCAGCGGGTAGTAGTGCAGCGGCACCCTCTTACGCAGGTACGGTGCCCCGGTTGAGCCCCCGGTACCCGATTTTGTCCCGATTTGCCGTTCCACCATCTGCACGTGCCTTGCCCGCCAGAGCCCGGCCAGCTCGTCGTGGGTGAGCAGGTCATCCCCGAGCTGCCAGAGGTCGTCGTAGGTGGCCCGGTCCCCGGCCAGCGCGCGCAGCGACGCGAGGATCTCCTCGTCGCCGGCCACGGCCAGCCCGCGCGCGGAAAGCAGGGCCAGGTAAGCATCCCAGAGAGAGGGCTCCGACAGGCGGCGCAACAGCCTGTCGCGCTCGGCGCCGGTCAGGGCACGGAACCGGGCGAGGAAGGCGCGGTCCTTGAGCCCGGACAGGAACTCCAGCTCACGGTACTGCGCCGACTGGAAGCCGCTGGCCGGCGCGAGCCCCTCACGGAACTCCAGGAAGTCCTGCGGTGTCATGGTTTCCAGGATGTCCACCTGGGTGACGAGCAGCCGTTCGATGGCGTGCACCCGGCGCAGCAGGTGCGTCGCCCGCCACGTCTGCCCGTCCAGCATCGCGTCCCTGACCGCTTCAAGCTCGAAGAGCATCTGCTTGAACCACAGCTCGTACACCTGGTGCACGGTGATGAACAGCAGCTCGTCGTGGGCTGGCGGGTCTGACTGCGGTACCTGCAGGGCCAGCAGTTCCGGCAGGCGCAGGTAGCCGCCGTAGGTGAGCCGCCCGCCCTCCTCACCGAAGCTGCGGCCCGTAGTCACTGGCTGAACCACGCCAAAACCTCCGGGTTGGCGAGGGCGTCGGGGTCGGCCGCGTCGGCCACCGGGGTGCCGAGCAGTATCTTGCGCACCGGGACCTCCAGCTTCTTGCCGGACAGCGTCCGCGGGATGCCCGGTACCTGGTGGATCTCGTCAGGCACGTGCCGGGGGGACAGCTCGGCCCGCAGCGCCG
>DASXKD010000463.1:0-1811 GCA_036497045.1 Streptosporangiaceae bacterium | reverse complement strand
GTCGTCGGGGGTCGTCGGGACCAGCGTGGGCATCGCGCGCGGGCCGGCCTTGTAGCTCTCATCCGGGAAGGGGGCCTCGTAGGCGGCGAGCACCTCGGCGGGCAGCACGGTCCGGCACCCGGCCTGCACCAACCGGGAGATACCCAGTTCCGGTGCGGCCGCCACCACGTCCCGGAACCGCAGCCACACCTCGGGCATCGCCTGGTCGCCGGTGGGCAGCCCGGTGTTCGCCGCGACCACCCGGGCGAACCGGTCCGGGTGTTCGGCCACCAGACGGAGCCCGATCAGCCCGCCCCAGTCCTGGCCGACGAGGGTGAGCCCGGTGAGGCCGAGGGCGTCGAAGGCGAGGGCACGCATCCACTCGACATGCCGGGCGAAGGAATGGTCGCTCATCTCCGCTGGCTTGTCCGACCGGCCGAAGCCGATCATGTCGGGGGCGATCACCCGCAGCCCGGCATCGGCGAGAACCCGCATCATCGAGCGATACAGGAACGACCAGCTCGGCTCGCCGTGCAGCAACAGCACCGGCGCGCCGTCGGCCGGGCCGTCCTCCACGTAGGCCATCCGCAGCCCGCCGACGTCGGCATACCGCGGCGCCCAGGGGAAGCCGGGCAGATCGGCGAAACGGTCATCGGGGGTTCTCAGCGCGTGCACCCGCACATGCTCCCACGCGGCACCAGAGCGGGCGCAGCCCGGGAGCCGGGCGCTATCGAGATATAACTTGACAGCGCCGGCCAGATGTCGTGGCCCAGCCGGCTGGGCAGGCCGGCCGGCCAGGTCATCGGCGCGCCGAGCGCGCCGGTGACCTCCGGGCATCCTTAGGCCGGAGTCCGGTTGGCGTCGATCTGGTCGAAGTCACCGAACCCGTTGAACGTGCCGCCGCCGCCGGACCACTGCCACATCACGGCGTTGCTGTCGGAACTGGTCACCCCGCCGTAGAACTGCGCGCAGGTGTTGGTGTTCCGCAGGCACCAGCCGTCCGGCGTGTGCGACAGGCTGCTGGTGTCGCCGAGGTAGGTCCACTCGTAGGTGTGCCTGATGTGGGAGTGCCTGCCGGTGCCGAAGATGCTTGCCCATATCGGCGCCGAGGAGTAGACGCCCGGCGTGAAGGTGGAGTTGTGCGCGATTTCATCGAAGAACCCGTTGAAGTCGGCCCGGTCCAGGCTCGCCGGGATGCCGGTCTTACTGACCTTGCCGCTGCACGGTGAGGTGTAGACCGACTTCCAGCCGTTGTCCGGTGCCGGGCTGATGCCGGGCGCGTTACCAGGTATCTCGACGTCGGCGAAGATCACCGGGTAGGTCACCGTGAGCTTGGCGACATCGGAGAGCGTGCGGATCGCCTGCTGCTGGCCCCAGGCGTACGCCTCGGTCGTGGTGCCGTCGTAATGCGGATCGACACCCGGGCCGCCCATGAACCAGTAGACGCCGGTGCCGACACCCTTGTGGTAGGTGCTGAAGTTGGTGTCCGCGTCCGCGGCGTTGGTGTCCGACCAGGCGATCTTGTCGCCGCAATGCTGCCACGTCGCCCAGTTCCCCGTCATGCCGATGTAGCCGCCGTACTTGCCGCCGATCTGCGGTTCTGAGTAGGGCGCGGAACCGCTGACCGTCACGGGAAAGGCTGTCGGTGCCGTACCAGAAACCCAGCGGGCCTGGCTCGCCGCGGGGGCTCGTCCGGCTTCCCTCACGCGCCCGGCTCGCGCGGGCCCCGGCCCCGGCGGGGGCGTTCGCGGCCGCCGTCAACCCGAGCATCAGCGCCGCCACGCCCGCCACCATGAGCCAACTTCGCGGGCTGCGCGCCCGGGCCCATCTGT
>DASXKD010000462.1:0-4297 GCA_036497045.1 Streptosporangiaceae bacterium | reverse complement strand
CGCGGTGCCGGATTCCATCGCCAGCCGGTTCTGGTCCTCCATCTGCACCCCGAGGCTGGGATCCGCGGCGGAGGAGGTGGCGAGCTGCTTCATGATCGACAGCGCCTTGACCGCGGGCGGGCCGAGCTGGGCGGCGGTCGAGGTCGGGTTCAGGATGCTGCCACCCGCGCTGGCCACCAGCGTGTTGAACCACACCACGGTGCCCTCGTACTGGGCGCCCTGGATCTCGATGAGGTGCGGCTTGCCCTGCTTGGCCAGTTGTTCAGCGTCGCTGAACATCTGCGCCCAGGTCTTCGGCGGGGTCTTCACCAGGTCGGAGCGGTACCAGAGCAGCTGGGTGTTGCTGTTGTACGGGACCGCGACCAGCTTTCCGCGCCAGATAGCGGTGTTCAGGGGCCCCTTGAGCGTCCCGGCGATGGCCTGCTGCTTGTACGTGCCGGTCCACGGCCGGATCCAGCCCGCCGTGGCGAACTCGGCCTCCCAGGTCACGTCCAGCCCGAGGATGTCCATCGAGCTGTCCGCGGCGGCGAGCCGCCGGGCCATCTGCAGCCGCTGCTGGTCGGCCGCGTTCTGCAGCTTGTTGTAGACGATCGTGTACTTGCCGTGGCTCGCCGCGCTGCAGTTGGTCACGGCCTGCTGGACCGCACCGGACGGGTCGGGGAAGTTATAGAGGTTCAGCGTCACCGTTCCGCCGGTGCCGGCGCTGCTCGTACCGCACGCCGCAAGTCCCGCGGCGGCCAGGGCCCCGATCATCGTCACGCCGATGTAGCGGGCACCCTTCCTCGACGAGCGGGGCGCGGGCCTCCGGCGCCCAGCGCGAGCATTGTCAATGCCGCCTCTCATCTCGCCTCCAGCGCCCGCCCCTTGCCGCACGTGCACTCTGCCGCGCCCATGGCGATCACGCCGACAGGCACCTACCCACTCTGCAACGCGGCATTCACGCGAACGACACAATTGGGCACGAGATGATCAGCAGCCGCATCCATCACAAAGGATGATTCAGGCCACAATATGGAACACCCGCTGTCACCTTCCGGACACCGACGCGTTGACCAGCGGACATGTGACGGGAGGCCACGTCAGCGGGGATGCCACCGGCGTGGCGGGAGCCTGACGGCTGCGTCAGGAAGTGGCCGCGATCGTGGCGCTGCCCAGCA
Source organism: Streptosporangiaceae bacterium (assembly GCA_036497045.1). GTDB lineage: Bacteria > Actinomycetota > Actinomycetes > Streptosporangiales > Streptosporangiaceae > DASXKD01. The sequence continues at coordinate 3,140 of DASXKD010000462.1, read as the reverse complement.
CGGTGCCGCCGTCGTAGAAGACCGCCGCCTGGCCGGGGGCCACTCCCCTGGCCGGCTCGGTAAGCGCTATCCGCAGGTCATCGCCGGGGATCACGGTCGCCGGGTGCGCCTGCCCGTGCGCCCGCAACTGCACCAGGCAGTCGCGGGGGCCGGCCGGCGGGGCACAGCCGGTCCAGACCGGGCGCTCAGCCAGGATCTGGGTCACGTCCAGTGACTCGGCGGGCCCGACGGTCACCGTGCCCGAGGCAGGCTCGATGTCCAGCACGTACCGTGGCTGGCCGTCCGCGGCCGGGGTGCCCACCCGCAGCCCGCGCCGCTGGCCTACGGTGAACCCGTAGGCGCCGTCGTGGCCGCCCACCACGGTCCCGCGGGTGTCCACGATGGGGCCGGGGGCCCGGCCCAGGGCGCCGGCCAGGAACCCGCGCGTGTCACCGTCGGGGATGAAGCAGACGTCGTGGCTGTCCGGCTTGGCGGCCACCGCCAGCCCGCGCGCCGCCGCCTCGGCCCGCACCTGCGCCTTCGTGGAGTCGCCCAGCGGGAACATCGCCCGGTCGAGCTGCTCGCGGGTGAGCACGGCGAGCACGTAGGACTGGTCCTTGCCCAGGTCCGGGCTGCGGTGCAGGCGGCCGCCCGCCAGCCGCGCATGGTGGCCGGTGCAGACCGCGTCGAAGCCCAGCGCCACCGCCCGGTCCAGCACCGCCGCGAACTTGATCTTCTCGTTGCAGCGCAGGCACGGGTTGGGCGTGCGCCCGCGCGCGTATTCGGCCACGAAGTCTGCCACGACGTCGTGGTGGAACCGCTCCGCCATGTCCCAGACGTAGAACGGGATCCCGATCACGTCCGCCGCGCGCCTGGCGTCCCTGGCGTCCTCCAGCGTGCAGCAGCCCCGCGCCCCCGAGCGGTACGACTGCGGGTTCAGCGACAGCGCGAGATGGACCCCGGTCACCTCGTGACCGGCGTCCGCCGCCCGCGCCGCGGCCACGGCCGAGTCCACCCCGCCCGACATGGCCGCCAGTACTCGCATCCCGCTCATAACCCCTTCAGCCTACGGTCCCCCACCAGCCCAGAAACCACTCCTCGCTTCTCCCATCGGCGAGGCTGTCCCCCCTTAATCGGGCCGTCTGGGGAAGTTCCGTCAGCTGGCAAGCCAGCTGGCAATGCGCTCGGCGCCCTTCCCGCCAGCCGCGGCGTGCGGGGAGCGAGCCGCGGGCATAGCGTGGCCCACGCCCGCCAACCAGCACCGCGCGCCTCGGGCCAACGAACAGCAAGCGTCAACACACGACAAGCCGCCCGAGGCTCGCCCGGGCACGACGCGGGCCCCCGGATCCACGTTCACCGCTAGGGACGAAGGTCAGCGAGGGCCGTCGTAGCGCATCATGTCCGTCCGGCCCGGCGGGCGCGTTCGACCGCCTCGCCGATCACCGCTCCCACGGCTTCGCAATCGGCCTGGGCCGAGGCCGGGCCGAACGAGAAACGCAGCGAGCCCCGTGCCCTGGCCTCGCCGGCGCCCATGGCGAGCAGGACGTGGCTGGGCCGGGCCACCCCGGCGGTACATGCGGAACCCGTGGAGCAGGCGATGCCTCTGGCGTCCAGGAGCATGAGCAGCGCGTCGCCCTCGCAGCCGGGGAAGGAGAAGTGTGCGTTCCCCGGCAGCCGGGCCGGGCCGGGTGGCGCGCCGTTGAGTATGGCGTCGGGCACCGCCGCGAGCACCCTGGCGACGAGGTCGTCCCGCAGCGCGGCCAGCCGGATCGCCTCGGAGTCCCTGGTCTTGGCCACGACCTGGGCGGCGGCCGCGAAGGCGCGGATCGCGGGCGCGTCCAGGGTGCCGGACCTGATGTCGCTCTCCTGGCCTCCGCCGTGCAGCACCGGCACCGGCTGGGCCCCCCGGGCCAGCAGCAGCGCCCCCGCGCCCACCGGCCCGCCGAGCTTGTGCCCGGTGATCGTAAGCGCGTCCACCCCGCTCTCGGCGAAATGCACCGGCACCTGCGCGGCCGCCTGCACCGCGTCGGTGTGGAGCGGGATCCGGTGCTTCGCGCAGACCGCCGCCAGTTCCGCGATCGGCGCGATCGTGCCGACCTCGTTGTTCGCCCACATCACGCTGACCAGCGCCACGCTGCCCGGATCCGGCCCGATCGCCGCCCGCAGACTGTCCGCGGACACCATCCCGGCGCCGTCCACGCCGATCCAGCCGATCTCGGCGCCCTCGTGGCTGGCCAGCCAGCCCGCCGAGTCCAGCACCGCGTGATGTTCGGTCGCCGGTATCAGCACCCGCTGGCGCCGCGGATCGTCAGCGCGCCGCGCCCAGAACAGGCCCTTCAGCGCCAGGTTGTCCGCCTCGGTCCCGCCGCTGGTGAAGATCACCTCGCTGGGCCGGGCGCCGAACGTCTCGGCGATCTGCTCCCGGGACTCCTCGACCACCCGGCGCGCCCGGCGGCCGGCGTTGTGTAGCGAGGAGGGGTTGCCGAGACGGGCGAGTTCCTCGGTCATGGCCGCGATGGCCTCGGGGAGCATCGGCGCGGTCGCCGCGTTGTCCAGGTAGACCAGTGGGTGCGGGTTCTGCCCGGCTGCGCCGGCGGCCCCCGGCTGGCCTGCCCCGTCGGTGTAGTCCATGACGAATTCAGCCTAGTGCACCTGCTTGCAAGTACTGCTGGCCTTACATGCTCCTCGCCGTGGGACGAGCGACTCTCCGTCCAGCCCTTGGGTGGGCTGGACGAGGCGGGCCGGTGCCGACCAGGGACCCGCCGACGCGGCGGCGATGAGCACCGCGCCTCCCAGGGTGTCGAGGCGACCCAGCCCGAGACGCATCGGCGTCCGCACGGTGTGCGGCCCAGCTGGGCTGCGCTCAGGACCCCTGGCGCCGGGTGATCTCCTCGGTGAGCTGCGGCACGACCTTGAACAGGTCGCCCACCACGCCGAAGTCGGCAAGCTCGAAGATCGGCGCCTCGGGGTCCTTGTTGATCACCATGATGGTCTTGGACGTCTGCATGCCGGCCCGGTGCTGGATCGCGCCGGAGATGCCGACCGCCAGGTAAAGCTGCGGCGACACGGTCTTGCCGGTCTGGCCCACCTGGAACTGGTGCGGGTACCAGCCCGCGTCGGTGGCCGCGCGGGACGCACCGACCGCCGCACCCAGCCGGTCC
>DASXKD010000461.1:0-2001 GCA_036497045.1 Streptosporangiaceae bacterium | reverse complement strand
GTGCGCGCCCTGGAGAAGGCGGGGTTCCAGGTGGTGCGGCAAGTTAAGCACATCGTCATGACCGACGGGGTCCGTCAGCTCACGATACCCCGGCATAACCCGATCCAGGCGTTCACGATGGGCGGGATCGTCCAGGATGCAGGCTTGACCGTCGAAGCGTTTCGCAAACTGCTGTGAGACGAGTCACCCACCGGGTGCCACGGGTTGTCTTCAACCCGTGTCCTTGCCGAGGTTTATGCAGCACGGGTTGAAGACAACCGTTCGTGTTTAGCGGCACCGCCCTTGCTGGCTAGGATTGACCATGTGGCCGATCCGGCCAGCGGGGGGGACCATGACTGCCGCTGAGTGGCCGACTCTCGAACAACTCCGGCAAGAGAACCAGGCGCTGCGCACTCAGGTCGCCGCCTTGGAGCAAACCGTCCGCGACCTCCTGGACCAGAACCGACAGCTCCAGGAGAAGCTCGACGAGCAGGCGCGGGCCGCGGCCCGCCAGGCGGCCCCGTTCCGGCGGCGCCAGTCCCAGAAGGTCCCCGAGGGCTCCCGGAAGCGGCCCGGTCGGCCGCCCGGCCACCCCGGGGTCCACCGGGCCGTCCCCGGCCACGTCGACGACCACGTCAACGTGCCCCTGACGGGCTGCCCGCACTGCGGCGGGCCGGTGACCGCGGTGGAGGCGATCGAGCAGTTCATCGAAGAAATCCCCCCGGTCCGGCCCCACGTCACGCACCGGGTCACGTACCGGGGCTGCTGCGCCACCTGTGGCGAGGTGCACAGCGCGCACCCCCTGCAGACCTCGACGGCCACCGGCGCGGCCAGGACCCAGCTCGGACCCCGCGCCCGCGCCCTGGCCGCCGCGTTGAACAAGCAGTTCGGGCTGACCATGCGCAAGACCTGCCGCGTGCTCCAGCTCGTCGCGGGCCTGGCGCTCAGCCCCGGCGGGCTGGCCCAGGCCGTGCAGCGCACCGCCGCGAGGGTGCAGCCGGCCTTCGACAGCCTGGTCACCGAGGTCCGCGCCGCGGCCGCCGTATTCGCCGACGAGACGAGCTGGTACGTCGGGGCCCCGGGATACTGGCTCTGGACGTTCACGACCGCGGACGCCACGGTCTACCACGTCGACTCCAGCCGCGGCCGGCAGGTGGTGCTGGACACCCTCGGCGAGGACTTCGCCGGCATCCTGGTGAGTGACTGCCTGGCGAGCTACGAGAACTTGCCGTACCGGATGCACAAGTGCATCGGCCACCACCAGAAGGCGATTGCGGAAGCGCGGGGCCGGCCGGACACGAAGGACCCGGGCTACCTGAACGAGTGGAAGCTGCTGTTGACGATGGTCAACGCCCTGTGGAAACACCGTGCGGACCTCGGCGCAGAGGAGTTCGCCCGGCAACGTGGCCACCTGGAGGCGTGGCTGGACCGGTTGCTCGCCGAGCCGCGGGCCCAACCGGGGGACGTGGCGATCCAGCAACGGATCGGCAAGCGCCGCGGGGTGGTCCTGGGGTGCCTGGACGACCCCGCGGCGGAGCCGACGAACAACCGCGCGGAGCGGTCGCTGCGCGACCCGGGCGTGATCGCGCGGAAGGTGTCGTGCGGAAACAAGACCGAGGCGGGCAAGGCCGCGTGGGAGCGGCTGACCAGCCTGGCGATGACCTGCCAGCAGCGCGGTCACGATTTCGTCTCCTGGCTGGCCGCCTGCCTGCCCCTGGACGCCCCGGTGACCCCCGTCCCCGCCGCCACCCCTGCCCGCTAAACACGAACGGAGTCGGACTCCAAAACTACGAGAAGCCAATGTTCTATACGTTGATGATTCGCCGACCTCGGCTGGGGGTTCCACATGCGCCAGAAGAAAGTTTGATGAAGGCCGAAGAATTGTTTGATTCTGGGCTTCCGCTCTGCTTGACGGGGCCGGTATCGTGAACGGGTGTCACGGCCTACATGTCGATCGGACACGTAAAGCCCCTCTCATGATTCCCTTCGGTTCCGGCCCCAGAGAGGAACTCAATGGCCACC
>DASXKD010000460.1:0-5389 GCA_036497045.1 Streptosporangiaceae bacterium | reverse complement strand
CACGTTGCGGTTACGGAACTCCCACATCCCGGCCAGCACCTGGCCCAGCCCGCCGTAGGCGAAGGCATAGCCCAGCCAGGCACTGCCGGTGGCGGCGGTCATCCAGCCGGCGTTGGCCGCCGAGAGCAGGAACGTGGTCAGCGCGAAGGCGGCGAGACCCAGCGGGGCTGGGTCGGCGGCGGGCGCTGTCATGATGGTGCGCGTCTCATCGGCCATAATTTGGTCTCCGTTGCGTGTTGTGCCTAGCGGTCCTGGGCAGGACGGTACGACGGCGGTGTCGCTTGTATGCCGTGCTGTGCGACGAACGCGCAATCCGGCGCGAGGAACGGTCGTCTGTGCGCGAGGAACGGCCACCGGTGGCGAGGAGCGGTGGGCCGGCTGGTCCCTCCGGCCCACATATCGGTGCGGGGAGAAGCCGGCCAGCGAGTCGTCTTGACAGCTGATAAGCCGGCCCTGAGAGGCCGAGCCTTCTCAGGTGTCCATTAGCTGGATATACTCCGCCGATGGTCGGCCTTGCGATCATTTTGATTGCCGTCGCCGTCGCCCTGGCAGGCGCGGTGATGTTCTGGAAACGCGGGGCCCGCCGGGTGGGAACCCCACCGCAACGAGCGACCTACGAAGCACTGCACACGGCCACCCTGGCCGTATCGGCGCTGCGCGACGGGCTGACGGCCGGTTCGGCCGTCAAGGCAGCCCCTGCCTTGCGCCAACTGCTCGGCACCCCCGCGGTGGCGATCGCCGATCAGACCAGCCTCATCGCCTACGAGGGCAGCCAGCGCCACGCCGACGCGCTGCGGCAGTGCCTGAACGAGGTGGTGCGCTCGGGCAGGTCACAGATCCTGTCCGCGGCGGACCTGAAGTGTGACCACGGGGCCGATTGCCCGGTCCAGGCCGGGGTCACCGCGCCCATCGCCGTCGAGGGATGCGTGGTGGGCGCCCTGGCGGCCCTGGCGCCTTCCGCGGACGCGATACTCCTGCGGACGGCGGGCGAGGTGGCAAGGTTCGTTTCCACCCACCTGGCACTGGCGGAACTCGACGCGTCCCGTACCCGCACGATGCAGGCGCAGCTCAACTTTCTCCGCGCACAGATCAGCCCGCACTTCATCTACAACGCGCTCACCGCGATCGAGTCCTATGTCCGCTCGGATCCAGAGCGTGCCAGGGATCTGCTGGTCCGGTTCGCCGAGTTCATCCGCTGGACCTTCCGCGAGCACAGTCAGTACGCCACGCTCGCCGAGGAACTGCGGTTCGTCGACACCTACCTGGAGCTGGAGCGGGCCCGGTTCGGCGACCGGCTGGAGGTGCACCTCCGGGTCGCGCCCGAGGTGCTTCCCGTCAGGGTTCCCTCGCTGGTGCTGCAGCCACTGGTGGAAAACGCCATCAGGCACGGCCTGGAGCAGTACGCCGGCACGGCACGGTTGCATATCACTGCCCAGGACGTGGGCCATGAGGCCATCGTGACCGTCGAGGACGCCGGGGTCGGCGTGGACCCGGAGCAGCTCGCCGACGTCCTGGCCGGGCGGCGCGGCAGCGACTCGGTCGGGCTGCGCAACGTGGACGAGCGGCTGCGCGCCACGTTCGGGGCCGGGCATGGCCTGACGATCGAGACCGAGGTGGGCGCGGGCACGAAGGTGACCATGCGGCTGCCCAAGTTCAGTGCGGCGTTGAGCGGCTGATGACATCGGGGCGCGTTGCGGAAGGGCGGGCTGCCCCGCCATCGGGTGACGCCGCCCGCCCCGGTGCGTGGGCGACCGCGCTCGTCGTCGATGACGAGATCCCCGCGCTCGATGAGCTCACCTACCTGCTGCGGGCGATGCCCTTGGTGGCCAGCGTGCACGCGGTACGAAGCCCAAGCGAGGCGCTGCGCAGCCTCCAGGAGCGGCGGTACGACGTCATCTTCCTTGATGTCCGGATGCCATCGCTGAACGGCATCGAGCTGGCCAACGTCCTGAGCCGGTTCGCCTCCCCGCCGGCCGTTGTATTCGTGACCGCCTATGAGGAATACGCGGTCCGCGCGTTCGATATCGGCGCTTGTGACTACCTGCTCAAGCCGGTGTCCCGCACCCGCCTGAGCACGGCTCTGGACCGGGCGCTGAGCCGCAGCGGCGACTGGTCGGGCGAGCCCGCCAACGGCGATTCGATACCGCTCGAGGCGGCGGGCCGGACCCGGTGGGTGGCACCGGCGCAGGTGCGCTGGGTGGAGGCCGAGGGAGACTACGTCCGGCTGCACCTGGCCGACGGCGATGCCCACCTGCTGCGCATGCCGATCTCCCACCTGGAGGAGCGGTGGGCCGCGCACGGGTTCATCCGGATCCATCGCAGCTACCTGGTACCCGTCGGCCAGATCGCCGAATTCGCCGTGGCCGGAAACAACCACAGCGTGAAGGTGTCCGGCCAGTGGCTTCCGGTCAGCCGGCGCCACGCCCGCGACGTCAGGGACAGGCTGCTGCGCGCCGGGCGGCGGCATTGACATCGCCGGCCGATAACGGCGCACGGCCCCGGAAGGTCGTCGTCTGGCAACATGACCAGGCGCGGCTGCAGCACGATGTCATCGGGCTCGGGGACGTCCAGAGCGACACCGTCTACGGGCGGCTGCTGGTCCGGTCGCTGACCCGGGCACAGCTCGGCCTGTCCCTGATGTGCCTGTCGATCGCGCTCGCGGTGATCGCCTCGCTGCCGGTGATCATGGCTCTGCTGCCCCGGGCCCGCACGGTGATGGTGGTGGGCCTGCCGCTCACGCTCGTCATCCTGGGCGCGGGGATCTTCCCCATGCTCATGGCGGTCGGCTGGTTCTACAACCGCCAGGCCAGTCAGCTGGAGGCACGCTTCATCGACCTGGTTGACCCGGTCGGCCGGCGACTCGATGCTTAATGTTCCCGCCGTTGCCGCCATCGCCGCGGTCACGCTGCTGACCGTGGCGGTGGGCGCCCGGGGCGTCCGTATCGCAAGAACTCCAGATGACTTCCTGGTGGCGGCGCGCGAAGTGCCGCCGGGACTGAACGCCGCCGCCATCTCCGGTGAGTACCTGTCGGCTGCCTCGTTCCTCGGAATCGCCGGGCTGATCGTTTCGCAGGGCCTCGGCGCACTGTGGTACTCCGTCGGCTACACCGCTGGCTACCTGGTGCTGCTCCTGCTGGTGGCCGCCCCGCTGCGGCGTTTCGGCGCCTACACCATCCCGGATTTCGCCGAGGGCCGCTTCGCCTCGCGGGGCCTGCGCCGCGCCACGACGGCGCTGGTCCTGGTCATCGGCTGGTTCTACCTGCTGCCCCAGATGAAGGGGGCAGGCATCACGCTGCAGCCCGTGCTCGGCACGCCGTACTGGGTCGGGGTGGTGGCCCTCGGTGTCGTGGTGAGTGCCAACATCGCCATGGGCGGCATGAAGGGCGTCACCTTCGTCCAGTGTTTCCAGTACTGGCTCAAGCTCTGCGCGATCGGGATTCCCGCGCTGGTCCTGCTGGCGGCCACCGGCCATGGCTCCGCCAGGAACCTGTCACCGGACCTTCAGCCGGTTTTCACCCACCGCACCACGCTGCACGTCCAGACGAGCACCGAGTTCAAGCTGGCCGGGCCCGCGACGGTGCGGGTCACCGGCACGCTGGACCGGGCCAGGCTCGCCGATCAAACGGTGCACCTGCCAGCCGGGCTGCACACCGCGGGAACCGGCGCGGTACTGACGTTCGGCTCAGGCTCCCCGGTCCCGGCCAGCCTCACCATGGTGCAGCCCAGTTCGACCACGTGGGACTCGCCGTTTCTCACCGCGGGCACCGACGGCACCCATCCACTGCTGGCCACCTACGGGGTGATCATCGCCACCCTGTTCGGGGCGATCGGCCTGCCGCACATCCTGGTCCGCTTCTACACCAACCCCGACGGTGGCGCGGCCAGGCGCACCACCCTGATCGTGGTGATGCTGTTGTCCACCTTCTACCTCTTCCCCGCCGTGCTGGCGGTGCTGACCAGGCTGCGCGCCCCGGAGCTGTACCTGTCCAAGGACCCCGACAGCGTCGTCCTCGCCCTGCCGTCCCTGCTCATGCCGGGCCGGCCCGGCGAGCTGCTCGGTGCGCTGGTCGCGGCCGGCGCCTTCGCCGCGTTCTTGTCCACCTCCTCTGGCCTGCTGGTCAGCGTCGCGGGTGCGCTGTCACATGACGTCATGCGCGGAGGTGTCGGCACGTTCCGGCTTTGCGCGATCATTGCCGGGACGATAGCCACGGTGGCTGCCCTGCCCGTCAACCGGTTCTCCCTCGGACTGCTTGTCGGATGGGCGTTCGCGATCGCGGCGTCCTCGTTCTGGCCGCTGATCGTGCTTGGCATCTGGTGGCGTCGGCTGACCTGGGTCGGCGCTACGGCCGGTGTCCTCGTCGGCGGCGGGGCATGCTGCTGCGCCATCGTGGCGACGATGCTCGGCGCGGCCACCCGCAGCTGGGGTGCCGCACTGCTCGGGCAGCCCGCGGTCTGGACCGTGCCGCTGGCGTTCAGCGTGATGATCGTGACGTCGCTGCTCACCCAGGGGTCCATCCCGCCGCACGTCGAGCACATGATGCTCCGGATGCACCTGCCCGAGGGACTGATCCGCCGCACCTACCGCGCCGGGCGACCTTACACCCGCGCCTGACCGCCCGCGGACCCGCGGGCGCGAGCCGGGGGCGACCGCGCCGGTTAGTGATCGGGCCGCCAGCCGCGGGCAAGTTCCTGGAGTTTCGCGGCGGTTTCCGCCAGCGGTTCCCCGCGGCCGACCGCGACGCCGAGGAAGTAGGCGGTCAGCGGCGCGGCCGGCCGGTCCACTGTGTGAGCCACGACCCTGGTCAGGTTGAGCACGGTTTTCTGGTTCGTCTCCGAGGGTTCAAGGCCCAGTTCCACGCACACCAAGTTGGCCCAGTCATCCAGCGTGCTCATCGTCCTCCGTTCGGCATCCGTGAGCCCGGTGGCTCACGCATGGTCCTGCGATCATCGGCCAGCCGCCGGGTGACTCCCGCCCGGTCCAGCCACTCCAGCAGCGGGATCGCGGTCCGCCGCGTCGTGCCCAGCGCCTGTCGCGCGTCGGATGTGGTGAACGGCTGTGGCAGGCCGGCCAGGATCCGCGCCGCCCGCTCCGGGGCGTCGGGCGCCAGCAATATGTTGCCAGGCAGGCGGTGCAGCAGGCCAGCGCGCTCCGCCGCCGCAGCCGCCCGTGCGTCGATCCCCAGCTCCCGTAGCCGCTCCGCATCGGGGGCGCTGAACGGCGCGTCCGCCAGATCGGCGAGCACCGCCTGGACCGCGCGGGCGACCTGGGCCGGAAGGCGCGGGCCGGGAGGCTGCGCGCTGCCGCCGCCAGCCGGGCGCAACCCGGGCACCAGGTCATCGCCGGCCCCGTCCGGCCGCTGACCTGGCCGCTGACCTGGCCGCTGACCTG
>DASXKD010000459.1:0-2199 GCA_036497045.1 Streptosporangiaceae bacterium | reverse complement strand
CGGGCAGCGAACTCCCACTCCGCCTCGGTCGGCAGTTCCTTGCCCGCCCAGGCCGCGTACGCCTCGGCGTCCTCGGCGGCGACGTGGGTGACCGGATGCTGCTCCAGGCCGCCTAGGCCGAAGTTACGGCCGGTTCGGCAGGTGATTCCGGGTCTGACCTGGTGTTTTGCTGGGCCGGCCGGTCGGCGTTCTGGCTACGTCAAGGTCAGCGGGATCGCCGCGCCGAGCAGGCTGAAGGCTTCGCGCTGGGCGCTGGTCGGCTCGGTGAGCATCGCGATGGTGACCTGGGTGCCGGTGAACTGGACCTGGTTGCGGGTCAAGGTGGCCAGGTGCTCGATCAGGCTGCGGAAGCTGCGGTAGGGCTGCCCGGCCGGGTCGCGCTGGTAAGAGGCCTTGGCCTGCGCGCGGGCCGAGCGGCGGGCCGGGGCGACGGGGTTGTCCGGGGCGGGCGGGTCCTGGTCGGTGAAGGTCAGCGGGGCCCAGGCTCTGCGCAGGTGCCAGGTCAGGTAGCAGGCGAGCATGCAGATCAGCACGTGGGCCTTTACCCGTTCTTCGAGCCGGTGCCAGATGGGCCGCAGGCCCAGGTCGTCGGCCTTGATGTGGCGGAAGTCCCGCTCCACGTATTTGAGGTTCTTGTAGGCGGTGACCACGGCGGCGGCGTCCAGCTCGCCGTCGGGGACGGCGGTGCGCAGCACGTAGAACCCGTCCAGGGCGGCCTCGGCGTCGATCCGGTCCTGCCGGCGGGTCACGGTGAGGCTGTCATCGGTGATGGTGACGGCGAAGTGCTTGCCGGTCTTGTACCTGCTGATCACCTTGCCGGCCTCGACCCCGATCTCGGCGGCGCCGGTGAGCCGGCCGGAGCGGACGCGGGCGATGAGGGGGGCCAGCAGTTTCTCGGTGGCGGCGAGCAGGTCGTCGCGGGTGCGGGCGCGGTCGGCGGCCAGCACCGGGTTGCGGCAGGCGATCAGCCGCTCGCCGGGGAAGTCGGGCGAGGTGATCTCGGCGAGGTCCTGCTCATCGAAGAGGCTGAGCTGGAGCGGCCCGTCCTCGGCCATCAGCTTGCGGATGGCGGGGGCGCGCAGCGCGGTGATCCACCCATAGGCGTCCGCATCCGGCCGCTGGGTCCCGTCTTCCCGCTGGTTCAGGGCCGCGATCCGGGCGCTGGTGATCATGCCCCGGTCGCCGACCATGACCATCTGGGCCAGCCCGAACTTCTCCCGCAGCACCTCGGTGATCTCGGTGAACGCGGCGGGGTCGCCGGTGTTGCCGGGGAAGACCCGGACCGCGACCGGGCGGCCGGCCGGGTCGGTGAGCAGCCCGTACTCGATCTGCAGCCGGCCCTTCTTGCCGTCCCGGGAGTAGCCGCGGGCGGCCAGCGGGCAGTGCGAGCCTTCCAGCCATGAGGACGAGAGGTCGAACAGCGCCATCTTCGACGGGTTGGCTGCGGGGGCCAGGTGGCGGCGGGCCAGCCCGGCCTCGATCGCGTCCTGCCGGTGCTCCAGCCAGTCCATCGCGGCGTAGATGTCGTCGGTGCTGGCATCGGCGACGCCGAGGTCGGCGCCCAGGGTGGTGTCGTCCCACCAGGTCAGGGTGGACAGTTTCGAGCCCGGGGCCACGACCCGGGAGATGACCAGGGCCAGGGCCAGGTCCCGCTGGCGGGACGCGGGGCCCAGCAGGGCGGGCAGCCCGAGCTCCCTGGCCATGGCGTGCACGGCGGCCACGTGGCCGTGCGGCAGGGACCGGGTGATGGTGACCGCCCCGGCGGCGGGGACCAGCTGCTGGCCTTTCAGCCCGGCGTCGATCAGGTCGATGACGTGGCCGGGCAGCGCGGACAGGTTGGCCACGGTCTCGTTCTTGACCTTGCCCTCGGACCGGTAGGTGCGCCGCAGGTAGGCCGAGGAGTAGTCCCGGCGGCGGCCCTGCTTGTCCACGTACCCGGTCTTGCTGACTCTGACTACGTGGACTTTCCCGGCATTCTGCGTCATGTCCCGATGATATCGGCACATCTTCGCCGGATCCGGTAGCGACACGCAAATTTTCTGACTACGCTCCGTGCACGGATTCCGCTGAAACGGCAGTTCAGGATGCAATGCCTACGGAGAGCAACGGCAACTTCGGGTTAGCAGCGCTCTGGTGGTGCGGTCAGGGTGATGCTCCGAGGGGAGATGGGGCGGGATTGACTGCGCTGCGGGGTCAGAC
>DASXKD010000458.1:0-6742 GCA_036497045.1 Streptosporangiaceae bacterium | reverse complement strand
GCCGGGCTGCTACTGCGGCTGGTCAACAACAACGCCGCCAGCCGGTTCCGCCGCACAGGGAAGATGCTGGGAATCAACGGCCTGATCCTGACCACCGTCGGCGCCCGCAGCGGAGCCGAGCGCACCAGCCCGGTCGGCTGGTGGCCCGGCCCAGACGGCAGCTGGCTGATCGTGGCGGCAGCGAACGGGGCGGCGCGGAACCCCGCGTGGTACCACAACATCGCCGCACACCCCCGCAGCGTGCAGATCGAGGTGGACGGCCGCCGGATCGACGTGACGGCCAAGCAACTCCACGGGGCCAAGCGCGCACAGGCATGGCAGCAGATCGCCGCCGCCACGCCCCGCTTCGCCCAATACCAGGCCAAGACCAACCGCGAACTGCCAGTCATCCGCCTGATACCCCTATCCGCCTAAGACAGCGCCGCCCCGACCGGAGCACCGGTCAAGTCTTGCCGGGCGGCAGACTCGGCAGCGACGTTGGCCAGCCAGATCGGTGGCCGGGAGAAACCACGGGCGATGGCCAGCGGGCAGGGCAGGTGTGTCTTGGCGTTGATGCAGGCCCGGGTAGACGCGGGATTCGCGCGCGAGCTGGAGGATGACGCAGCGGTACTGGGCTTGCGCAGTGCGTCGGAACTGGTGCGGGAGGGCCTGCGCCTGGTCCACAAGCAAGCCAGGGAGCTGGCGATGGCGGCGTCCTACGAGGAGTTCTACGCGGGCAAGCCGGCTCCGATGTCGGAGGTCACGGCCGCGCTGTGGCCTGAGTAGCGGTGGAGCCGCTGCGGGGCGAGGTGTGGGATGTTCACGTCCGTGGGGCGGGCACGCGCCCGTTTGTGATCTTGACGGTAAACCCGATGATCGCCCGGCTGGGCGCGGTGACGGCCGTGCTGGTCACCGGAACCGCGGGACTGAGGTACACGCATATCCCGCTGGGCGCTGAGGCGGGCCTGGCCGAGTACGCCGGGAGTTATGCCAACGCGATCGACCTGCACACCATCCCCAAGCCCAGGCTCCACCACCGCCGCGGCCGCCTGGCTGGCGCCGAGCTGGCCAGCCTGGAACGGGCCGTCCGCACCTACCTGGGTCTCTAAACCCGCCAGCGCCGACCGCTACAGCTCGCCCGCCGGCCGGGCTGCGGGTGCTGCGTCCTGCGGTGACTCTTTCAGCAGGCCCGCCAGCACCGCCGCCGCGCTGGAGGCGCCGAGCAGGTCGTTGCTGGGCAGGCCGTCCAGTGCGGCGCGGTCGGTGATCTCTTCGCTGACGAACCTTAGGTCGTCGTCGTAGCTGACTGTGAAAGACGGGCCGGACTTTTTCGCCGGCGCGCGGAACACCGGAACCGGCCACGCGGTGCGGTCCCACTCGTGCGCCCGGCCTAGCCGCGGCCACCCCTCCTCCAGCCCGTCCAGCTTCTGGACCAGCACCGCGTCGGCTACGCGCAGCCCGGACAGCTGGTCAACCGTGGGCTCCGAGGTGCCGGTGGGGGAGAAGAAGTAGCAGAGCATGATGCCGTCCTGGCGTGGCTCGGTGCGCGCGATCAGGCCAGGCGCGAAGCTAGCGCCCTTGGGCAACGGCACGGCAAACCAGCCGCCCTCGCCGTAGCGGTCCTGCGCTGGCGTTTGCCGCCGTGCCCGGTTGCGCTTTCCCCGGGCCGTCAGCGCGCCGGCCAGCCCGGCTACCGCCACGAATCCGGCAAGGCCGGCCGGGGAGTAGCTGCGCCCGTGGGCGCTGCCCCAGCGGATCAGCAGCGCGACCACGGCCCCGGCGATGACCGTCACGGTGGCCCAGGCGGTGAACCAAGCCCGTTGCCGGCTGGCCTCAGACGCTGCGTCCAGCCAGGCGCGGGGCCGCTCGGCGGCGATCCCGGTGACCGTCGCCGGCACGCCGTGGCGGGCCGCGGCCTGCCTGACCGCGGTCAGAACCTGCGGGCTGCCGGGCCGGGCCTGCGTGGCCGTCGCGGTGAATCCGCGCCCGTCGTGCAGCATTACGGTCAGGGCCCACTTGGCGCCGTCGGTGGTTCCGTCGGTGAAGGCGCTCACCTCAGCCCAGCTGGCCCGGCGGGTCCGGAAGTAATTACGGATCGTGACGCCATGTTCGCCAAAGCGCACGCCCATATGCCAAGGCCGGTACATGGACCAGATCAGTGCGGCGAAGATGACCAGGTCCGCGGCAACAGCAAGCAGGGGCGGATGCCTTTCGTGCAAGCTACCCAGGGCCAAAGCGATCGGAAAATACCCGAACCAGTACCACACACCGATCGTGTCCCGGGTTAGCTCCCGCCGGAATGCCCATGCGGCGATCCGGGTAGCCCCAGATCCTTGCTCCGGAGTCATAGCGCATCATCACTAGCAGCGCAGGACTCGGCATTGGGAAGAAGGGCCGCCAGATGGCCAAGGCTTCTTCCGGCCCGGACGCGCCCTGAGCGCCGGGCCCGGCTCCGCGAGCAGAGAAGGGCCTTTGCCGGCCCAGAGCCTCGTGACATGCGCGGCGGCAGAACGGTGTGATTGTTGCTCACTTAAGACACGCCCTTCTGCGGCCGTTAGCCGAATTTGATGGTGTCGGCGACCTGCCGCAGGGTGGCGGCAGCGTCCGCGGCGCGCAGAGTGGTTACGGTGATGACCGGCGTGCTGGCGGGGCCGTGGACGTAGGCCTGCGCGCCGTATTCGGCGGGTTTTCCTGCCTGGCTGGGCAGCGTGTAGGTGACCAGCACGGCGGCGTATTTGCCGAAGGTCGCTAGGGAGTCGTGCTGGTGGGTGCCGCCGAACTGGGCGGCACCTCCAGCCAGCTCCGGCATCAGCTGGCGGGGTGGGGTGGTGGCCGGTGCGACGATGACGTTGGTGTTGCCGGTGATGGTGCCGCTGGCGTTGACCCGGTAGACCAGCATGGCCATGGTGCGCAGGTTCTGCGTGTTGTCCAGCTGGTTCTTCAGAGCCGCCCGCAGGTGGGGGAACTTGGCAGTTCTCGCGCGCAGGAACTGCGCGAGCTCATTGGGGGTTGTGGGCACATTGACCCAGCCGGCCGGGAAGGTGAGGGTGACCGCGTGCCCGGATACGGTGAGCGCCCCGGCCGGCGCGTGCGAGGACGAGGAGATCGGCGTGTTGTCGTGCCGGCCGGCCCACAGGTTCTGCGCGACCTGGAACGCTCCCCAGCCCAGGGCGACCGCGGCCACGGCGGCAGTGACCCGCAGCAGCGGGTTCCTCTTTTTCTGGGAGGCATGCCGGGGCGCTCCCGGAGCGGTGCCAGAATTCAGCGCCGGGATGCCGGCCTCAGGTGCTAGCGCCGGGATGCCGGCCTCAGGTGCGGCGCCGACCTCAGGTGCGGCGGATTCGGGATTGATATCAGTCATGGCGATAGCCCCCTCACTGGCGCATGGCTGGGCATCCTTACGTGACGCTCGCCGTCAGCGGGCCCCCGGATCGGCGCGCCAGTTCCGCCGCCCCTTTGCTTCTGCACCCTGAGTTATCTAGGTGAGACAGGTCATACCAATCACTTAGCTGACACAATCTACCTAGATGAGATATACTTGTGTCACCCACGGAGGAGGGATCGGGTGGCCGGCGCCAAGTACAAGCAGATCGCCGACGACCTGCGCGAACAGATCACCACCGGCACGCTGCCACCAGGCAGCCAGCTGCCCACCGAACCGGAGCTGGCCGCCGCCACCGGCGCCTCCCGCAGCACGGTCCGGCTCGCCATCGGCCTGCTCATCCAGCAAGGACTCGTGGAAACCAGGCAGGGCATCGGCACCTACGTGACCGACCCGGCCACCCCCCTCACCGTCGTGCTGTCCCGGGCCGAAGACTGGCGGGCCGGCGAGCCCGCAGACACGGCCCTGCAGCCCACCGGCGAACCAGCCAGCTGGCCGGCCACGCAGAAATACCAGGCGGAAACCGCCGGTGCCACCGCCGAGATCGCCGCCGCGCTGCACCTCCCCCCGGGAACCCTCATCGTGGTCCGCCGCACTCACCGGTACCTGGACAAAGACCCCTGGTGCCTAGTCGTGTCCTACTACCCGGCAGACATCGTCAAAGGCACACCGCTGGAACAGGCCGGGCCCAGCGCCCAAAGCGCCAGCGCCGTACTCGCCGAGCACGGCCACCAGCCGGCCGGCTACCGCAACGACATCTACGCACGGATGCCCGACCCCATCGAAACCGCCTTCTTCCGGCTGTCCAGCCCAGTCCCCGTCACCGTCGTCAGCCGAACCGCCTACGACACCGCACAGCCAGTCCGGCTGACCCAGTACATCTACCGCGCCGACCGAGTCCGGCTCAGGCACGAAATCGGCAGCATCCCCCTCGCTAGCCGCTAACGGTTGCACGACGGGCATCACCGCCGCTGGCCACACAATCAGCCAGGGGACAGAACGATGCCCTGGCCATCGGACGCGTGATCGGTATCACGGGGCTTCACGCCGCACCGCCTGTTACGCGCCCTGATCATCTGGTCCGATGACTTCGTAGATGTTTCCGTCGGGGCCGCGGAAATGCTGCCATGCGCGCCCGCCGGCCCGCTGCGGCTCAGGGTAGATGAACTCGGTTCCGGCCGCGGCCATCGCGGCGTGAACGTCCGGGAACGAGTCGACAGCGAACCCGATCACCGGCGCACTCCCGAAGAAGTCGTGATCCTCATCCCCCGGGCCGTAGACGTGCACTTCGGTGCCGTCTCCCAGCTGGCGCTATGGCGGGTCGCACCAGGGCAGCGTGGTGGAGCCCAAGCTAGTGTCACCGAACGGGGGGTGGCCTTCCCTCGGCGCTGGCGGCCAGCTCGGTGTTCCATCCGCATACTAGGCAGGCGTGCCGGAACGCGGAACGGGCGAACTCCACCGCCGCGGCACGCGGGTCGGCGGCGCGCACGTCGTCCCAGTCCAGGATGTACTCGCCCAGGGTCTGGTCCCAGTGGGCAGCGGGCGGGGACAAGCTGGCGCCCGCAAAACCGGGCGGCGCCGGATGCGCGAAGGCGAAAAACGCCGCCCTCGGATAACGGGCATCCCCCGGCCACCAGCCGACCTCGACTAGTTGGGCGTCCGCTGCGTTGCGCATGATGAAGTTATCGGAGGGCGGGTCGGCCGGCAGGCCGGAGAACAAGAACACCGCCAGGTCAAAGGTGCCCCACCAGGCATTTACCGGTGAGGACCGGCCCCGGTAGGGTGCCCGGAACGCGGCCAGCGCCAGCGCCGCCTGGGTGGCCGCGGCGAAATAGTCACCGGCCTGGCCAGGGTCGTAGTGCGCGTGCTCGTAATCTTCGTCCAGCGGCACGCTCCAGCCGACCTCCTGCGGCTTGGGATTGATCTGCACCGCACCGGCTACCCGGCGGACCGCGGCCAGCACCTCCCCGGTGACCTCGGCGACCGGCCGGTCCGGGGCCAGTGGCACTCGCTGGGTCGCCCTGCCGCTGTGCTCGATCACCGCCTCATGCGCCCGCAAGTCCAGCGCCACCACCAGCGACCCGGAACCGTCGGGCGCGGGCAGCGGCGCGGTCTCCCAGCCCCGCGCGGTCAGCCGTAGCGCCGCGTGCTGCAACTGCGGCTCCGGCGGCGCCAGCGCGACCGCCAGTTTGCCCAGCACCTGGGTATGCGCGTGCAGCGTGTCGCACGTCGCACTCCACCGTTCATAAGAAACCGCTGGCCAGCCTGCAGACATGACGCGCTCCTCTGTCAAGCTCCTATATGGCCGTGGCGGCCGATGGCGGTGGAATCTCGCCGCCCGGCGGACCGGCCACTGTTCGCGCGCAGACGCGCTGGACGAGGTCCTCCCAGCCGCGGCCGAGGCGTTCGGCGACCTGCGGAGCGGTCTGGGTGAGGGTGGCAGAGGACAGGTAGAGCAGCAGTGGGCCGTCCAGGGCGGCGGTGAGCTGGGTGGCGAGGACGTCCAGGTCGGCGGCGCCGAGGCACATCTCCTCGAGCAGGAACCGGATGTGCGTCCGCGACATGGGCGTCTGCGTCCCGGCTGGCACCGACTCTCTGCCGTCCAGCGCGGCGCGGGCGATCTGGCGGTGCCCGATCAGGAAGCCGATCCGGGCGCGGCCGTAGGCGATCAGCCGGTCCAGCGGCGCGGCACCGGGGCCTAGCGGCGGGGGCCCGGAAAGAACCTGCTTCTGGAAGTGGCGCTCGTCGTCGTCCAGCAGCGCCTGGAAGATCCCCGCCCGGGTTCGGAACCGGCGGAACACCGTTCCCTTGCCCAGGCCCGCGCGTTTGGCGAGGCCGTCCATGGTCAGCTTGTCCGCTCCCTGCCCGGTGATGATCTCGCGCGCGGTGGCCAGCAGAAGCCGCCGGTTGCGCGCGGCATCGGCGCGCTCGGCGCGCGGCGATCCCCAGATCACGGGCTGGCCCATGGCCCTACCCTACGGCCGGAATATAACCGGGGTAAAGTCCGCTTACGCCTCTAGCGTTCACGTACCTTCGAGGAAGGACCACCCGATGAGCACTACCACCGCCCACGACCGCTTCACCACGCTGCCTGACGAGCAGACACTCACGGCGGCCGTGACCGCCCTGGAAGAGCACGGTTTCAGTGTGCAGGTCGTGGACGACCTCGACGCCGCGCGCCGGGCTGTTCTCGCCCGCATCCCGCAGGGCTCGTCGGTGATGACCAACACCTCGGTGACCCTTCAGGACACCGGCATCGCGGACGCGATCAACGACAGCGGCGGCCAGTGGGAGTCGGCGCGGAACAAGATGTTCGCGCTGGACTTCGCGACCCAGGCGCAGCAGATGAAGGCGATCGGCGGCCAGCCCGACTACGCGCTG
>DASXKD010000457.1:0-7091 GCA_036497045.1 Streptosporangiaceae bacterium | reverse complement strand
GGCTCGGGCAGGTACTGCGCCGGGTCGGTCTCCAGCCGCTCAAGGAACACGCCATCGGCGGTGATCTTGGCAAGCGCCTGCCGGTCGGCGGAGCAGGAGACGGCGATCGCGACCGGGCAGGAGGCGCCGTGCCGGGGCAGCCGGATCACCCGCACGTCGTGGCAGAAATACTTGCCGCCGAACTGTGCACCGATGCCGATCTTCCTGGTGATCTCCAGTACCTGCCGCTCCAGTTCCTGGTCGCGGAAGCCGTGCCCGGACGGCGACCCGGCGGACGGCAGCGTGTCCAGGTAGCGGGCCGAGGCGTACTTGGCGGTCTTCAGCGCGAACTCCGCGCTGGTGCCGCCGACCACGATCGCCAGGTGATACGGCGGGCAGGCGGCCGTGCCGAGGGAGCGGATCTTCTCCTCGAGGAACGCGAGCATGCTGGCCTCGTTCAGCACCGCCTTGGTCTGCTGGTACAGGAACGACTTATTGGCCGACCCGCCGCCCTTGGCCATCAACAGGAACTTGTACTCCGCGCCCGCAGTCGCGTACAGCTCGATCTGCGCGGGCAGGTTGCTGCCGGTGTTCCGCTCGTCCCACATGGTCAGCGGGGCTAGCTGGGAGTACCGCAGGTTGAGCTGGGTGTAGGCGTCGAACACGCCGCAGGCCAGGTACTCCTCGTCGCGCCCGTCGGTGAGCACTCCGCCGCCGCGCTTGCCCATGATGATCGCGGTGCCGGTGTCCTGGCACATCGGCAGCACCCCGCCGGCCGCGATGCAGGCGTTCTGCAGCAGGTCGCGGGCCACGTACCGGTCGTTGGGGGAGGCCTCGGGGTCGTCCAGGATCGACCGCAGCTGGCGCAGGTGCCCGGGCCGCAGCAGATGGGCGATGTCCCGCATGCCCTCGCGCGCGACAAGCGTGAGCAGTTCCGGCGCCACTTCTACAAATTTCTTGCCGAACGCTCCCCGTGGAGTCACTCCATCCGCAGTGAGCAGGCGGTATTCCGTGGTATCCGCGCCAAGAGGCAGCAATTCGGTGGGCGTGAACTCGGGCATTCAGGCACTTCCTCGTGCGGTGGGGCCGGACGTCTTATGGTAGGTCGCGTGCCGGGGCGCGGCAGAGCAGGAATGCATGCGATCCGGCGGGGAACTCCGATGGCAACACCGGCACCCCGGCTCGGTGTACCAGTGAAGGATGGCAGCCGATGAGCATTCCCGAGGCAGGCACCAGTCCGGTGGACATCGACGAGGCAGCCAGGCAACTGGAAAACGCGATCCATGACGCCCGGGTCGCCTTCGACTGCATCCAGTTGGGTGATCTGGATCGCGCCCATACCAACGTGATCACCGCGCGCACGGCTGCCGATGCCGCGGAGAACCTGCTGCGTGCGGCGCTGGGCGGGAGCACGCACCAGCCCGGCGAGGACTGACGGGCCTGGTCCCTGGCTGGACTGTTCCGTCAGCGCAACTGGTCCCCGGCAAGGGGGAGTCCGCCGCTCCACGTAAGGGGGCGACCCGCGGGCCGCCCTTCCCGTGTATTAGTGTGTGACGCACACATCAATCTGATGGCCGCGTGGCGGGGGGAACCGCGGGATCGCGTGGCGGGAGATCGTGGGAGAGGAGCCAGCGATGACGGTACGGGCCGAGGGCACGTTCACGGTCGCGTCCTGGGACGAGGAGACCTACCAGGACCTTGACGGCAAGACGAAGCTCACCAGGGCCAAGGTCGGCTACCGGCTCAGCGGCGATATCGAGGGGGAGGCGAACTGGGAGGCGCTGATGTTCTACCGCGCCGACGGCACCGCCGAGTACACCGGCTTGCAGCACGTATCCGCCCAGATCGCGGGCCGGTCGGGCACCTGCGTCATGGTGGCCGACGGCACCTTCGCCGACGGCGCCGCCAGCGGTACGTGGCGGGTGGTCCCCGGCTCCGGTACCGGGGGCCTGGCCGGCCTGCGCGGCTCCGGCACGAGCGTCGCGACCAGCACGCCACCCGGCACCTTCACGCTCGACTACGAGCTTGACTGAGCAACCGCCCGCGCCCGCGATGCAACCAGCGGCGCCCGCGATGCAACCAGCGGCGCCCGCGATGCAATCAGCGGCGCCCGCGGTGCAGTCGGCCGCGCCCGCGATCGACCAGACGGCGAATCTGCTCGGTGCGCTGTCGCTGATGATCGCCGACCGGATGGCCGATGGCATGGCCGACGCGGGTGGCAGGCCCGAGTCGGCGGCGGCCGCGCTCTGCGCGCTGCTGCACTTCCTCGACCGGCCCACCGTGGACCTGCTGCGCCAGGTGCTCGGGCTGACCTCCTCGGGGACGGTGCGACTGGTGGACCGGATGACGGAGTGGGGCTATGTCAGGCGCGGGCCGGGGGGCGATGGCCGGTCCACGTCGGTGGCGCTCACCGAGGCCGGCCAGGCCGCGGCGCAACGGGTCGCCGCGGCCCGTGCGGACGTCCTGGAGGGCGCGCTTGCCGGGCTGTCCGGCGAAGACCGGGAGGCGCTGCGCCGGATCCTGGGCACGATGCTGGTCGGCCTGATGCGCGGGCCGGGCGCGGTGCGGTGGATGTGCCGCCTGTGCGACACCGGAGCGTGCCGCGGGGCCGAGGGCGGCTGCCCGGTCGGCAACGCGGCCCGCGAGCGTTACCTGTCCTGAGCCGATTCGGGGTTACTTGGCGAGCCGGGGTTGCCGGGGCCCTGACCGGGGCCCGCTGGGTCAGCCGCGCCCGGTGCGCTCCAGGGCGGCCGTCCCGGTGCTCTCCGGCTGCTCGGCGAGCTCCTCCTGCTCACCGTGCACGTACCGGCCGCCACGCAGCAGGGACACCCCGGAGGCGATGACGAGCAGGCTGATCGCCATGACGAACACGATGTTCAGGCCGTGGTGGAACGGGCTGGAGATGAGCTGCGGGAAGAACACCTTGCCGGTGAGCAGCGCGACGTGGCTGGCGGACAGGTGGGCCAGGACGCCGGTCGGGCCGAGCAGCTGGGCGACCGGGTTGTAGCCGAGGAAGGCGGCGAACAGGCTGCCGACCGGGGGCAGCGATCCGATCTTGAACGCGATGGCGTGCGGGACGCCCTGAGCGACGAGCCCGTGGGTGAGCGCGCTTGGCAGGGTGGCGGCCAGCCCGGCGATCATCAGGGTGAAGAAGATCCCGATCGAGAGCACGAAGCCGGAGTTCTGGAACGTGGCGAGCATGCCGGACGCGGCGCCGCGCTGCTTGGCGGGTACGCTGTTCATGATCCCGGCCGCGTTCGGCGCGGAGAACAGGCCCATGCCGGCGCCCGCCACGAAGATCAGCACCGCGAACTCCGGGTAGCTGAAGTTCGTGGGGATGAGCAGCAGGCCGGCGAATGCCAGGGCCGAGACCAGCAGGCCGCCGGAAGCGAACCAGCGGGCCCCGTGCTTGTCGGACAGCCAGCCGGACACCGGCCCGGAGACGACGAAGCCGCCGGTCAGCGGCAGCAGGAAGATGCCCGCCCACAGCGGGGTGTCTTTGAAGTCGTAGCCGTGCAGCGGCAGCCAGATGCCCTGCAGCCAGATGATCAGCATGAACTGCAGCCCGCCGCGGGCGATCGAGGCGAGCAGAGTGGCGCTGATCCCGGCCGCGAAGGCCCGGATCCGCATCAACTGCAGGTCGAACATGGGCGTGGCGACCCGCGTCTCGACGAAGCAGAACACCACCAGCATGGCGATGCCGCCGAGGATGCCGCCAAGCACCAGCGGGCTGGTCCAGCCCATCGAGTGCCCGCCGTAGGGCAGCAGGCCGTAGGTAATGCCCACCAGCAGCGCGATCAGGCCGATCGCGAACGTGACGTTGCCGAGCCAGTCGATCCGGGCCGGCGTCCGGATACCCACCTCGCGCAGGCTGAGGTAGGACCAGATGGTGCCGATGATGCCGATCGGCACCGACACGATGAACACCAGCCGCCAGTCCACCGCGGCCAGCACCCCGCCGAGGATCAGGCCGAAGAACATGCCGGAGATGCCGGCCACCTGGTTGATGCCCATCGCGGTGCCGCGCTGGTTGGACGGGAACGCGTCGGTCAGGATCGCCGGGGCGTTGGCCATCAGCATTGCCCCGCCGAATGCCTGGATCACCCGAAAACCGATCAGCCACAGCGCACCGGGCGGCCCGGTCAGCGGGTCGAACGGCAGGAACAGCGCGCCCAGCGTGAAGATCGCGAACCCGGCGTTGTACATCTTGACCCGGCCGTAGATGTCGCCGAGCCTGCCCAGCGTGACCACCAGCACAGCCGAGACGACCAGGTAGCCCATCAGCATCCACAGCAGGTAGCTGACGTTGCCTGGGGTGAGCGGGTTCAGGTGGATGCCACGGAAGATGGCGGGCAGCGCGATGATCACGATCGACGCGTTGACCGTGGCCGCCAGCATGCCCAGCGTCGTGTTCGACAGCGCCAGCCACTTATAGTGCGTCCCGCGCAAGTTCACGAAGGCAGCCCGCGATGCGGTGGCGCCGTTCGGGGTGATCCCGGGCTCGGTGCTCGCCGTCTCACCGCCGGGCGGCGTCCCGCCGGGGGCGGAGCCGTTGTGCCCGCCCTGGCCGCCTTGCCCGGGTACCTTCGCTTGGCCGTTCGCCGACTCGCTCACCTGCTGTGGGTCTCCTCGCTCAGCATTAATTGCTATTAGCAAACGATATCAGGGGTCGCCTGACCTGGGTCAACGTCCCAGGCGGTAGACCAAGTAATGCTAAGTACTACACTGTCACCCACTCACAGCCACAGGATCATCCCCCCAGCCGAGGAACGGACCCGGTGGCTGACGCGTTCTCCGGCCCGCTCGACGGGTACGCGCTTTGGCAGGCGACCGAGGGCCGGCCCAAGTTCCCCAGCACCGCCCGGAACTACTGCCACTACCTCCGCCAGCTCCGCTCCTACGCGCTCCAGCGCGGCCTGAGCGGCTGGGAACAGCTCACCCGGGTACATCCGGCCTTCCTCGCCGAGCGACGCCAGAGCACGTCCAAGAGCCTCGGTTGCCGTCGCCTTCTACGCCCTCCGGAGCTTCTTCCGGTATCTCGAAGCCGAGGAGTTGGAGGGCACCGGGTACCGCTCCCCGATGGCCACAGCGACCGCCCCGAGGGTGACGTTTCTGTTGTGCTTGTGACGATAGTTTGTTCCTATGGCTGATGTGATTACTGGGTGCCCATGGAGCTTGCAGAGCGGCTTCGGTGCTGAGCGGCTCGACACGCCGGTGCGGTGGGGCGCCGGCAGCCTGACCTGTTTCGTCAGGCCGACCCCGCCCCCGCCGCCAGCTCCGTGCAGCGCGGGTGACGCCAACGTCGCCTACAATGCGATGCCGACCGACGTGGCGAACTGCGTCAACCCCGCCATCGGGTTCGAGGCCCAGGGCGCCAGTGAATTCGGCAATAGCGTGAACCTCGCGGGCACCATTGCGAACCCTGGCCGGAACCTCAGCCAGCTCAAGGTGGACTTCCAGTCTTTCCGCCTGCCAGTCCGGGCACTGGGATTCCAACCCGGCTCCATGCGGCACCGGTACCACCGTCACACCAGCAGGGATGAGCCCGGGGAACTTCGACTGGCAGGTCACCGCGAACATCTACGCGGCGGACAGCTCCGGCAAACCGACCACGCTGCTCGCCACCTCCGGGCCCGTCACCCAGACGATCCCGTACCGGCCTGCGGCAGACAGCACGGGGCACTGCCTCGGTCTCAACCCCGATGGGTCGGACTCGCCGAACAGGTGGTGGAACCCGAACGCCATCGGCGGCGCCGGGCACTGCCAGAGCAGCATCGCGAAGGTGCTCACGTTCAACTTCGCGCCGGTCGTGCTTCCTGACCACGTGGTCTGGACCGTGGCGTTCAACACCAGCACCGCTGGCTATCACCCGGTCGGCCTTCCCTGCCCGGCTGGAAGCTTCCCGGGCCTCGTTGACGGCGGCTGCCCGTACGACTCCCTGAACGTCGGGGACAACGGCAATACCGGTGGAGCAGGCAACCCGGGCTCGTTCATCAGCGGTGCGCCGTATGCCGGCACCGATGCCCTCCTGGGCGGCGGGGCCGTCATCAACCAGCTCGGCTCTGGCCTCCATCTGGAAAGCTCAGGCCCCGCTGCCCCGGCAGTGGATGGTGGCTGGGCTGGCCTCCGTCCGCTGGGCGAGATCATCACGACTCCCTGACTGAACGGAACGCATGACCACCGGCCCCGGGCGACTTCCCTCATTGGGGCGGACAGCCCGGGGCCGGTGCGCTTGACTGGCCAGTCACACCGAGTGAAAGGACCATCATGATCCCTCGCATTGTCCTGGCCCTTGTGGCCGCCGCCGCCCTCGCCGCCCCGGTGCTGTCCAGCGTCAGCTCGGCTGGGTTATCCGTGAGGCAGTCATCCGCCCGGAGGCACTCCGCCGAAGCACTGGCTAACCGCATCCACCGCGCGGAGCACGCGTCCGTGACCTCTACAGGTCGCACTATCTTGCGGCCCGATCACAGCAGGACCGGCTTGGCTCAACCTCGTAGGCCATGAACGAGCACCGGGTGTGAGGATTCGGCTTTCGTTACAGGCCCGCGCTGGCTGCGCACCACCCAATTGCCTTGCTACTGTCCAGGCACGATCGCTGGCCCGCTGCCCGGCCGGGGACCGCCACCCGGCCCAGACATCTGAGTGCTTGGCCAGTCGATCCCCTTCAACCCGGCGAAGTGGCGTGGCCAGCGGGTTCCCGGCACCCCACTCCCGTGCCCGCGGCGCACGCTACGCCTGCGCCTGCGGTGCCCCGGGACCCGCGCCTGCGGCGCAGCCCAGCCCTGCACCCGCGCAGGCGAGGACCGCGCCCGGCCCGGAGAGGTGACGGCGCTGGCCAGGGGCAGATATTTTCATCAGGTGAGCCCTGCACGCAAACCCAGCGATCTGCGCGCCTCCGACGACGACAGGGAACGCGTCGTGGAGGTGCTCGCGGCGGCCGTGGCGGACGGGCGGCTTACCCTTGAGGAGCATTCTCATCGGGTAGAGCGTGCCTACCAGGCGCGGACCCTCGGCGAGCTGGCCACGCTGACCACCGACCTGGCGTCGGCCGCTGGGCAGCCGCTCCAGTTGAACGACTCCCGGACGGTGACCGCGTTCTTCGCCACCGTGCA
>DASXKD010000456.1:0-2164 GCA_036497045.1 Streptosporangiaceae bacterium | reverse complement strand
CGGGGAGGCGGAGTGCCCCCCTGGGCCAGCACTAGCCGCCGACCGCGTGGACTCCGCCGTCGGCGTGCACGATCTCACCTGTGGTCGCGGGGAACCAGTCCGACAGCAGCGCCACACAGGCGCGGGCGGCCGGCTCAGGATCGGAAATCTTCCAGCCGAGCGGTGCCCGCGCGGGCCAGACGTCCTCGAAGGCGGCAAAGCCGGGGATCGACTTGGCGGCCATGGTGCGCAGCGGGCCCGCAGCCACCAGGTTCACCCGGATCCCGCGCGGGCCCAGGTCACGGGCCAGGTAGCGGGCACAAGACTCCAGGGCGGCCTTGGCCACGCCCATCCAGTCGTAGGCGGGCCAGGCCACGGATGCATCGAAGTCCAGGCCGACCACGGCCCCGCCGCCGTCCATCAGCGGCAGCGCCGCCATGGCCAGGGCCTTGAGCGAGTATGCGGACACGTGCACGGCGGTGGCCACGTCCGCCCACTCGGTGTCCAGGAAGTTGCCACCAAGCGCCGACTGCGGCGCGAACGCGATCCCGTGCAGCACCCCATCCAGCCTCGGCACGTGCTCGGCGGCGCGCTCGGCCAGCGAGGCCAGTTGCCCGGCGTCGGTCACGTCGAGTTCGAGTACCGGCGGGGGCTGCGGCAGCCGTTTTGCAATGCGCTCCACCAGGCTCATCCGGCCGAACCCGGTGAGCACCACGGTGGCGCCTTCCTGCTGGGCGATGCGCGCCACGTGGAACGCGATCGAGGCGTCGGTGAGCACACCGGTCACGAGCAGCCGCTTGCCGTCCAGGATCCCCATTACGCCGCTCCGTCCATGGTCAGTGCCCCATCCCGAGACCGCCGTCGACCGGTAGCACCGCGCCGGTGATGTAGCCGGCCTCGTCGGAGGCCAGGAACACCACCGCGGCGGCGATCTCATCCACCGAGGCCATCCGGGCCAGCGGCACCTTGGCCAGGGCCGTCTCCCTGGCCTGCTCAGGCATGGCCGCGGTCATGTCGGTCTCCACCAGGCCGGGCGCGACTACATTGCTGGTGATGTTCCGGGGTGCCAGCTCCCTGGCCAGCGAGCGGGCCAGGCCGACCAGGCCCGCCTTCGCCGAGGCGTAGTTGGCCTGCCCGGCCGAGCCGAGCAGCCCGGCCACCGAGGAGATGAAGATCAGTCGCCCGTGCCGGGCCCGCATCATGGGCCGCACAGCCCGCTTGGCCACCCGGTAGGCGCCGGTCAGGTTGGTGTCGAGCACCGAGACGAAGGCGTCCTCGCTCATCAGCGCGAGCAACTGGTCCTTGTTGATCCCGGCATTGGCGACCAGGATCTCCACGGGCCCCTGGCCGGCCTCGACCTTCGTGAACGCTTCGTCCACCGACGCCGAGTCCCTGACGTCGCACCGCACCGTGGCCAGCCCCTCGACGGGCTCGCCCGAGCGGGACGTCACCGTGACCCGGTCGCCGCCGGCGTCCAGCCGCCGCGCGATTGCCAGGCCGATGCCCCGGTTGCCGCCGGTAACGAGCGCGGACCTGGCCACTGGCGGGCTACCTCCTGGGGCTGACGGGGCGATCCCCGCGAGCGTACCGCCTCTCAGGCGGTGAGATAGGTTGCCTTTCGTGGCTGATACCGCTGGCAGTCCGAACGGCCGGATCGACCCCGAGTTCACCGCCTACCCGCTGCGGGCCCTGGCCGATAACGCGCTGCAGCGCGCCACCGAACTCGGCGCCGAGCACGCGGACTTCCGCGCTGAGCGGATCCTGGCCCAGCGGATCGTGCTGTCTGATGGCACGCCGGAGACGCTGGATGACAGGGACGTGCTGGGCCTTGCGGTGCGGGTGGTCGTCGACGGCACCTGGGGATTCGCGGCCACCGTGGACATGACGCCCGACGCGGCGGCCCTCGCGGCCGCCGAAGCGGTGCAGGTCGCGCGGGTTGCGGCCGCCATCAATTCGGAACGGATCGACCTGGCTGACGAGCCCGGGCACGGCGATGTGGTCTGGGTGTCGGCGTATGAGAAAGACCCGTTCGAGGCGAGCCTGGCCGACAAGGTCGAACTGCTGAAGCAGTGGAGTTCGGGGCTGCTGGCGCACGAGCGGATCGCCCACGTGGACGCGATGCTGCTCCAGGCCCGTGAGTGCAAGTTCTACTGCGACGGGGCCACCACGGCCCTGCAGCAACGGG
>DASXKD010000455.1:0-9579 GCA_036497045.1 Streptosporangiaceae bacterium | reverse complement strand
AGGAGACCACGTACTCCAGGATCACCCCGAGGCGCGGCCTGCTGGTCCGGTTGGCCCCGCCGCCGTGCCAGAGGCTGCCGAGGTAGAACATGGCCGAGCCGGGCGACATGGTGGCGGCCAGAACCGGATCGCCGGGGCTGGGCTGGCGCCCTGGCTGCCATTGATGGCTGCCCGGGACGTACCTGGTGGCACCGTTCTCCTCGGTGAACTCATCCAGCGGCCACATGGTGTTGACCACGACCGGCGGGTGCGGCTGCGGGAGCGGGTAGATCGCGTCGTCCCTGTGCAGCATCTGGGCGCTCTCCCCCGGCCCGATACGGATGCCCACCGGGGCGCTGAGCTGATAGTGCCCAAGCACCTGGTCAAGCACGCCGAGCAGCAGTGGGTGCACGGCGAGCCGGTCGAACGCCCGGGTCTTGGCGAACAGCGCGTAGACCCGCTGGGTGTCGAAGCCCTCGAACTCGTTGCGGCCCGTCGGGGTCGCCGCCAGGATCCGGCCCAGGTCGGCGCGGGCAGCCGCGACGTCTCCGTCGCTCATCAGCCCGGAGACGACCACGTAGCCGTCGCTGGTCAGCCGCTGCGCCACGTCCTGGCCGGTGCACGTCGCGCCTGGCAAGGTCACCATCGAGCGAAGCGTAGACCACCCGCGCCCGCGGGCAAATAGGCTCCCTTCTCCGCGGCCCGCGTCTTTCGCTGCGATACGCCGCCACGGGGCGAACTTGTCCACGGTGCGGAGTGGCACCGCCCTGCCAAGGGCAGGGGTGCGGTACTTTCCGGGGTGCCGGTTGTGGAGGAGGGCCCCAGTGCGGAGCAGGCGGTACGGCCCGGACGTGCTCGCAGCGGGAAATCAGCGCCAGCGCCGGGAGCTACGGCGGGTACCGGCGGAGCCCGGGCTGGTCGTGGAGGATGCCACCGGCCGGTTCTGCGGGGCCGTGGTGCTGTACGAGAAGGACGCGGTCACGCTGGAGGACCGGTACGGCAACCGGCGGGTGTTCCCGCTCGGCCCGGCCGCCTTCCTGCTGGAAGGTGAGCCGGTCACGCTGGTCAGGCCCGTGGCCGCCGCGCCTGCCCTTCCGGACGGCGGGCCCAGCGGGCGTACCGCCTCAGGGTCCGTGGCCGCCCCGCCCAGCCGGGCCAAGGTCGCCCGGGCGAGCCGTATCTACGTCGAGGGCCGCCACGACGCCGAACTGGTCGAGAAGATCTGGGGGGACGACCTGCGCGACGTCGGCGTGGTCGTGGAGTATCTCGGCGGCATCGACGACCTGCCCGCGATCGTCGGCCAGTTCGGCCCCGGCCCGGGGCGCAGGCTCGGCGTCCTGGTGGACCACCTGGTGGACGGGTCGAAGGAGAGCAGGCTCGCCGCCGCCGTGCAATCCCCGGACGTGCTCGTCGTCGGCCATCCCTACATCGACGTCTGGGCGGCGGTCAAGCCATCGGCGCTCGGCATCGGCGGCTGGCCGCGGATCCCCCGGGGCACGCCCTGGAAGGAAGGCGTAGTGGCGGCCCTCGGCTGGCCACCGGACACCGCCGGGGCATGGCAGCGCATCCTGCGCGCGGTGACCAGCTTCGCCGACCTCGAACCGGAGTTCCTCGGCCGGGTCGAGGAACTGATCGACTTCGTCACGGCACGGGGCAGCCACTGACCCAGCGGGGGGTTCCGGGGGGGCGTCCCCCCGGGCCAGCACAGCCATCGGGAATGATGGCGACGTGCCGGCCTACGCGCACTTCGCCAAGTTCTACGACCAGATCATGGGCGACCGCAATCCCGTGATCGAGCGTGTCCGCGGCTACGTACGGAGCTACCTGCCGGACGCGGCCTCGCTGCTGGAACTGGGCTGCGGCACCGGCGCCGTGCTGGCCGGCTTGGCCGACGGCCTGCAGGTCACCGGCATTGACCTGTCGCCGGAGATGCTCGCCGCCGCCAAAGCCAACCTCACCGGGGTCCGCCTGGTGCAGGCGGACATCACCGGGTTCTCCCTCGGCACCACGTTCGACGTGGTGATCTGCGTCTTCGACACGCTCAACCACCTGCCCTCGTTCGACGCCTGGCTGGCGATGTTCGGCCAGGTGGACGCGCACCTGGCCGAGGGCGGCCTGTTCATCTTCGACGTCAACACGGTCGGCAGGCTGCGCCGGCTGGCGGCCGCCCCCGCCTATGTCGAGGACTTCGGCCCGCACACGCTGATCATGGACGTGACGACGGGCGAGGGCGGCGTGTTCCCCTGGGATGTGCGCATCTTCGAACGGGTCGAGGGCGACCAGTTCCGGCTGCACCACGAGCGGATCGGCGAACTCGGCGTCCCGCTCGCCAGGATCCACGAGGCGCTTACGCTCCGCTTCGAACTACTGGAGGCGACCAACACCGAGGGCCGCCCGGTGAACGACGAATCCGGCCGGGCGTACTTCGTCTACCGGCACCGCGCCGCCGGCGACGGCCTCTCCCCGTGACCGGACCCATCCCCGGGCGGGCGCCCGGTGATGAGCATGCGCGGCGTGCCGCGGTGACGTACGGGGCCGCGGCGGACCACTACGACCGGCCGGCCTTGAGCTTCTGGGACCGGTTCGGCGCGGCGACGGTGTCGCGGCTGCGACTGGCTCCCGGTGACCGGGTGCTCGACCTGTGCTGCGGCGCCGGGGCGTCGGCGCTGCCCGCGGCCAGGGCCGTCGGCACGGCTGGGCACGTGCTCGGCATCGACGTGGCAGCCCCGCTGCTAGCCATGGCCAGGGACCGAGCCGCCGCTCAGGGCCTGGCCAACATCGAATTCCAGCACGGCGACGCGACGGGCACCGGGTTACCGGACGGCAGTTTCGACGCCGTGGTGTGCGTCTTCGGCGTGTTCTTCGCGCGGGATATGACGGCGTTCGCCGCGGAGATGTGGCGCCTGGTCCGGCCCGGCGGCACGCTGGCGGTAACCACCTGGGGGCCGGGCCTGTTCGAGCCCGCGAACGGGCATTTCTGGGCGGCCATCGGCGCCGTGGCGCCCTCGCTGTACAAGGCATACAACCCGTGGGACGAGATCACCACGCCCGATGCCCTCGCCGGACTGCTCCGGCGGGCGGGAGCGGGCGGCCCGGCCGCCACGGCCGTTCCCGGCCAGCAGCAGCTAGCCGGCCCGGGGCAGTTCTGGGACATCGTCCTCGGGTCCGGCTACCGGGCCACCGTGGATGCCCTCAGCCAGGAACAGCGGGACCAGGTGCGGGAGCGGGTGCGACAGGAACTAAACTCGGCCGCTATCACGACCCTGCGCACGGACGTGGTCTTCGGTACGGCGCGGCGGCCGCGCTAGCCTGCTGACTACTCCCATGTCGAGGACTTCAGCCCGCCCGCCGGCGGCTCACGCCGGGGACCGGGCGCCCGTCTTCCAGGTAGACCAGCGCCCGGTGGGCCGACGCGGCCCTGACTCTCCGCCGGATCGGGCCCCGGAGCAGTCGGAGCGCATCCGGCAGCGCGGCGAGCCGGAACTCGGAGACCTCCTCGGGCTGGACCACGATGGCGGCGAGGTGCTCGTCGCCGACGGCGCCGCAGTCGAACAGGAAGCGGACGCCGCCCGGCCTGTCCGGGCCGGGCCGCCTGAAGTCCATGCAGGCCAGCCGGCCGTGGTGCACCTCGATGCCGCATTCCTCGCGCACCTCCCGGCGGCACGCCTCCCAGGGGGTCTCGCCGTCTGCCTCCATGACACCGCCGGGGATCGTCCAGCCGGACTTGTAGGTCGGCTTCAGGATGAGCAGCCTGCCTGCCCGGTCGAAGATGAGCGCCCCGGCCGAGACCGGGATCGCCGGTAGCGCATCGTCCGGCGGTCCCGGCTGCGCCGCCTGGCTGCTGTCAGTGGTCACCACGCCCACGTTACGACGCCCGCCACGGGATGATGATGCGGTGACCGACTACCTGTTCCGGCCGCCGTACAGCACACCCGAGTCACGGGCAAGCCGGCCACCACGGCCGCGCACCGAGAAGCTGCCCGGGATGCTGATCGACCGCGATGTGGCCGTGGAGGTCGCGCCGGGCGAACCGATGTACGTCGACGTTTACCGCCCCGGCTCACAGGTCCCAGGCCGGGGCACGGCCGGGCGCGGTGAGGCAGGCATTTGCCGAAACGGCCCATATCCGGGCGGGGTCGGCGCTAGTCTCCTCAATGCATCCGCTTCCAACGCCGGGCAAGCACTTGTGGCCCTGGCCGAGGTAGCTGTTGTTTGTCTTCGAACCGCCAGGTAGCGCCTGTTTCTTGTGTTACCTCAGTGGAGTTTGGGGCCGACGTGGACCGCGATTACCGCGCCTATTCCGTGACAAGTGCGGCCTACGATGGCCGCATCGCCGCATCCTTATTCGGCTCTCCCCTTACCCGGTTACCTGGGCGTCCATCCCGTTGTGCGCCTTCGGCGGGGCTCCTGGATGCGGGTGCCCGGTCCCACTCGGATGCGGCGGTAACCGGCCGGTGAAAGCTGCGGTGTTCTGCGAATACGGGCTTGCGGAGGCGATGCACTACGCGGACATCCCCGATCCCGCCGTCGGCTTGGCGGACGTGCTGATCCGGGTGCAGGCCTGCGGCGTCAACCACTCGGACTTAGACTCCCGGGCCGGGACGTCGCGGTGGCCGTTCGAACTGCCCATGGTGCTCGGCGCGGAGTTCACCGGAACGGTGGTCGAGGTGGGCAGCCAGGCGGAGCACATCCGCACCGGCGACCTCGTCACGGCCCTCCAGCAGTTCAACTGCGGCAGCTGCCCGCAGTGCGCCATGTGGCGGCCGGACCTCTGCGCGAACTTCGAGATCTTCGGCACCACCCGGTGGGGCGGCTACGGCGAGCTTGTCCGCGTGCCGGCCAGGGTCGTGGTGCCCCTCGATACCGGCGACGATCCGCTCGTCATGGCCGCGGGGCAGTGTGTCGTCAGCACCGCGTGGCACATGGTGAACCGGCTGGCGCTGGTGCGGCCCGGCGACCTGGTCCTCGTCCCGTCGGCCTCCGGCGGGGTGGCCGGCGCGCTTGTCCAGTGCGCGAAGCTGGCCGGGGCGACGGTGATCGCCACGGCCGGCTCATCCGCCAAGGCCGGGCGGGTGGCCGCGCTCGGCGCGGACACGGTCGTGGTCCGGGGCGGCGGTGACATCGCCACGGATCTGCTGCACGCTACCGGCGGCCAGCGCTTCGACGTGGTACTCGACACCGTCGGCGGTGACCTTTTCGGCGCCCACCTGTCGGTGTTACGTGAGGAAGGCACGCTGGTCACCTGCGGCGCGCATGCCGGCGAGGTGGTGCCGCTCGACCTGATCCCGCTGTTCCGTCACGGCTGGCGGATCGTCGGGTTCCGGCTGGCGCCGCCCGGCGACCTCGCGGCCTCGCTGGAACTCATCCGGCGCGGCGCGGTCAAGGTACCCATCGCCGCCACGTTCCCGGTAAGCGATGCCGCAGCAGCGCACCGTTTCCTGGAGCGCCGCCAGCATGTCGGGAAGGTGCTCCTTGTCGCCGTCTGACCCGGCATTAATGCCGCGCACCGCGCGGCTTCGTAAATGTGATCTTGCCAATGCAAGCCAGCTCGCACCAATAGGCAGAAGATCGTGGAGGTAAGCCCCGTGGATCGATCAGATCAGGACATTACGCCGCGGCGGGCAGAGGGATTGGGACGGCGCCAATTCCTTCGCGGAATTGCCGCCACCGGCGCCGTGGCGGGTGCCGGGAGCTTACTCGCCGCGTGCGGCGGCGGCTCAAGCTCCGACGCCCCGAAGCAGGCCACCCAGGCCAGCCGCTCCTTACGGCGCGGCGGCAACCTCAAGCTCGGCCTCACCGGCGGCTCGAGCTCGGACACCCTCGACCCGCACAAGAGCCTGACCTACCTGGACACCTCGCGCCTCCAGTCCCTGTACCAGCCCCTTGCCCAGCTCGACGGCCAGGCACAGGTCGAGTACGTGCTGGCGGAGTCGATCACCCCGCACGGGTCGCTGTCGAACTGGATCATCCGGCTGCGGCCGGGCGTGACGTGGCACGACGGCAAGACCTTCACCGCCGACGACGTCATCTTCACGTTCCAGCGGGTGTACAACAACGACTTCACCGGCAAGTTCGGCCTCGGCCCGATCGACCTCAAGAACACCAAGGCGGTCGACAAGCTCACCGTCCAGGTGAGGATGACCAAGCCCTTCGCCAGCTTCGCCGAGCAACTCGCCGCGTTCTGGTACAACCTGTACATCGCGCCGGTCGGCTTCAACCCGGCGAAGCCGGTGGGCACCGGGCCGTTCGTGTACCAGAGCTTCACGCCGGGCCAGCGCAGCGTGTTCACGCGGAACCCGCACTACTGGAAGTCGGGCCTGCCGTATGTGGACACCCTGACCATCATCGACTTCAGCGACAACACCAGCCTCCAGGATGCGCTGGCCACGAGCGTTATTCACGGCGCCGGCGCGCTGGACGGGCCACAGGTCGCGTCGCTGGCCACCACCAGCGGCATCAAGACGGTCGTGTCGCACTCGGGCGAGATCGTCCCGTTCACCATGCGCGTCGATCAGCCGCCCTTCAACGACGTCAACGTCCGCCAGGCGATGCGCCTGCTCGTCGACCGCCCGCAGTTGATCGACTCGGCGCTCGACAGCTACGGGGTGGTCGCGAACGACCTATTCTCCCCCTACGATCCCGACTTCGACCACTCGATGGTCCGCGCCGCCCAGGGCGACATCCCGCGGGCCAAGTTCCTGCTGAAGAAGGCGGGCCAGGAGGGCCTGACCGTGCAGCTCACCACCTCGGCGGTGGCCACTGGCACGGTGGCGATGGCGACCGTGCTGGCCGCCCAGGCCCAGGCGGCCGGCGTCACGATCAACATCAACAACGTCCCACCCGGCACCTTCTTCGGGCCCAACTACCTCAAGTGGACGTTCGCGCAGGACTACTACAACTACTACCCATACCTCTCGCAGGTGGCGGAGTCGATGCTCCTCGGCTCGCCGTTCAACGAGACGCACACCAATGACCCGCAGTACACCAGCCTCTACAACCAGGCGAACGCAACGGCCAGCCCGTCGGTGCGCAGAGAGATCCTGAAGGAGATGCAGCAGTTCGACTTCACCCACGGCGGCTACATCATCCCGGCGTACATCGACGTCCTTGACGCTTACAGCGACAAGATCACCGGGTACACGGCCGGCAAGGTCGGGCAGCCGCTGTCCAACTTCGACTTCGAGCACTTCGCGTTCGTCGGGTAGCACCCCGGGCTGCACCGCACGCGAAGAAAGGCCTGGCCCGGACGGCGGATCGCCGTCCGGGCCAGGCGTTTTGCCGTGCCTGCCGCTGACCTTAGGGCAGCAGCATGTTCTTCACGGACAGGGTGGTGTTGATCATCCCCGTGCCGTACATGAGGTCGGCCACGCGCTGGACCTGCCCGACACTCAGGAACGTCGGGTACTGCCCGATCGTGACCAAAGACGCCTCCCGCGAGGACATCTCCGGCAGCGTGCGCAGCACCGACTGGACGATGCCCGGCTGGGCCGTGCTGGCCTTGGCCTGGTCGAGCGCTGCATGGAAGGCCTGCAAGGCGACGGTGTTGCCGCGCGCGTAGCTGGCCGTGGTGAAGTATCCCGACAGTGGCAGGCCGGCGGTCACGCCGCTGCACGCGTCAAGCAGCTCGATAGCGCCGAGCTGGGTTTCCGCCTGCAGGATGTAGGGCTCGGTAGCCACGATCGCGCTCACCGTGTGATCGCGCAGCGCGCTGATCATGCTGCTCGGGGGCATGGCGTCCCACACCACGCTGGACGGGCTGACACCGTCGCTCTGCAGGGTCGACTCGGTCGCCAGCGTCTCGATGTTGTAGGGGGCGTCCGCGGAGAAGGGGGCAAGCTCGCGCGGGGGGGTGGCGACGACCTTGCCCTGTAAATCCTGGGGAACCCGCACCGATGAGCCGGGGAGCGTGAGCACTTCCATCAGGCCCGGTGTCGCGTCGTAGCCGTCCGCGATCAACCGTAACTGCGTGCGGGACGCGTGGGCCTCCATGTAGAGCAGCCCGGAGTAGTCACCGCTGACTACCTCCGCCTGGCCGCTGGCCAGTGCCCCGTATGCCTGCTGGAGGGTCTGGTACGTCTGCACCGTCACGTTCAGCCCGTGCTGGGCGAACAGCCCGTCCTTGACGCCTACCTGCAGCGGGGCGTTCTCGAATCCGGGGACGACAGCCACCGTGATCTGCTGGCCGCCGCCCTGTGCCTGGCCTGCCGCCTGGCCGGACGAGGCGCCCGTCATGGGGACGTGGCAGCCCGTCGCGAATAACACCAGCCAGGCCGAAGCCAGGGTCATGCCCGACCGGCGCAGCATCCTGCCGCGCCCGGTACGGGGTCTAGCGTCACCAAGACCCAAGGAAGCTCCTCCGTTGTCCGATACCTGTGGTCCACGGAGATACCGGCATTTCCTAAGGAACCTAGTAATGCCGGGGGGCTCCGTTCCTGCTTACGCTAGACGTTCAACTGCGCCCGCGTGCCCGGTCGATAAGACTCGTATACCTGAAGTGTCCATTTAGCACCAGTAGCACCTTCTAACGGTGAAAGTATCTTTAGATAACAGTGGTAACAGTTGATGTGGGTGACGCGGCCAAGCGTTAGAGTGAGCGCCAGACTCTGCTGAGACGGCCGTGCGCAGAATGGCCGACCGAGAAGTGTCGGTGTTTCGGTTTCGCGTGGCATACAGCGGCTCGGTGGACGCCTGCCGTTCCCCAGGTGAGAGGTGCAACACTGTGCGGTCCAGGCGAGAGACAACGGGCGGTCCGGTCCGTGACACGCTGCTGCGGTCACCGGCGCAGGTCCCCACCGCATCCTTAGAGGCGCCCGCAAGCCGGGCCCAGTTCTCCAACGGCGCGGCGGGCCACGGCACGGCGCCCCATGACGGTAGTTCCCCTGCCAGCCCGCGCCCGGTCTGCCGCACCGGGCGGAAGTCGTTACAGAACGGGCTGAAGAACTGGCGGGTGCGGTCCCGTCTCCTACTCCTGGTCGTGTTACCGACGTTATCCGCGGTGATCTTGGGCGGCGTCGCGGTGGCCGCCTCCATCCGCAGTGCGGCCGCCTACCAGCGGGTGGAGCAGTTCTCCAGGCTGGGCGGTGAGATCACCGGCCTGGCCCAGGCGCTGCAGGCCGAGCGCGAGGACACCATCAGGTACATCACGATGGGCCCGGCCGCAGGTGGCCGTGGCGCGCCGCACGCCGCGGCCGCGCCCGAGCTTGCCGTGCTCGGCCAGGACTACCGCGTCACCGACCGGCTCGCGGCGACGGTGCGGGGCCTGGCTGGCAACATCGGCAGCTCTTACCCCGCGGTGGCACGACAGGAGGCCCAGGGGGCGATCACCGCGATCAACGGGATCGGCGCCCTGCGCAGTGCCGCGACCGGCACCCAGATTCCCTCCTTAGCCGTGATCCAGCAGTACGCCGCCACGATCGACCAGTTGCTGGCGCTGGAAGAGGAAATCGCCACCGGCGGCAACGACGCGGCGCTCGCCGACACCGTCCGTGTCGTGGGCCTCATCTCCGGCATGAAGGAGGAGGTGTCACGGGAACAGGCGATCCTCACCTCGGCCCTGACACCGGACCTGGTGGGCGCGGGCCAGTTCCAGCCCGGCCAGCT
>DASXKD010000454.1:0-4457 GCA_036497045.1 Streptosporangiaceae bacterium | reverse complement strand
CGCGGAGGCGCCGCCCAGCGCCGGGACGGCCACGCCCGCGCAGGAGCAGCCGGCGCTCGCGAGCCCGGCGCTCGGCAGCCCGGCGCCCGCGAGCCCGGCGCCCGCCGGCCAGTGGCGGCCGTGGCTTCGCGGCAGCGCGATAGCCATGCTGCTGCTCGCTGTCGTGGTGCTCGGGTTCGTCGGGTACCTGTATGGGCTGTCCGACGTGCAGGAGGCCAGATCCCAGGCCATCCTTTACACGCAGTTCCAGCTCGAACTGGCGAACCAGGTGGCGCCGTTGGGGCCGGACGGACCCAATGGCCTGGACGGCGCCGGGGGGGCCACCATTCCGGGCAGCCCGGTGGCGATACTCAACATCCCCAGCATCGGAATCCGTGACATGGTCGTGGTCCAGGGGACAACCTCGGAGAACCTGATGGTCGGACCCGGGCACCGTCGCGACAGCCCGCTGCCGGGCCAGCCGGGCGTGGTGCAGATCTACGGTCGCCGTGCCACCTTCGGCGCCCCGTTCAGCCGCCTCGGCGAACTGCGGCCCGGTGACATCATCACGGCCATCACCGGGCAGGGAACGGCTACCTACGCCGTGGCGGCGGCCGCCCCCAGCAACGTGATCATCAAGGACCCGGCTCCGGACCGCATGCTCCTGCTGACCGCGTCCTCCGCCACCGTCCCCAGCTACTACTACCAGGTCGATGCCCGCCTTGCCTCCAGCGTCCGGCCGAGCCCCGGGGTGGCGACGTCGGTCTACACCACGGAGCTGCCGCTGGCCCATGACAGCAGCGCCCTCCCGATGACGATGGTGTGGAGCCTCGCGCTGGCCCTGGTTGCTGCCATCGGCACGGTCGCCGCATCCAGGTGGTCAGCCTGGGCGGCCTACCTGGCGACGGTCCCGCTGGCCATGGCGGTGCTATGGAACCTGTACGAGAACCTGGCGGCGCTGCTGCCGAACCTGTATTGACAGCAGCCACATAAAAGCAGATGGAGCGGATACATGAGTGAGACCTCGCCAGCCGGGCCCGTCCCGGCGCGATCGGCACCGGAGCACCCCGGGCCGCTGGAACCCGGCGGAGTCTTCGGTCCCCCCGCGCCCGCCGATACGGCCGTGCTGGAATATGGCCGCCCCGGTGACCCCTTGTTCGCGCCCAAGCGCCTGGTCGGCCTCGATGCACGCAACGTGTCGGCATGGTTCGGCACGCACAAGGTGCTCGAGCGGGTCTCCCTCACGATGGAACCGGGCACCGTGACGGCCCTTATCGGCCCGTCCGGGTGTGGCAAGTCGACATTCCTTCGCATACTCAACCGGATGCACGAGATGGTCGCCGGGGCCAGCCTGGCCGGCCAGATCCTGCTCGGTGACAGCGACATCTACGACCCCGGCGCCCGCCCCACCGACGTACGGCGCCGGATCGGCATGGTGTTCCAGAAGCCCAACCCGTTCCCGGCCATGTCCATCTACGACAACGTGGCCAGCGGGCTCAAGCTGGCCGGGATCAAGGTGGCCAGCAAGGACGCGGTGGTGGAGGTCAGCCTGCGGCGAGCCGGGCTTTGGCGAGAGGTCCAGCGCCGGCTCCGCACGCCCGGCGGGGCGCTGTCCGGCGGCCAGCAGCAGCGGCTGTGCATCGCCCGCGCCCTGGCCGTCTCCCCTGACGTCCTGCTCATGGACGAACCGTGTTCGGCACTCGACCCGACCTCCACCAACCGGATCGAAGAGACCATCGCCGAACTGGAGAACCAGGTCACGATCGTGATCGTGACCCACAACATGCAACAGGCGCAGCGCGTGTCCCGCAACTGCGCCTTCTTCCTCGCGGCGGAGGACACGCCGGGACACATCGTGGAGGCGGGCCCGACGGAGCAGGTGTTCGGCTCCCCCAACGACCCGAGGACCGCCGACTACGTGAACGGCCGTTTCGGCTGAGGCTGCGGCCTTACCGCCGGCACCGCGGGCGTCCTCCCGTCCGGCTGTGCGGGCGTCCTCCCGTCCGGCTGCGCGGGCGTCCTCCCGTCCGGCTGCGCGGGCCTCCCGTCCGGCTGCGCGGGAGTCCTCCCGTCCGGCCGGATCGGGGCAGGTCACCGCCATCTCGGGACGGGTCTGGTGCAGCCGCCTTGATCGGGCCTAGGTTTGGCTCAGGCGCATCTGCGCCTGAAGGAGGAGAGGTTGTCCATGGCGAATATCACCGTCACGGTCGACGGGGTCAGCTATACCGACGACGTGGAACCCCGCCTGCTGTTGGTCCACTACCTGAGGGAGCGCGTCGGCAAGACCGGTACGCCCGTCGGATGCGACACGTCCAATTGCGGCGCATGCACGGTCCACATGAACGGCGAGTCGGTCAAAAGCTGCGCTGTCCTTGCTGTTCAGGCCGACGGGGCGGAAATCACCACGATCGAGGGCATGTCGAACGGGCAGTGGCACCCGCTGCAGCAGGCGTTCCATGCCGAGCACGCGCTCCAGTGCGGCTACTGCACGCCGGGGATGATCATGGCCGCGGCCGACCTGCTGCGCACTAACCCGCACCCCAGCAACCAGGAGATCCGGGACGGGCTCGAGGGCAACCTGTGCCGCTGCACCGGATACGAGAACATCGTCCGCGCCGTCCGGCGCGCGGCGGAGTCGGGAGCCAGCTCATGACCGCCGATACCCAGGCACCCCAGGCCGAACTCGGCCGGGCCCGTCCCCGTAAGGAGGACGCCCGGCTGGTCACCGGCCAGACGAACTGGACCGACAACATCGTGCTGCCCGGCATGCTGCACATGGCGTTTGCGCGCAGCCCGATGGCGCACGCGCGGATCACCTCGGTGGACGTGTCCGCGGCCCGTGCCATGCCCGGCGTGATCGCCGCCTTCTCCGGCGCCGACTTCGCCGAGGAGCAGGGCAGCCTGCCGTGTGCCTGGCCGGTCACCGAGGACATCGTCATCCCGGCCCACCCGCCGATGGCCACCGAGGAGGTCCGCTACGTCGGCGAGGCCGTCGCGGTCGTGGTGGCCAGGGACCGGTACACGGCGGCGGACGCGGCGGCCGTGGTGGACGTCAGCTACGAGCCACTCCCCCCGGTGCTCGACATGCGGACGGCACTGGACGAGGGCTCGCCGAAGGTGCACGCGGAAGGCAACAAGAGCTTCGTATGGCCCTTCGTCCAGGGCGACATGGACGCGGCCTTCCGCGACGCGCCCGTGGTGATCGAACGCACCTACCGCCAGCAGCGGCTGATCCCCGCCGCGATGGAGCCGCGCGCGGTCGTGGCGACGTGCGTGGGCGGGGAGTTCACGATCTGGTCGGCCACCCAGATCCCGCACATCCTGCGGGTCATGCTGGCCCTGGTCACTGGGATCGCCGAGCAGAACATCCGGGTGATCGCCCCGGACGTCGGCGGCGGGTTCGGCTCCAAGCTGCAGGTCACCGCCGAAGAGGTGCTCGCGATGCTGGTCACCCGCAAGCTCGGCCGGCCGGTCAAGTGGACCGAGTCCCGCACCGAGGGCAACCTGACCGTGCATCACGGCCGGGACCAGTGGCAGCGGATCCGGATCGCCGCGGACCGGGACGGCCGGCTGCGCGGCCTGGACGTCGACCTGCTCGCCGACATGGGCGCCTACCTGATGCTGGTCACCCCTGGCATCCCGCTGCTCGGCGCGTTCATGTACCCGGCCATCTACAAGATGGACGCATACTCGTTCAAGTGCACCGGGGTGTTCACCACCAAGATGCCCACCGACGCCTACCGGGGTGCAGGGCGCCCCGAGGCCACCTACGCGATCGAGCGGATCATGGACGAGCTCGCGGCCGAGCTGGGCATGGACCCGCTGGAGGTACGGGAGCGGAACTGGATCAAGCACGAGGAGTTCCCGTACACGACGATCGCCACGCTCACCTACGACTCGGGAAATTACGAAGCCGCCACGGCCAGGGCGAAGGAACTGTTCGGCTACGACGCGCTGCGGCAGGAGCAGACCGAACGGAACCTCGACGATGACCCGGTCCGGCTCG
Source organism: Streptosporangiaceae bacterium (assembly GCA_036497045.1). Taxonomy (GTDB): domain Bacteria; phylum Actinomycetota; class Actinomycetes; order Streptosporangiales; family Streptosporangiaceae; genus DASXKD01. The sequence continues at coordinate 472 of DASXKD010000454.1, read as the reverse complement.
GCCTCGGGGTCTCCACCTACACCGAGATGTGCGGGCTGGCCCCGTCCCGGGTGCTCGGCTCGCTGGCCTACGGCGCGGGCGGCTGGGAGCACGCCTCGATCCGGATGCTGCCCACCGGCAAGGTCGAGGTGGTCACCGGGTCCAGCTCGCACGGCCAGGGGCACGAGACGGCGTGGAGCCAGATCGTGGCCGACCAGCTCGGCGTGCCGTTCGAGGACATCCGCGTGCTGCACGGTGACACCCAGGTCTCGCCCAAGGGCATGGACACCTACGGGTCGCGTTCCCTGGCCGTGGGCGGCATGGCCCTGGTCGGCGCCTGCGACAAGGTGATCGCGAAGGCCAAGCGGGTCACTGCGCACATGCTGGAAGCCAGCGAGAACGACATCGAGTTCTTGGGCGGCCGGCTCCAAGTGCGCGGCGACCCGGAAAAGGGCCATTCCATCCAGGAGATCGCGCTGGCCACCTTCGCCGC
>DASXKD010000453.1:0-4576 GCA_036497045.1 Streptosporangiaceae bacterium | reverse complement strand
ACTGTCGAACCAGAAGTTCAACGACCTGGTCCGAGCCCACGGGGCGGCGAAAGTCGGGTTGCTCACCGGCGACAACGCGATCAACGGCGACGCCCCGGTGGTGGTGATGACCACCGAGGTGCTGCGCAACATGCTCTACGGCGGCTCGGCGACCCTGGACGGGCTGGGGTACGTGGTGCTCGACGAGGTGCACTACCTGGCCGACCGGTTCCGCGGCGCGGTGTGGGAAGAGGTCATCATCCACCTGCCGGAGTCGGTCCGGGTCGCCGCGCTGTCGGCCACGGTGAGCAACGCCGAGGAGTTCGGTGAGTGGCTGACCCAGGTCCGCGGCGGCACCACGGTGATCGTCGACGAGCACCGGCCGGTGCCCCTGTGGCAACATGTCCTGGCCGACGGCCACCTCTACGACCTGTTCGTCTCCCCGAATGGCCGCGGTGGGGATTCACCGCAGGTCAACCCGGACCTGCTGCGGCTGTCACGGCGGGAGGAGCAGACACAGCGCCGCTCTCCCGGCCGCCCGGTGCGGGGTGGCCGCAGGCCGTCCCGGCCCAGGCCGCCGAGCCGGCCGCTGGTCATCGAGCGACTGGACGCGGCAGGGCTGCTGCCGGCCATCACGTTCATCTTCTCCAGGGCCGCCTGCGACGCCGCGGTGCGCCAGTGCCTGGACGCCGGGCTGCGGCTGACCACGCCGGAAGAGGCGGAAATCATCACCGAGGTGGCGCGGCGCCGCACCGCGGACCTGCCAGAGCCGGACCTGGCGGTGCTCGGGTACGCGGAATGGCTGGCCGGCCTGCAGCGCGGCATCGCCGCCCACCACGCGGGGCTGCTGCCCACCTTCAAGGAAGTGGTGGAGGAACTGTTCGAGGCGGGCCTGGTGCGGGTCGTGTACGCCACCGAGACGCTCGCCCTCGGCATCAACATGCCGGCCAGGACCGTGGTCATCGAGCGGCTGGACAAGTGGAACGGCGAGGCGCATGCGGCGCTGACGCCGGGGGAGTACACCCAGCTCACCGGACGGGCCGGGCGCCGCGGCATCGACGTGGAGGGGCACGCCGTGGTGCTGTGGCAGCCGGGCCTGGAACCGGCGGCGCTGGCCGGCCTGGCCGGGACCCGCACCTACCCGCTCAACTCCAGTTTCCGGCCCTCCTACAACATGGCGGTGAACCTGGTCGGGCAGGCCGGGCTTGCGCGGGCGGCGGCGATCCTGGAGTCGTCGTTCGCCCAGTTCCAGGCCGACCGGGCGGTCGCGGACGTGGCCCGCTCGGCGCAGCGCGGCCGGCAGGAACTGGAACAGCTGACGGTGACCTGCGACCGTGGCGACTTCGCCGAGTACTTCCGGCTCCGCCGGAACCTGTCCGAGCTGGAAGGGGACGCTGCCAGGCAGCGCTCCGCGGCCCATCGTGCCGAGGCGATCGCCTCGCTCAGCCAGTTGCGCCGCGGCGACATCATCAAGGTGCCGGGCGGCCGCCGCGCGGGCATGGCGGTGGTGCTCGATCCGGGGGTGCCCGCTCCCGGCCGCCGCGCCGACAGTCTGCCGGTGCCACTGGTGCTGACCGCCGGCCGCCAGGTCAGGCGGCTTTCCGCGGCCGACTTTCCGGTCCCGGTGCAGCCCATCGACCGGATCCGGATCCCGAACTGGTTCAGCGCCCGGTCACCCAAGCACCGCAGGGACCTGGCCGCCAGCGTGCTGACCAGGCTGGCCGGCCGGGACAAGGAACCGCCGCGCCGCAGGCCGCAGGCCGAGTCGGTGGCCCAGGAGGAGATCGCCGCACTGCGCCGCCGGGTCCGCGCCCACCCCTGCCACGACTGTCCCGACCGGGACGAGCATGCCCGCCACGCCGAGCGCCGGGCCCGGCTGGAACGCGAGGTGCAGCGGCTGGAAACCACGGTGGCCGGCCGGTCCCACGTCATCGCCCGCACCTTCCAGCGGGTCTGTGCCGTGCTGGCCCGCCTCGGCTACACCGACGGCGACCGGGTGACCGACGCAGGCAGGCGGCTCGCCTGCCTGTACACCGAACTGGACCTGCTCGCGGCGGAGTGCCTGCGGCGCGGCCTGTGGGACGGGCTGAGCCCGGCGGAGCTCGCGGCCTGCGTGTCGGTGCTCACGTTCGAGTCCCGAACGGCCGATGCGGCCACGCCGGTGCGGCTGCCCGGCGGGCCGGTCCGCGAGGTGCTCGATGCCACGGTGACGGTGTGGCGGGAACTCGACGAGATCGAGACCGAGAACCGGCTGTCGTTCCTGCGCGAGCCTGACCCGGGGTTCGCCTGGGCGGCGCACGCCTGGGCCTGTGGCAAGCCGCTGGAGTATGTGCTCGGGCCAGAGCTGACCCCGGGCGACTTCGTCCGGGCGGTCAAGCAGCTCATGGACCTGCTCGGGCAGGTGGCGGTCGCGGCGGGCCGGGACACGCCGCTGCGTTCCACCGCGCTCAAGGCCGTCGACGCGCTGGGCCACGGCGTAGTGACCTTCTCCTCGGTCGAGGACCTGCCAGGCGCCGATGCGACGCACGGTACGCTCCCGACATGACCGACCTGGCAGACTTCGCCGCGCTCGTGCCGGCCGACCATGGCCTGGCCGTGGTGTCCGTGCTGCGCCCGGACTCGACCATTAGCTCCTCGGTGGTGAACGCCGGAGTGCTCCGCCACCCGGTCACCGGGGACCAGGTCGTCGCCTTCGTCAGCCGGGGCGACGCCCGCAGGCTGGGCTACCTGCGCGCCACGCCGCGCGTCACTGTGGTGTTGCGTGGCGGGTGGCAGTGGGCGGCCGCCGAGGGCCCGGTGCAGCTCTGCGGTCCCGACGATCCCCTGCCGGGCGTGGACGCCGAGGGCCTGCGGCTGCTGTTGCGGGCGGTGTTCACCGCCGCTGGCGGGACCCACGACGACTGGGACGCCTACGACACGGTGATGGCGCGCGAGCGGCGCACCGCCGTGCTGGTGACACCGGAGCGCGCCTACTCCAGCGCCTGAGGCGGCGGGCCTGCCTGCCGCGGGCGGCGCGCCCAGAACAGCGCGTGCCCGCCGTCGCCCTCGGGGGTGAAGTCCTGCTCGGTGACCTCCAGGCCCGCGTCCCCGAGCCAGGCACGGTAGGTGGCCGCATCGGCGTGGCTCCACCACATCGTGGCCGGCCCGCCGAGCCAGTTGTCCTCGGTACCAGTCCACGCACGCTGGCCGGTCACCGTGAGCAGCCACCCTCCGGGGCACAGCCAGCCCGCCGCGCGCCGCAGCAGTCCCGGCTGGGCGTCAAGCGGCATGTGGACGAGGGCATAGAGGCTGATCACGGCGTCGAACGACGCCGCCGGGAAGCTGATCTCGGTGGCGTCCGCCCGGATGAAGGTGCCGTCCGGGACCAGGTGCCGCGCCCGCTCGATCTGGACCTCGCTGATGTCCACGCCGGTCACCTGGTACCCGGCTGCGGCCAGCGACCTGCCGACCGGCACCCCGCAGCCACAGCCCAGGTCGAGCACGGAACCTCCGGCGGGAAGGCGCGCCCGGAGCGCCGCCAGCCAGGGTGCGTACCTGCCGTCGCCGGCGTCGTCGCTGCGGTAGTGATACGACAGGGCGTCATAGCCCCGCCGCACCAGGTCGCGTTCGTCGCCCGAGGTCATCTCCAGCAGGCTAGCCTGCCGTCGGCAAGCCGGATGTCGTCGCCTACGCGGCCTGGCTGGGTGGGTCGTGTCCGGGTGGGCTGTGGCCGGGTGGGCTGTGGCTGTGCAGGGTGCGGGTGTGGTCGGGGCTGGTGGCGGTGGTGGTGCCGTCGTTGTGCAGGGTGAGGGTCCAGCCCCACCGGTGGATGGCGGTCAAATGATGGAAGGTGCACACGGGCACCAGGTTGGGCAGGGTGGTCGGGCCGCCGCGGGCCCGGGGGATCAGGTGGTGGATGTCGCAGACTGTGGTGGGCTGGTCGCAGCCAGGGAAGGCACAGGACGCATGGCGGGTGGTGACGGCGCGGCGCAGGTGCGCCGGGATGGTGTCGGTGGCGGCGCCGATGTCCAGTGGCAGGCTGGCGGTGGTCAGCGGCTTGCCGTCCAGAGTGGCACGCAGCCGGGCGGCCAGGCCGTCCGGGCCGGAGAGGGCGTCGGCGGCCAGACCGAGCAGCGTTCGGCGCAGCCGGTCCCGGGTGGCCGGGCTGAGCGGCCCGCCGCCCGGGCCGGCGGGCTCGCCGGGGCCATGGCCGCAGCAGTGACCAGTGCCGCCTGCGCCGGTGTGGTGACCGGGCCTGGCGGGCTGGCCGGCACTCGCGGGCTGGCGGGGGCCATGGCCGCAGCAGTGACCGGTGCCGCCTGTGCCGGTGTGGTGGCCGGGCCTGGCGGGCTGGCCGGGCCCGGAACCGATGTGGCCGCCCATGCCGTGGATGAGCAGGAACGCATCCGTCAGTTGGTCCAGGGCGGCCCAGTCGACGTGCCCGGTCACCACCGGGACCACGGTGGCGTCGCAGAGGGCGGCGTCGGCGTCGGGGCCGGTGAGCCAGCCCGGCTGGGAGGCGCGGGCGGCTGCCCAGGCGTCCTCGGCCGCCGAACCACCGGGGGTGCCCCGCAGTTGGGCCAGGGTCAGGTGCAGGAGCACCTGGGTGGGCTGCCCG
>DASXKD010000452.1:0-8740 GCA_036497045.1 Streptosporangiaceae bacterium | reverse complement strand
GTTTACTTGCACGCCGTAGTCGCCGCTGAATGGACGAGATGCCCGGCATGGCCGACAACTGCAGGACGTCACTGAGCCGCCAGAGCCCGATCGCCTGCACCACACACCCGGCGGCCACGCCAACGGCCAGGCCCGCCAGGCCGCCACCGAGGACCGACCGAATCGCGAGCGGGATGGCGCAGAAGCTCACCACAGACAGCCCGCCGGCCAGGATCGTGCCGCGCCCGAAGGGCTGCAGGCGGATAGACGAGGCGAGCTGGGCCATGGGCATCAGGTTGGTGACGATGATGGCGACGGCCCAGCCGATCGCGGCACCGGTGAGGTGGTACCGGGGGATGAGCACCAGGTCCAGGATCACGTTCACACCCACGGCCAGCAGCCCGTTGACCAGGCTCCAGCTACTGCGGCCCGTGGTGATCAGGACCATGTCGACCTGGCCGCAGGCGGTGGCGAGCAGCATGGTCAGGCCGAGGATGAGCATCACATCGGCGCCGGCCTTGTAGGAGTGGCCGAACACGCTGAGCACTATCGGCCCGTAGACGATGGCCAGCAGGTACAGCGGCCAGGTGAGCAGCACCAGCCAGGCGGTGGTCACCTGGTAGATGACGTTCGCGCTGCGCCGGTCACCGAGGGCGAAAAGCTCGGTGAACCGTGGCTGCGCCGCCATGCTGATCGCCATGTTGCCGAGCTGGCCGGCGACGAGGAACCGGGTCGCCGCCGTGTACACGGCCGCCCAGCCCGGTCCCATCAAGATCGCGACGAGCACGATGTCGATCCGCTGCAGCGTGATGGATGCCAGGCTGGCGATGCCGCGCGGCGTGGTGAACTGCCAGAATCCGCGGGGGTTGGCGTTCGCCAGCCGGCGCGCCGCCGTCCGGCTTCCGCGCTGGAGTGCGCCCCTGATCTTCGGCACCGGGGTGGAAATGGCCAGCAGCGCGGCGAGCTCAGGCGGGACGTCCGGCATCCCACGCGGGCCCTTGGAGGGCCGCTGCCTGATCCGGCGTGCCCAGAGCCAGGCGATGGCCGCGGCGGGCACATAGGGCAGCGCCCACAATGGTGCGAGGAGCGCGGCGCTCCCGGCGGCCACCGCGACGAAGATGCCGACGACCTGGGCAGCCGAACGGCCGATCTTGTCGATCACGACCGTGGGCCGCATGTCCCGGTAGCCACGGCTCACGCCCAGGTAGGTGTCGAGCAGCGCGGCGAACGGCAGGGTGAGGGCCAGCGCCCGCAGCGCCTGCACCAGCGCGGCCTGGCTCACCGCCCCTCCCTTGGCGAGGCCCCCGCTGAGCAGCACCTTCGCCAGCGGCTCCGCGAGGCCTATCATGATCACTGTGAGGAGGAGCGAGGCTACGATCACCGGGATGACGGCCGCGCGGAGGATCGTCGGGATCCGCTTCTCCTCACCGAGCGAGCGGAGCCTGGCGATGAAGTAGACGAGGCCGACATTGGCCCCCAGGCTCGCCACCGCCTCGACGATGAGGAACGCGGAGATGGCGGTGAAGAAGGCACCGGCTACCGGCAGACTGAACGTCCGGGTCACGAAGACCGTGACGCCCACCGTGGTAGCCGCGGAAACGCCCGCGCCGATCAGGTTGAGGGTGCCACCGCGGGCGACCTCGGCCAGTTGCGGTTGCCCGCCGCTGCCCTTGCCCGCCGGGCGCGCCGGCGGCTGCCCTGCTGGTCCGGGCCCTGCTGGTCCGGGCCCTGCCGGTCCGGGCCCTGCCGGTACGGGCCTGGCCGGTGCGGGCCTGGCCGGTGCGAACCTGCCGTTCGGTGCCCGGGCCGGGGCATTGGCTGGCCTGCCGCGCTGTGTGGGGGTACGCGGAGCGCCGGCATAGGGCCGCGGTTCCGGCCATGCCTCGCTGGAGCTACCTCTCATCCGCGCCAGAGCTTGCCACCCCCGGTGACCCGATCATGCCTGCGCCCTCGCGGCCACGGCATGTGCACCTATCTGGGCACGAAGCTGGGCCGTGCGCTCGGCGGCTGCCTCCTCGGCTTCCTTCTTCAGTACCCGGTCATTCTTCCAGAGGAGGGCATAAGCAAGCATGGTGAAGACAAGGGGCGGCCCCACCGCAATGTAGACGACCATGAAGGGGAAGCCCAATATCAGGACGAGCACACCCACCAGCCCATAGGGCGTCGGATCTCGCCAGTACCGCCAGATCCCGTAGATGAAGAAGCTGCAATATAGCGCCGCGCCCAGGAAGCCGGTGGTGATGAGCAGCATCCAGAGCTGGCCGTTGCCGCCGATGTCACGAGAGCCGCAACTGTGGCACTTGGCCGTCTTACCGACCGCGATCGAGTTGGTGCTGCCCAGCTCGTGCCTGGTGTCCCCGTAGCCGATGACCGGTGAGGACGCCGCGACGTCTACGGCGAGCCCGGACAGCGACGAGCGGACGGCGTTGCTCTTGCCGTGGTGCAGCCGCTGGCTGATGAGGCTTTGCAACGGGGAGGCGACCACCACGACCGCCACCAGCGCGAGCACCCCGAACAGGCCGGCCAGCATGGCCAGCTTGCCCCGCAGGGCGAACCGGACGGCCACATACAGAATGGAGATCCCAAGGCCGACCCACAGGCCGCGGTCCAGCGAGTAGACGACCGGCACCAGCGCGACCGCCATGACGATCAGCAGGTTCCGGCGCTCCCTGCGGTTGCCATAGGACCACCAGGCCACGATCAGCCAGGGCAGCGTGATGGCCAGGACGTTGCCCCACATGTTGGTGTAGTCGAACGGTGCCCTTGGCCGGCCCACCGCGTAGCCGAGGATGTTCTGCACCTGCGAGAACCCCGGGTGCAGCATCATCGCGAGCTGCCCGTTGTTGTTCTGCAGGCTGTGCGGCAGCACGTAAGCCGTTGGCGAGGTGAACTGGAAGTGCGGGTCGAGCACACCGAGAATCCCGCCGATCGCGGTGTAGATCCCGACCAGGCCGAGCAGCCAGGCGAGGCGGCGCCGCGGCAGTTCCTCCTCGGTCAGGTTCCCCGCGTAGACGAGCAGCACGGCCACCGCGAAGTAGACGCCGGTGCGCAGTGCCCATGAGATGATGCGGCTGCCGGTGGGGCTCGCCACCGAGTCGGGCGCAGTCAGCGAGATCGTCACGACGGAGAAGAGGGTCACGATGAGGAACAGCGACCAGATCGTGAACCCGGGCGGGAGCTTGATGGTCCGCTCCCTGTTCACCCGCCAGTGCCACATCCGGCGAACCATCGGGAAGGCAAGGAGGATCGGGAGGTAGTCTCCGACGCCCAGGCACCACCACAGCGGCCAGCCGACCAGCAGGGCCACGATGGGCCAGGCGGGGTCGCGCGCGAACCAGGTGGGCCGCTTGGCCCGGACGGTACTGCCGGGGACCTGCGGCTCGGCCGCAGGCGCGCCGTTGAAGCCGCTCAGGCCGTTCTGGCGGGCTCGCTCAGGGGCGGTCGTCACGATCGGCTCCTCGTTGCCTCTGCGTGGCACCTGGGCGCCGCGCACGCTCCAGCCTGCCTCATCACTGTCCCCCCGATGTGCTGACCTTGGTGCCCTTTGGCGCGAATATGACCCAGGTAGAGCCGGGCTGGAAAGCCATCGGGTAACCGTTGTCGTCGATGTAGTTGGTGAGCTGGTTCAGGTGCGGTTTGGACCAGGTGCCTGGTGCGGCCCTGCCGCTGCCGCCCGCACTGCCGGAGAGCACCTCGACGGTGCCCTTGCCGATCAGCCGGGCGCTCGGCACCGTGGTCCCGGCGCGGTGGCTCACCACCGTCTGCTTATAAGGGACCATCTGCACGACCACATTGGCCGCCTGGACCTTCGGCCCGCCCCCTGTCAGCGCCCACAGGCCGGTCTTGGAGTCATAGGCCCACGACTCGGTGCCGTAGCCGGGAATGGTCACCTTCGCGGCAGCGGACCGGGACAGGTGCGTGGTGGCCAGCGCGCTGCTCTGCGGGCCCTCGCCGCGGAAGTAGAAGATCTGCGGGGGTGCCCCGGTGCCGCGGACCGCCCGCTGGACCGTCCTTGTGGAGGCCGATACCCCCGGCCCCGCGGTCGAATACAGCGACCGGTGGGTCGTCATCCCGAGGTTGATGACCTGGGTGTGGCTCAGTTCCTTGGTGAAGACGGGGGTGCCGCCGTCGTAGCCGAACAGCACGCGCAGCACCGACAATGCCTGGCCGTCGGTCGGCTGCGTGCTGGTCAGCGGGCCCACCCCCGTTGCCTCCTTGGACTGGAATACCGCGATGTAGCGCACTGGTGTCGCGAACTCCTGGTAGACGACGTCGGCCGAGGTGAGCCCGCGCGGATCCGGCCCGGACAGAACTAGTGCGACCGCCCGCCGCTGCGCATCGGCGGCGCTGGCGGCGGCCAGGTCCGTCAGCGGCGCCGCGGGCCTCACCGAGATGGTGTGGGCCCCGGCGCTCGCAGTCGGGCCGGGCGCCGGTGCCGAGCCGCCCCCGAGATTGGGGGCGGGCGCGGCGCAGGCCGCCACTGCTAGCCCCGCCGCGGCTGCGAGCCCGCCTGTGGCCCAGCGCGGCGGACGCGCTGGCTGCCGGCCTGCCATGGGTCAGGTTCCTGGAAGGCTGTCTGCCCGGCCGCCACGCCCGTCCTTGCTACGTGCCGACCGGCCTCTCCTGTCCGACACGTTCGCGGACATGCCGGAAGTGGGGCTGAACTCGTCCTGCCCTCCGCGCTCGCCCGGCGGGCTGTCCGTACGCACGTCCGGGCCGGAGCCGGGCCGCGGCGGCCCCTGGCGCGGTGGGCGGACGGTGATTCGCCTGCCCAGCGCGGGCAGGATCGCGGCGCCGAGCACCGGCGTCCTGAGCTGGCGGAGCCGGCGGACGCAGTCAGTGGCATCGCTCTTGGTGCTGCGGTCCACCTCGATCGTCACCAGCGCAGCATCGGCGAACTCGCCAAGGGCGAACGTGTCGGCACCGTCGTCGGCGGCCTGCGCCTCGATGATGACGTACCGCGCGTCCCGGCGCAGCTGGCTGGTGAGCGCTCTGGCCGTGTCGTGCTGCAGGTGGTAGAACGCCAGCGATGGGTCGGCGCCGGGGGTGATCACCCATAGCCCCGGCATGCCGGCCGGGCCCTGCACCACGTCCCGCACGGTGGCGTTGCCCGCGATCAGCTCGGCGAGCCCTTCGCCCTCGCCAAGCCCGAGCAGCTTCGGCGCGACCGTGCTGTTCATGTTGGCGCAGACGAGCACCACCTCGGAGTGGGTCCGGGCGAGCGTGACGGCCAGGTTGGCGGCGACCACGCTGCCGGCCGGGCCTGGCGTCGCCCCGGCCACGAACACGACGTGGTTGCCCTCACCGAGCGCCGCTGCCACGCCATGGGCCAGGTCGGTGAACGCCTGCCCGGTCTTGGACCGGGGGGAGGCGATGGAGACCTCCCGGCCGAACGCCCCGGCGGGCAGATCCAGCAGGACCGGCAGGTCGAGCACGCGCTCCGCGTGCGCGGCGTTGTGGATCCGCTTGTCGCGCCGGTCCACAAGGAATGCCACGATCAGGCCGATGAGCAATCCGAGCACCAGCCCGCTGGGGATGATCAGTGCCTTCTTGGGGCTGCTCGGCTTGCCCGGCGGGGTGGCGACGTTGTTGATGGACCCGCCGTTGGTGTTCGCGAGCTCACCGTTGGTCGTCGCGGACTCCTGGTTGAGCTTGTTCAGCTTGCTCTTGTCCGAGGCCCGCTGGGCGGCGTCGGCGGCCCGCTGCGGCGAGTTCCGCGGGAGGGTGCCGATCTTGGTGCCCAGGGCGGCTATGGACGCGTTGAGCGCATTCACCTGCGTCTGCAGCGTCTTGAGCCCTCCCTGGACGAAGCTGACCGCGCTCTGCTGCCGGTTCAGCAGGTAGGCCTTGGCGAAGTCGTTCGCGCAGGCGGCCGCGCCGACGGCGGTGGACGCCTTGCAGGTGATGTCGAGGATGGAGGAGTTCGGCGGGACGGTGACGCTGATCTGCGCGGACAGCTTGTAGGGGGTGAGCGTGCTGTGCAGCGTCTTGCCAGCCAGCGTGGTGACCGCGGTCGACGTGACGACCTGGGCTTGGGTGTCGAGGTTGACCGTGGCGCCGCTGGTCCGGCTGCCCGCCACCGCGTTGGACTGATCGGCGGCGGTGGGGTTGACGCTCACCGATGCTGTCGCGCTATACGTCTTGGGGGCGACTGTGACATAGCCGAATGCACCGACAAGGCCGACGCATGCCAGGGCTAGCACGATCCACCACCGGCGGCGTAGCACGCCGACATAATCAGCCGCCTCGAAAGAGTCCGGCCGTTGGACGGGATTCATGCTGCGGTGCTCCTCACTGTGCTAACTCCTCGCTTGCCTCCGGCGCCGGGCGCCGGGCCAGCGGGTAGCCGCCACACCCCGCTGTTCACTGTCCAATGCCCCGGATCTCCGCGGCAGGCCCGTCCCGTGAACCCTGCCGATGCGGTCCGCGCGGCGGCCGGCGGCCACCACATCAGGCCGTAGTGGCGTGTTGTCCTCCTGCAGGCACTGTGTATGACGCTATACACGTATTGGACGCTTGACACGCCTTGTCGGATGACATCTGGCGCCATGCCCGGACGCCGCCGGCCATGGCGCGGGTGAACATCCTTGATGTCGCGATCGTGGGCCAGCTTACCGTATGTGATGTGAACCGAAGGGGTGGATGATTCGGTCGCCCGTGCCCGCTAGCTGGCGTTTCCCCGCAGGTCCGGGAGTGTTTTTTTTGCGTAAAGGCCGAGTATCGCCGACCTTGCCAGCATGGCGGTTGCACGGTTACGGCCGGGCGATACCAGCGTGCACAGTCCGTGCCCAACTTGCCGCACAGGTTCTACCTAGCGGATTCTGGCCCTTTTCCCAGGCGGAACCCAGCATGCCGGCCAGGCGAGGCCCTACTGTTGGACCTCATGAAGTACGCCGACTTAGACGTCTTGAAGTACGTCATTCACGCTAAGGAGCACCACGTGGACGAGGAGCGCAGGGATGGCGCTTCTCCCGTGCGCCGCACCAGGGAGCGCCGCTGGCGGGCAACTTCGGCCGCGGTGGCCGGCCTGCTTGCGCTGGCCGTGGGGAGCAGCGGATGCGCCGCGGTCCTGGCACAGCACACGAACGCGGCACATGGCTCGACCTCGACGTTGCAGGGCAGCGGGAATGCAGAAGGCGGCATAGGGAGCCTGGGCAAGCTCGGCTCCGCATTGGACGGGAAGGGCAGCAAGGCGAACAAGGTGAACACGGCGGGCACCCTGGCCGGCGTCGGCAACGGCGTTATGTTCGGCGGCGATGTGCCGCTGGCCGCGGAGCAGGGGGCGCTCGGCCGTAACCTGGCGATCGTCCGCGTCTACGACCGGCTGGGCCAGTCGTTCCAGAGCCGGCTGGTGGACAACTTCTTGGCGCACCGCACCACGATCCTGATGAGCCTGGACACCTTCCCCGGCGGGACTCCCTATACGGCCATCGCGGCCGGCCAGCAGGATGCGACGATCACGGCGTTCCTGGAGTCCATGAACTCCTCGGCGATCCACTCTGGGCTCCCGGCCATCTACTTCACCTTCGAGCACGAGGCGAACGTCCCCGGGACCCACCAGGGGCTGGGCACTTCGGCCCAGTTCATCCAGGCCTGGGATCACGTCCACCAGATCGCGGTCAACCACCACCTGCTCTGGAACCAGGGCGGCCGAATCCACTTTGTGCTGATCCTGACCCACTTCTTCTACAACAACGGCAAAGCCATCCAGTGGTGGCCGGGCGCGAACGAGGTCGACATCGTCGCCGCCGACGGCTACAACACCGGTGGCTGCCGCACCGCCAGGAAGCACCACACCGGCTTCACCAACGGCGTGACGCCGCCGGAAAGCCCGACCTCGCTGTTCACCGGGGTGGTCCAATTTGCCGCCGCGCACGGCGGGCTGCCGGTGTTCATCGCCGAGTGGGGCAGCGTCGCGTATGCCAACCCCAGCGTGCGGGTCAACTGGATCCAGCAGATGCAGTCCTTCGTCGCGGCGAATCCGGCAATCCACGCCGCGCTGTACTGGGACAGCCAGGTACCGCCGTGCAACTACATCCTCAACAACTCGCCCAGTTCCCTGTCGGCGCTGGCCGGTGTGGCCCAGTCGCCGCTCATGCAGGGCAGGCCGGCCTGATCCACGATCCACGAGGCGCCCGCCGGGCCCAGCCGACACGTTCGGCCGGGCCCGGTCCGGCTTCCAGGTAGAGTTTGCGCCGGAGCAGTCCCGGGTCGTCTAGCCAGGCAGGACAAGCGGTTTTGGTCCGCTCAACCGAGGTTCGAATCCTCGCCCGGGAGCCAGACCCACCCCGCTGCCCTGCACACCACGGTCACCATGGCACGCGACGGCACCTGTCCCATGATGTGAGACAACAAGGCATACCACAGGTGTTAGATACGCCACTTCTAGGTGAAATCTCAGCCAGCCCCTTGCTAAACCTACGCTTTCGTAGGTTACGGTGACGTAAGCGTAAGCCCCGCCCTGAGCGTTCCCCCGCCCGTGGCGCCCGAACAGAGCTGAGGAATCCTATGACGGCACGCCCCGACGCCCTCCTGACCGGTCCGCCCGGCACGCCTGCCGCGCCAGCCATGCCCGCCAGCGAGCCGCGGACACCGCTCCCCGAGGTGGACCCCGAGCCCAGTTCCTTCCGCGACCGCTTCCTGGTCGGCCTGTTCGTCGTGGTGCCACTGCTCGCCGTGGCCGCCGCCGTCCCGCTGGCCTGGGGTTGGGGGCTGGGCTGGCACGACGTGGTGATCGCTGCCATCTTCTACGTGGTCTCCG
>DASXKD010000451.1:0-12998 GCA_036497045.1 Streptosporangiaceae bacterium | reverse complement strand
GCGGTGGCCGGCGGCCTGCAGCGCACCGGCGGGATCATCACCAGCCTGGCCCTGCTGCTGGTGATCGTGGTCGGCGCGTTCTCCGCGTCCGGTATCACGTTCATCAAGCTGATGGGCGTCGGGATGATCATCGCCCTGGTGGTGGACGCCACCATCATCCGGGTGCTGCTCGTGCCCGCCACCATGCGGCTGCTTGGCCCGGTGACCTGGTGGGCGCCGCGCCCGCTGCGCCGGTTCTACGCGCGCTACGGGATCAAGGAGGACTCCGGCGAGGCGGGGCTGCCGTCCGGGCTGCCCGCCCGCAAGGTGGCCGAGCCGGTGTAGGCACACCGCGCAGGGTTCCCGGTGCTGGGCGGTCCGGTCCACCGCCCGGCACCGGGAATTTGCGGTTGCGGGCGGGATGCAGGGAGCGGACTATGTCCGAATGACGTGGACCGCCCCAGAAGTGGACCGCCCCGAGCCGCCTCTGGTCGCAGGGGAGCGGGAAGCGCTGGACGCCTGGCTCGACTTCCATCGCGACACCCTCCTGGGCAAGTGCTCAGGGCTTACCGCCGACCAGCTCAGGGAGCGGGCCGTGCCGCCCTCGGGCCTGTCGCTGCTCGGCATCGTCCGGCACATGACCGACGTGGAGCGGTGGTGGTTCCGGGTGCACGGCACCAACCAGGACATGACCTTCCGCTACTTCAGCGAGGACAACCTCGATGGCGACTTCGAAGAACTCGATGAACCTGATGCCCCCACCGTCCTGGCGGCCTTCTGGGAAGAGGTCGGCCTGGTCCGGGCCGCAGTGCGCGACCTGGACCTGGACCACGTGGTGCCCAGCCACGCCGACCATCCGGAGCGGGTGCGTAACCTCCGCTGGATCTACGTGCACATGATCGAGGAGTATGCCCGCCACAACGGGCATGCCGACCTGCTCCGCGAGCGCATCGACAGCGTGACGGGCACCTAGCCGCCCGGGCCCGGCGCCGCCAGCTTCCGCCTGTGGCGGCCTAGCTCCCGCCGCAGCGGGAGCACAGGCCGGACAGTTCCACTGTGTGATCCATGACGGTGAAGCCGGCCTCGGCCGCGACCTTCTCCGCCCACTGCTCCACCACGCGCCCCTCCACCTCGACGCTGGTGCCGCACTGACGGCAGATCAGGTGGTGGTGATGGGCCTCGCTGCGGCAGCGCCGGTACAGGGTCTCCCCGCCCGCGTCCCTGATCGTGTCAAGCTGGCCGTCCTCGCTGAGCACCTGCAGGTGCCGGTAGACGGTGGTCAGCCCGACGCGCTCGCCCCGGCGGCGCAGCTCCGCGTGGATCTGCTGTGCGCTGTTGAAGCCGGTCAGGCTGCCGAGCACGGCCGCGAGTGCCCCGGCCTGCCGGGTCCCGCGCACCCTGGTCCCCCGGCCCCACGCGGGCATGGCGGGAGTCGTCACGTTCGCACCGTAGCAGCCGGGCGGGCCTCCGGCGCCGTGTCGCGACCCGGGCTCAGCGACGCGGCCAAGCGGCGGCCGAGCCCGGCACCGCGGCCAGCCGCCCGGACGCCCAGATACATCACGAAGGCCAGGCTGGTCACGTAGAAGCTGACCGGATACGGCGTGTAGAAGGCCAGCGTAAGCGAGGCCCAGGTGATCAGCACGGCAAGGCCGGCGGACAGGGCGAGGGCGGCCGCCGGGCGCCGGAACACCCGCCCGGCGATGGCACCGGGCGCCACCAGCAGCGCGAAGATGAGCAGCACCCCGGATACCTGCACCGCCTCGGTGACCGCGAGCGCGAGCAGCATCATGAACCCAAGACCCAGGGCGCCCACCCGGATGCCCCGTGCCTCGGCCACCTCCTCATCGAGCGAGGCGAACAGCAGCGGCCGGTAGAGCGCCGCCAGCAGTGCCAGCACCACGACGCTGGTCAGCACCGTGATCTGCACCGCGCCCGTGGTGATGCCGAAGATCTGCCCGAACAGCACGGCGTAGGCGTCGGTGGCGTTGCCCGAATACAGGCTGATGAACAGGTAACCCAGGCCCAGCGAGGCGGCCATCACCAGGCCGATCACCACGTCGCGGCCGCGCAGCCGCCGGCCGAGGACGCCCATTCCGACGCTGGCGGCCAGGCTGAGCACGCCGACCCCGAGAACCGGGTTGACGCCGATCAGGACCGCCCCGGCGGCCCCGGCGAACCCGATGTGCGAGATCGCATGCGCGGCGAAACTCGATGCGCGCAGCACGACGAAATACCCGATCAGCCCCGCCACCAGGGCGGAAGCCGTCGCCGCGGCGAACGCGTGACGCATGAAGGCGAAGCTCAGCATGTTCTGGACGTCGGCCAGCAGGTTCCAGCTCGGGCCGGACAGGAAGGAGTAGCCCTGGCTGGCCAGCGCGGCGGTCATGGCCGCGGCCCGCGGGGCGAGTGCGGATGGGCGGTCTCGGCTTCCAGGCCAACCACGAAGACCCGGCCACGGGAGTCGGTGAGCACCTCGACCTCCGCCTGGTACAGCCGGGACAGGCTGGCGCTGGTGATCACTTCCGCGGGCGGGCCGACGCTGACCCCGCCTCCCGCGACGTACATGACCCGGTCGGTGACCCCGAGCACCGGGTTGATGTCGTGGGTGACCAGCACCACCGTGAAGCCGTATTCGGCGCGCAGGTCGGCGACCAGCTGGCTGACCTCCTGCTGGCTGCGCAGGTCCAGGCTGGCCAGCGGCTCGTCGAGCAGCAGCAGTTGCGGCCGGGCCACCAGCGCCTGGGCGAGCTGCAGGCGCTGCTGCTCACCGCCGGACAGGCGGCCGACGGCGCGGCCGCCCAGGTGCGCGGCGCCCACCGACGCCAGCGCCCGTGACACGTCCTCCGCCTTCTCCCGCCTTTTTCGCGGCGCTACGCTCATGCCCCAGCGATGTCCGTCCACGCCGAGGCCCACCAGGTCCGCAGCCCGGACACTGAAGTCGGAATCGAGCGTGCGCCGCTGCGGCACATACCCGATCGCGGGGTTGCCGCGCCGGGGCGGGCCGCCGAACACGCGCAGCGTGCCGTGGGCGGGCCGGAGCAGCCCGAGCACCATGCGCAGCAAGGTGGACTTGCCCGCCCCGTTGGGCCCGAGCACGGTGAGGAACTCCCCGGCGGCGATGCTGAAGTCGGCCCCGGACCAGACCGTCCGCCCGTGGTACCCGGACGCCAGGGCGGTGGCCTGGATCACCGGGCCGGCGGCGGCACTGGCCCCGGGCGTCTCCGGCGCGCCGGCCGCCGTCGCGGCGGGCTCCGCTGTGCCCCTCATCCGGCTCCTCCGTTCAGCGCACGGGCCAGGGCGGCAAGCTCGGCGCCGAACCACTGCTCGAAGCTCTGCCCAGGCGGCTGGATGGTCTCGGTGACGCCCACGACCGGGACGTGATGGCTGGCGGCGATGCCGCGGACGCTCGTGGTCAGCGCGGTCGCGGTCTGCTTGTTGTACACCAGCACGCGGGCCTGCCGGATGGAGAGCTGATGCTCGAACTCCACAACGCTGGCCACCGGCGGGTCGTTACCTTCGGCCACGGCGTTCATGAACGCCGGCGGGCTGATCAGCCGCAGGCCCAGGTAGGTGGCGAGGTAGACGAAGATGCTCTCGGTGGAGGCCACGGGCTGGCCGGCGTGATCACGGTGGATCTGGGCTAGCTGCCCGCGGATCCCTGCGAAGGCCGCGGTCACCGCGGCCCGGCGCGCGGCGAAGTAGGCGGCGTCCTTCGGGTCGAGCGCCTTCAGGTCAGCCTCGATGTGGTCGCAGACCATGGTCACGTAGGCCGGGTTGTACCACAGGTGCGGGTTGTCGCCCGGGCGCTTGCCGAGCGTCGAGCCGATGTCGTAGACCCGGCGCCCCGTCTCGGGGTTGGCGGCGAGCAGCTTGCTCATCCAGTCGTCGTAGCCGACCCCGTTCTGTACCACGTAACGCGCCGTGGCGACCGCGCGGGCGTCCTGGGCCGAGGACTCGTAGTCGTGCGGATCGGCGTTCGGATCGCTGACGATGCTGAGCACCTGCACGTGCGAGCCGCCGAGCTGGCGCACCAGGCTGCCCCAGAAGTTCTCCGCGGCGACCACGCCGATCACCCGGGACCCGCCCGGGCCAGCGATGGCGTCTCCGGTCACGTTGTTCGTGCACGCGCTGGCCCCCAGCGTCACCGCCGCGAGCCCGGCAACGGCAGCCGCCCAGGCCCTCCGCCGTGGCCGTGCCAGCGAACCGTGCCGTACCCGCACCGGGATGCCGCGCCGTGCCTGTGCCAGGGACCTGCGCCGTGCCCGCCCAGTGCTCATGCCCATCCCTTCGCCGCCCGCAGCGCTCCTCGCCGTAACCGCCAGTCCTGGCGGCCTGAACCCGTCAACCCAGCGACCCAGCCGTCGGCCTGGCCGTACTGAAAACGATAGTGGAAATCATATTCATTTAGCGGCCGAATGCAACTTCCTGCCGGCGGCGGCAGCGTGGCGGGGGCGAAGATGGGGGTATGGCAGACCGGCTGAAGAACGCGACGAGCCCCTATCTACTGCAGCATGCGGACAACCCGGTCGACTGGTGGCAGTGGTCACCTGAGGCGTTCGCGGCGGCCCGTGAGCGGGACGTGCCCGTGATGCTGTCGGTCGGCTACTCGGCCTGTCACTGGTGCCATGTGATGGCGCACGAGTCGTTCGAGGATCCGCAGACCGCGGCGCTGCTGAACGACAACCTCGTGCCGATCAAGGTGGACCGGGAGGAACGGCCCGACGTGGACGCTGTGTACATGACCGCGACCCAGGCCATGACCGGCCAGGGTGGCTGGCCGATGACCGTGTTCATGACCCCGGACGGTGCGCCGTTCTACTGCGGCACCTACTTCCAGCGCGCGCAGTTCCAGCACCTGGTGCTCGCCATCACCGAGGCCTGGCGCAAGGACCGGGCCGGGGTCGACAGCCAGGCCAGCCGGATCGCCGACGCGCTGGCGAAACAGGCCGGGCCATGGCAGCGCGGGGACGAGACGGCCGAACTCGCGGATATCTGCCGCGAGGCGGTGGTCAACCTGGCACGCAGCTATGACGCCCAGCGCGGCGGGTTCGGCGGTGCTCCCAAGTTCCCGCCGTCGATGGTGTGCGAGTTTCTGCTCCGGCAGTCCGAGCGGCCCGGCGCGCCCGGCGGCGAACGGGCGCTGGAGATGGCCGCCGGCACCATGGTGGCGATGGCCAGGGGGGGCATGTACGACCAGCTCGGCGGCGGTTTTGCCCGCTACAGCGTGGATGCTGCCTGGGTGGTGCCGCACTTCGAGAAGATGCTCTACGACAACGCCCTGCTTGCGCGGGCGTATGCGCACTGGTGGCGGCGCACCGCCGACCCGCTGGCCGCACGGGTGGCCAGGGAAACCTGTGCCTGGATGATCCGCGAGCTGCGCACCGGCGAGGGCGGGCTGGCCTCCGCGCTGGACGCCGACAGCGACGGCGAAGAGGGACTGTTCTACACCTGGACCCCGGACGAGTTGCGCGAGGTCCTGGGGCCCGATGACGCCGGTTACGCATCGGCGGTTTTCGGCGTGACCCCGGACGGCACGTTCGAGCATGGCCGTTCGGTGCTCCAGCGCCATTCGGATCCCGCGGACGAGGAACGGTTCGGCCGGGTCAGCGCCACGTTGCTGGCCGCCCGCGAGAAGCGAGTGCGCCCGGGCAGGGATGACAAGGTGGTCACCGCCTGGAACGGCCTGGCGATCGCCGCGCTCGCCGAGTGCGGGCTCCTCTTCCGCGAGCCCGGATTCGTGACCGCGGCGCTGGCGGCGGCGGACCTGCTCACCACGGTGCACCTGGCGGATGGCCGCCTCGCCAGGACCTCGCGCGCAGGCGAGGCGGGGCCAGGCGCCGGGGTGCTCGAGGACTACGCCTGCCTGGCCGACGGGCTGCTGGCACTGTCCGGGGTGACCGGGCAGGGCCGCTGGCTGACGATCGCCGGTGATCTCCTGGAGACGGCGCTGACCAGGTTCGGCGACGGCAACGGCGGCTTCTACGACACCGCCGACGACGGCGAGCGGCTGCTGTACCGGCCCGCCGATCCCGCCGACGGGCCCAGCCCGTCGGGCACCTTCGCGGCAGCCGGAGCGCTGCTGAGCTATTCCGCGCTCACCGGCTCGTCCCGGCACCGGGATGCGGCCGTGGCAGCGCTTGACGTGCTCGGGCCGATCGCGGGCCAGTTCCCTCGTGCGGCCGGGGCCGGCCTCGCGGTCGCCGAGGCGGTGTTCGCCGGGCCTGCCGAGATCGCGGTCGTCGGGGCGGCCACGGACCCGCGCACCGCGGTGCTGCACCGCGCCGCGCTGCTCGTGGCGCCGCCTGGTGCCGTGCTGGCGCTCGGTGATGGTGGCCCGGACGACGAGGGCGCCGCGGTGCCGCTGCTCGAAGGACGGCACCCGGTTGACGGCTCCCCGGCGGTCTACGTCTGCCGAAATTTCACCTGCCGTACCCCGCTCACTGATCCCATGGAGCTGCCGGATGCCCTGCGATACCCCCCCGTGACCTGGGCTGGAGAAGTTTTTGGATCCTTCGGCCCTGGCAGTGCGTCTAACGCCATGGAATAGTGGGAAATTCTGAGTCGGGTTAGTTTGGTATGGACGCCGAGCGGTGGCAAGGATGGTGAAGCGCGTGCAACTGGGCAGGAGCCGCCCCTCTGGGGAGACCCCGGCACAGCGGGACCCGCGCTGCCACCGCCGCGCGCGGCGGTTGCCCGTACCCGCGCTCGGGGCTGTCACCGCAGTCATGATCGTTGCGGCCGGCTGGCCCGGTATGGCGTCCGCCGGCATCCACGGCACGGGCCCGGTCGGCCCGGGCCCGGCACCCTCGGCGCGGCCCTGGCTGCTGGGCCAGGCGGCGCCCGCGCTGCTGCCACCCGCCGCCCCCGCCGCCCAGGCCGTCAGCACCGATGTCTACGTGGCCCCGCTGAAGCATGTGCTGCCGGTGGACGTCGTCGCGGTGTCGGCTACCACGCTCCCTGCCGTGGCCGTGGACAAGGTCCGCGACCTGCCCGGCGTGCGCGCGGTGCAGGCCGTGGACGCGGCCCGGGTCCGGGTGAACGGCAGGTTCGCCGCCGTGCTGGGCGTGAACCCGTCTGGCTTCCGCCGGTTCGCCGCCAAACCGACCGCCAAGGACACCGCGTTCTGGCGCAGCGTCGAGAGCGGCGGCCTGGGCCTGTCCTACGAGATGAGCAAGCAGGACAAGCTGCCAGCCGGGACGTCCGTCACGGTGGCCGGCCGCAGCGTGCAGACGATGCGCGTCGGCAAGTTCGGCACGGTGGGCATCGGCGGTGTCGACGCGGTGATCACCGACAAGGCCGCCCGCTCACTCGGCTTCCCGGTGCGCAACGCGATCGTGATCAGCGCCCCTTCGGCCCACTTCACCAAGCTGACCCGCGAGATCAAGAAGGCGCTGCCGCACGGCACCGTGGTTGACCAACTTGTCGTGCAGACCGGCCAGGGCACCTCGAGCGCGGCCGCCTCGGCGGCGGCAGGCTCGGTGCAGCCGACCGCTGGTGGCCTGGCCTCCGCGACCGTGATCCATGCCTTCCTGGAAGCGGCGGTGAGCCGGCTCGGCATGCCGTACGTGTGGGGCGCGGCCGGGCCCTGGTCGTTCGACTGCTCCGGGCTGGTGCAATGGTCCTTCCGCCAGGCCGGCGTGGTCATGCCACGGGTGGCCGCGGACCAGGCCCGCACCGGCCCCTCGGTGCCTGTGAGCCAGCTCCAACCCGGTGACCTGCTCTTCTACCACACCGACCCGACCGCGCCCGATTACATCTCGCACGTTGCCATCTACCTCGGCGACGGCAAGATGATCCAGGCCCCGGAGCCTGGGATGAACGTAGAGGTCGTGCCGGTCGATCTCGGCAGCGAGTTCGCCGGCGCCGTGGACGTGTCACCGACGGTCGCGGCCCAGGTCGCTGCTACCTCGGTCTGACACTCACGCCCTGCCCCGCCAAGGGCGGCACCAGGATTGGCCCGAACAGCGGACAAAACGCCGTTCAGGCCAGCCCCGGCACCGTGAGATGAGCGACTACGAACCGGTTCTGGTGGGTGTTATCACCGGACGGCTGCTGTTGATCAGCCATGGGCCAACATGCTGCGAGGGGAGTAGTTATTGCCGGGGAGCGTCGAGCATGTAATCATAATTACATGAGTACGGAGCAAGAGAAGGTAGCGGCAGACGCTGCTGGGCAGATACGTGCGTGGCTCCTCGGGCGGTGTCCCGAGGGTTGGTTCACCGGGGAGCCTGAGGTGATCGTGGACCGTGAGGAGATCACGGTCATTGGTGAGCTTCCCGCGGTGAAGGGGGCCGCCGAGGAGGATGCCGAGGCCGCGGGGCAGACTGAGGCGGAGGCGATGGCGGCGGGGCGGAGCCGGCGGTTCCGTGAGGAGACCCGCGACGCCCGGATCGGGATCGCCCGCGAGGCCCAGATGCGGTTCGGCCGCAAGGTGTCCTGGGGAGTGGTGAGCGAGGGCCGGAAAGTGATGTTCACCACACTCTCGGTCCCGGTGATGACCCGGTTGCGCCAGGCCGAGCGCCGGGTGCTGGACACGCTCGTCGAGGCCGGTGTGGCCCGCAGTCGCAGCGACGCGCTCGCCTGGTGCGCACGCCTGGTCGGCGAGCACGAGGACTCCTGGCTCAGCGCCCTGCGCGACGCACTGCGTCAGGTGGAACAGGTTCGCGCCGAGGGGCCCCGCTCGTGACCAGCGGTGAATTATCGCGAGCGGTTTAAACCATAGGTCTAAACCAAACATCGCGTAATGCGTCTCCACCATGCTCTCCGGTGACCGTTTGCGCTCATTTCCGGATGCGCCTCGCGAGAACTTTCCGCACCGGGCCCGGCTGGGGGTAAGCCGCGCCCGGTGCACATCGCTTCCTCCGTCACGCCGCGCCGCAGCGGCGGCCGCGCCGCGGTTACCGGTACCCGGCCTGCATTCGTTGGGGCCGCGCCGGGTACACTCCCCAAATCTCGCAGCGTAGGGCGCACGCGAGCGTGCCCGGTGGCTGGCAGGCCCCCCGATCGGGCTCGGGCCGGCGCCCAGGAGGAGGAGCAACTGTGGGGCAGCAGGTGAATACGGCAGCGGTGGAATGGAATCCCACTGAGGAACGGCTTCGTGAGCTAACGGAGAAAATGCCGAACGCTTCGGTCACGGAGTTTGGCAATGTGAACGTGCGGGCGCGTGTGGACTCGCGGAGTACCCGGTCGACGTTCATCGTCGAGGACTCGACCAATGCGACCAAGCAAACGATTACCCGGACGGAATTCGACCGGATCGCCGCGGAGCAGGATGCCTACATCTCCGGCGCCCACATGGTCGTCGTGGACGGCTACATCGGGTCGGACCCGCAGTTCCGCACGCGTGCCCGGCTGATCATGGAGGCGGCCAACGCCAACGTGGCCGGCATGCAGAAGCAGCTCTACTACCCGGTGGGCGAGGACTACGACCCGCAGACCTGGGAACCGGACACCACGGTCATCTACACGCCGAACCTGCCCGCCGCGGGCTACCCGAACGACCGGGTCATCGCGGTGGACCTGAACAGCAACATCACCAGGGTGCTCAACTCCGACTACTTCGGTGAGTCGAAAAAGGGTGGCCTGCGGATGTGGAACAACATCGTCTACAGCCGCGGGGGCCTGTCGCTGCACGCCGGCTGCAAGGTCATCCCGGTCGGCGGCCGCCCGCGGGGCGTGCTCATCGTGGGCCTGTCAGGTACCGGCAAGACGACCACGACGTTCACCACGCAGCTGGGCAGCAAGCCCGCCCAGGACGACTTCATCGCGCTCATGCCGGGTGGCAGGGTCTACACGACGGAGAACGGCTGCTTCGCCAAGACGTTCGGCCTGGATCCCCGGTATGAGCCAGCCATCTACCACGCGACCACCAAGCCCGACGCCTACCTGGAGAACGTGTCGGTGGACGCGCTGGGGAAGGTCGACTTCTTCGACACCTCCTATACCAAGAATGGCCGCACGACCTGGCCGTTCTCGTATGTGGACCCGTGGCCCGCGAACGACATACCGCTCGCGGAGTTCCTGCTCATCCTGAACCGGAACGAGAACATCGTGCCCAGCGTGGCCCGGCTGGACCGGGCTCAGGCGGCGGCGTACTTCATGCTCGGCGAGACCACGGGCACCTCTGCAGGCGGCAAGGACGAGGAGGGCAAGTTCCTCCGGGTGCCCGGCACCAACCCGTTCTTCCCCCGCGCCATGGCCGACATGGGCAACCGGATGCTGGAACTGCTCGACAGCCATGAGCTGAAGGTGTTCGTGCTCAACACGGGGCGGGTCGGCGGCGGCGACGACCACGAGGGGTCGAAGAAGGTCACGATCCCGATCTCGTCCGCGATCGTGCAGGCGATCGTGGAGGAGACGATCGAGTGGGTCCCCGACACCGATTTCGGCTACGAGATCGCGCAAGCGGTCCCCGGCGTGGACGACCCGGAGGTCCTTCAGCCCCGGCGGCTGTACGCCAGGCAGGGCCGCGCCGGCGAGTACGACGCCATGGTGGACCGGATGAAGCGGGAGCGCAGGGAGTACCTCGCCTCGTTCCCCGGCCTGGATGAGGCCATCGTCAAGTCCATCGGTTAAAACCCTGGCTGAATGTTGACCCCGTCCCTGCGTCATGCCACGCCGGGACGGGGTTAACGTAGGTTGGTAGCACTCTCACCAGCCTCACCATGATCTGCATGGGCCGTCTGGCATGAGCGCAGAAGGGGTGCAGATGGGACTGCGCGAACTCGCCTACAAGCTCTACGAGCGCAGGCTGGAAGCGTCGCTGTCCGCACACTCGATTCCCCGGCACGTCGGGGTGATCCTCGACGGCAACCGGCGGTGGGCCCGGATGACGGGCCTGTCCGACGTCAGCCACGGTCACCAGAAGGGCGCCGACCACATCTTCGAGTTGCTCGGCTGGTGCCGCCAGGCCGGGGTCGAGGTGGTCACCCTGTGGCTGCTGTCCACCGACAACCTGTCCCGGTCCGGCGATGAGGTCGAGGCGCTGCTCCGGATCATCGAGAGCACCGTGCGGGAACTAGTGGTGCAGGGCTGGAACGTCAAACCCGTCGGCGCCCTCGACCTGCTCCCGGTGGACACGGCGCAGGTGCTCAAGGACGCGGCCGAGGCCACCGCGGGCAACCCTGGGCTGATGGTCAACGTGGCGGTCGGCTACGGCGGGCGGCGGGAGATCGCCGACGCGGTGCGGTCGCTGCTGCAAGACCATGCCACCAAGGGCACCAGCATCGAGGAACTCGCCGAGATCCTGGACGTGGAGCACATCGCCGACCACCTGTACACGGCCGGCCAGCCCGACCCCGACCTGGTGATCCGCACCTCGGGGGAGCAGCGGCTGGGCGGCTTCCTGCTATGGCAGAGCGTCCACTCGGAGTTCTACTTCTGCGACGCCTACTGGCCCGCCTTCCGCCGGGTGGACTTCCTCCGGGCACTGCGAGACTACGCCGCGCGGCACCGCCGGTTCGGCGCCTGAGGCAGGCACATCGGCCGCCGTGGGTCGCTAACCAGGCCAGCACGGGCTACAGGGTCGCTGACCGGCCAGCGCGGCCAAGGTCGCGTGACGGAGGAACGCGGTCTTGGGCCATCGGGGGTTTCCCGGGGGGTCGCTCCCGCGGGCCACACCGTGTGGCAGATGGGTACTTCCGGGAATTGATCCAGGACTGTACCGTCGGAACTGGATGGGCGGTGTGTAGCCGCCCGCCGGGAAGGCCCTCGACATCCTCGAGCTTGTTGTCCTGGTACGCAGGCGAGACGAGCGAAGGGCCGGCGACCGGCCTTTTGCGGGCCGGCCCGGTCTTTCTCACCCGTCTGGAAGTCTGATCGCGGCGCCGTCATGGTGCCCAGGGGAGAACGAGTGGCCAGTTCTTCTGCCCGCCGCCCCGCGCGGCAAAGCACATCCGGCCCCGACACCGACCGCCCCGGCGCACCGAGCACGGAGCGGCGGACCTACGTCCTGGACACCAGCGTGCTGCTCGCGGACCCGGGCGCCATCGGCAGGTTCGCGGAGCACCGCGTGGTCCTGCCCATCGTGGTGATCACCGAACTGGAGGCCAAGCGTCATCATCCTGAACTGGGGTTCTTCGCTCGCCAGGCGCTTCGGCACCTGGACGACCTGCGAATCACCTATGGCCGCCTCGATGATGACCTGCCCATCGGGGATACCGACGGCACCGTCCGGGTCGAGCTGAATCACAGCGATCCCCAGGTGCTGCCGCCGGGTTTCCGGCTGGGGGACAACGACACTCGCATTCTCTCCGTGGCCCGCAGCCTGGCCGCCGAGGGCGAGCATGTGATCCTGGTCAGCAAGGACCTGCCTCTGCGGGTGAAGGCCGCCTCGCTCGGGCTGACCGCCGAGGAGTACCGGGCCGAGATCCCGGCCGACTCCGGCTGGACCGGCATGTCCGAACTCGCGGTGACCACCGCCGACATAGAGCAGTTGTACGAGTCAGGCTCGCTCGACTGCCCGGCAGCCCGGGACCTGCCGTGCCACACAGGCCTGGTGCTGACCGCCGGAGGAGTCGGCGGTGGCAGCGCACTCGGCCGGGTGCTGCCGGACAAGTCGGTGCGCCTGAT
This sequence comes from Streptosporangiaceae bacterium, assembly GCA_036497045.1. Lineage (GTDB taxonomy): Bacteria > Actinomycetota > Actinomycetes > Streptosporangiales > Streptosporangiaceae > DASXKD01. The sequence goes on along the minus strand of DASXKD010000451.1, from coordinate 449 downwards.
CCGTGGCGACGCTCAGGCCTTCGGCCTGCGGGGCCGGAGCGCGGAGCAGCGGGTCGCGCTCGAACTCCTGCTTGACCCCGAGATCGGCATCGTGTCGCTGGGTGGCCGGGCCGGCACGGGCAAATCGGCCCTGGCGCTGTGCGCGGGCCTCGAAGCGGTGATGGACCGGCGCAAGCATCGGAAGGTCGTGGTGTTCCGCCCGCTGTACGCGGTGGGCGGCCAGGAGCTTGGCTACCTGCCCGGGTCCGAGGCGGACAAGATGAATCCGTGGGCCCAGGCGGTCTACGACACCCTCTCCTCGGTGACCTCCCAGGATGTGATCGACGAGGTGCTGGGCCGGGACATGTTCGAGGTGCTGCCGCTCACCCACATCCGGGGCCGCTCGCTGCACGACTCGTTCGTGATCGTGGACGAGGCCCAGTCGCTGGAGCGCGGCGTGCTGCTCACGG
>DASXKD010000450.1:0-12881 GCA_036497045.1 Streptosporangiaceae bacterium | reverse complement strand
CCCAACTCGGCGCCCATCGGCACCGCGGCGGGCTCGAACTTCGAGCGGTACAGCAACCCGCAGGTCGACGCGCTGATCAACCAGTACGCCACGACCGCCGACCCGTCCACGCAGCACTCGATCGTGAACCAGCTGGAGAAGGTCATGCTGAGCGAGGTGCCGGTCATCCCGGTCACCGAGGCGGTCGACTGGTTCCAGTACGACACCGGCAGCTTCTCCGGCTGGCCGACCCAGGGCAACCCGTACGCGCAGCCAGCCGCGTACAACTACCCGGATTGGGGTCAGACAATGCTGCACCTGGTGCCGAAGGGCTAGGCGCAAGTACTGTCCCTGGGGTGCGCGGCCAGCGCACCCCGGGGACGCCGGCCACCTCGACAGCGGGGCGCCGCGCGCGGCGTCCGGACGCGCGCCGGTGCCCGGCTCTTGCGGGAGCCGCGCCACTGAGCGAGCGTTAGGAGAACGGACGATGGGCATCAGGAGGAGCACATGAGGTTCGTGTCTCGCCGCCTGGGCTTCTTCTTGCTAACTCTGTGGGTCGCTCTCACCCTGAACTTCGCGCTGCCGCGGCTGATGCCAGGCAACCCGGCCACGGCGATCATCGGCAAGTTCCGCGGCGGGATCAGCCCGCAAGCGGTCAAGGTGCTTGAGGCACAATTCGGTGTCGGCACGCACCAGAACCTGGTGGCACAATACTTCCGCTATCTGGGCGACGTCGCGACGTTCAAGTTCGGGGTCTCGCTGACCACCCAACCCGGGACGTCGGTCGGGCGGATCGTGCTTGACGCGATTCCGTGGACGCTCGGCCTCGTGGGCGTCACCACTGTTCTGGCGTTCATCCTGGGCACCGGGATCGGCATTCTTAGCGCGTGGCTGCGCGGGGGGCGGCTGGACAGCATCATGCCGCCGATTTTCGTGATCATGACGGTGATCCCTTACTTCTGGATCGGCCTCGTGCTGATCCTGATCTTCGGCGTGAAGTTGCACGCGCTGCCTTACTTCTTCACCTACAACTTCTCGCTGACGCCCGGATTCAACGCGGCCTTCATCGGCAACGTGGCCGAGCACGCCATCCTGCCCGCGTTCACGCTGCTCATCACCACGATCGGCATCTGGATCCTGACCATGCGCAACACGATGATCACCACGCTCGCGGAGGACTACGTGCGCATGGCCAGGGCCAAGGGCCTGCCCGGTCGCCGCATCATGCTCGACTACGCGGCCAGGAACGCGATCCTGCCGAACCTGACCGGGTTCGCCATGTCACTCGGGTTCGTGGTCGGCGGCGCGATCCTGATCGAGGAGGTCTTCAACTACCAGGGGGTTGGCTATCTGCTGCTGCAGGCCGTCAGCAACGACGACTACCCGCTGATGCAGGCGCTGTTCCTGCTCATCACCGTGGCGGTGCTGCTGGCGATCCTGATTTCGGATCTGGCGACCGCCATACTCGACCCACGGACCAGGGGGGCGGGCTAGCCATGGCCACGCTGCAAACGCCCCCCGGGGCCAGTGAGACGGGCACCGGACCCGCCCGCCGGGCCGGTCCCGCTGCTGCGGGGCTGCCACTGGCCGGCGGCGGCTCGATCGCGGGCGCCCGCTCGCTGCGGCGGATGGCCCGCGCCATCACCGCCAACCGCAAGGCCACGGTCGGCGCGGTGCTGCTGGCGATCTTCACCTTCGTGGCGCTGTTTCCCGGGCTCATCGCGCACGACGATCCGCAGGCCGAGATCTACCCGCGCTCGCTGACCCCGTCCGCGCAGCACTGGCTGGGCACGACGTCTTTCGGGCAGGACATGTTCGCTCAGGTGATCTGGGGGACCCGGCCGGTCCTGCTGATCGCGGTCGGGGTGGGACTGCTCGCCACGGTGGTCGCGATGCTGGTCGGCGTGGCCGCCGCCTACCTCGGCGGGGCCTGGGACGGGACGCTCAACGTGATCACCGACGTGCTCCTGGTCATCCCGCTGTTCCCGCTGCTCATCATCATCGGCAGCTACCTGCACGGCGCCGGGACCTCGGTGATGATCGCGGTCATCGCCGCGACCGGCTGGTCGTACACGGCCCGCCAGCTGCGAGCGCAGGCGCTGTCGCTGCGCAACAGGGATTTCCTCGCGGCGGCGAAGGTCCGCGGCGAGCGCAGCCTCTACGTCATCTGCGTGGAGATCATTCCCACGATGACGTCGCTGCTGGTGGCGGCCTTCCTGACCAACGCGCTCTATGCGGTGCTGTTCTCCTCCAGCCTGCAGTTCATCGGGCTCGGCGACCCGAACGTGACCAGCTGGGGCACGATGCTCTACTGGGCCGAGAACAACGAGGCCTTCCAGACCGGCCTGCCCTTGTGGATCATCGTCCCCGGCCTGTGCATCGTCGCGCTCGGCGCGGCGTTCGCGCTGCTCAACTACGCATTCGACGAGATAGGCAACCCGGCGTTGCGGCCGGTCAGGAGCATGCGGAAGGTGCGGGTCCAGCGTGCCAGATGACAACCCCTCCGCCGGGTCGGCCGCTGGCACCGTCCTGGAGGTCCGCGACCTGTCGGTCTCCTACTTCATGGACCGCGGGACCACGCTGGCGGTGGACCGGGTCAGCCTGGACCTGGCGCCCAGGGAGTTCCTCGGCATCGTCGGTGAGTCCGGCTGCGGCAAGTCCACCCTGCTGTTCGCCATCGCTCAGCTCCTGGCCCCGCCCGCCGAGATCACCAGCGGCAGCGTGGTCTTCAAGGGCCGCAACATGGTGGGGCTCACCGACAAGGAGATGTCCACGGTCCGGTGGCGGGACCTGTCGGTGGTCATGCAGAGCGCGATGAACGCGCTGAACCCGGTCAAGTCGATCGGCGCCCAGTTCTCCGACGCCATGCGGGCGCACGGCGCCTCGAAGGGTGAGATCACCGAGCGGTCGGCCGAGGTGCTCAAGATGGTCGGCATCGACCCGGTGCACCTGAAGAGCTACCCGCACCAGCTTTCCGGCGGCATGCGGCAGCGGTCGATGATCGCGATGGCGATGCTGTTCACCCCCGACCTGGTGATCATGGACGAGCCGACCTCCGCGCTCGACGTGGTGGCGCAGCGGTCGCTGATGGTGCAGATCAAGGAGCTACAGGAGCAGCTTGGCTTCGCGATCATCTTCGTCACCCACGACATGTCGCTGGTCAGCCACTTCTCCGACCGGCTGATGGTGATGTACGGCGGGGTGGTCGCCGAGTTCGGCGCGACCAGGCAGGTCTTCGACGCGCCGCTGCACCCCTACAGCATCGGCCTGCTTGAGGCGTTCCCCTCGATCCGCGGCCCGCGAGTGCCGCTGACCGGCATCCCCGGCAGCCCGCCCAACCTGGCCAGCATCCCCCCCGGCTGCCGGTTCGCGCCGCGCTGCCCCAAGGTGATGGCCCGCTGCGAAGTCGAGCCGCCGGAGCTTTACCAGGTGGACGGCACGCTCGTCCGGTGCTTCCTGCACGACGGGGGAGGCCCGCGCGATGACTGAGCCGCAGCACCGTTCGATGCCGCCGGCCCTGGTACCGGGGATGGCCGAGCCGGCCGGGCCGGCGAAGCCGGGCTCGAGGCTGCTACGGACCGAGGGGCTGACCAAGCACTTCAAGATCGGCGGCGCCACGTCGCGGCGCACCCTGTACGCCGTCGAGGACGTCGACCTGGCCATTGGCGAGCACGAGATCGTCGCGCTGGCGGGTGAGAGCGGCAGCGGCAAGTCGACCGTCGCCCGGCTGCTCGCCAAGCTCTACAAGCCCACCGCCGGCGAGATCTACTTCCAGGACAAGCCGCTGTCGGGCGTGCGCGGCCGCAAGGACGTGCTGCGTTACCGGGGCGACGTGCCGATGGTCTTCCAGGATCCGTTCGCCTCGATCAACCCGGTGTTCCGGGTATCCCACGGGGTGATGCGCTGCCTCAAGCTGCACCGGCCGGACCTGTCCGCCGAGCAGCGGCGCGAGGAGGCCGAGCGGGTGTTCGACGCGGTCGGCCTGACCCCGGCCAGCGAGGTGCTGCAGCGGTTCCCGCACGAGCTGAGCGGTGGCCAGCGGCAGCGGGTCGGCTTCGCCCAGGCCCTGGCGCTGCGGCCGAAGCTGATCCTGGCCGACGAGCCCGTCTCCATGCTGGACGTGTCCATCCGCATCGGGCTGCTCAACCTGATGGCCGATCTGCGCGACACCCAGGGCGTGTCCATCCTCTACATCACCCACGACATCGCCAGCGCCCGCTACGTGGCCGACCGGCTGATCGTGATGTACGCGGGGCACATCGCCGAGACCGGGCCCACCGAAGAGGTGCTCAGCCGGCCCAGGCACCCCTACACCCAACTGCTGCTGTCCGCGGTGCCGGACCCGAGGGCCCCGCTCACGATCGGGGCGGAGACCGACCGGGGCGAGCCGCCCAGGGTGATCGACCCCGCTCCCGGCTGTCTGTTCCGCTGGCGCTGCCCGCTGGCGATCGACGAATGCCACCACGTCACCCCGCCGCTGCGGGAACTGCTGCCCGAGCACAGCGCCGCCTGCCACGTCGCACGGGCGGACGCGGAGACCAAGGCGTTCCGGTGACCCGGTCATGGACCTGATCGTCTTCGGCACCGTCTACCTCGAGGTGGTCTTCGGCGACATGCCCGCGCTGCCCGGGCCGGGGCAGGAGATCTACACGGATCAGTTCGCCTTCTCCATCGGCGGCGCCGCGGTCACCGTGGCCACCGCGGCCAGCCGTCTCGGCGTGCGGGCCGGCATGTCCGCGCTGCTCGGCGACGACCTCGGTTCCCGGGTGGCCGAACAGCACTGCCGCCGGGCGGGTGTGGACATGACCGCGTGCCGCTATGTGACCGGGCCGGTGACCGGTGTCAGTGTGGCGGTGAACTTCGACGGCGACCGTGCCTTCATCTCGCACCTGCCGGCGCGCCCGGCCGGTGAGCGCCGGGACACCCGCCGCTGGCTCGAAGTGCTCCGCGAGCACCGGCCCCGCTGGTGCTACGTGCACGCCGGGCCGGGTGTCGCGCCTTTCATCCGGCAGGCCCGGTCGCTCGGCGTGCACGTCGCACTAGCCGTGGCGCACAACGACATCGACGACGACGCCGCGGCCGTCATCGATTGCGTCCGCGAGGCCGACATCTTCCTCACCAACGAGGCGGAGCTGATCCAGCTCACCACGGCCGCCTCGCTGGCGCAGGCCATGACCGCGGCGACCAGGTGGTGTCCCTGCGTGGTGGTGACCCGGGGCGCCGACGGCGCGGTGGTGGCCAGGCCGGGGAACACCATGCACGTCACCGACGGCATCGAGCCGGTGCAGGCCAGGGACCGGACCGGTGCGGGCGATGCGTTCGCCGGGGCGCTGCTCGGCGCGCTCTGCCAGGGGGCGCCGATCACCGACGCCGCCGCGGCCGGCAACGCGGCCGGCTCGCGGACCGTGACCCTGCTCGGCGCGGTCGGCGAGGTCGAAGTGGCAGGGCTGAGCGGAGAGGTCCCCATCCGATGAAACTGGCGATCCTGGGCGGCGGCGGGGTGCGGATACCCCTGTTCGTCCGCGGCGTGCTGTCCCGCCCCGGCACGTCGTTCCGTGAGATATGCCTGTTCGAGCCGGACCAGGCCAGGCGGGAGACGATCGGCCGGCTGGCGGTGGAGGTAGCCTCCGCGCTCGGGCACCGCCACGTGGTCAGGGTGACCCCCGACGTCGAGGAGGCGTTCACCGGGGCGGACTTCGTGTTCTCCGCGATCCGGGTGGGCGGGGACCGGGGCCGGCTCATCGACGAGGAGGTCGCCCTGCGGCGCGGCCTGGTCGGCCAGGAGACCACCGGCCCCGGGGGCTGCGCGATGGCACTGCGGACCATCCCCGTGGTGCTGTCCTACTGCGAGGCGCTGGCCAGGTACGCACCCGGCGCCGTCTTGATCAACTTCACCAACCCCGCCGGGCTGATCACCCAGGCCATCTCGCTGCATGCCACGGTCCGCGCGGTCGGGGTCTGCGACACCCCGAGCGGGGCGCTTGACCGGCTGGCCACGTTCCTTGACGCCGACACCGGCGAGGTCGCCTTCTCCTACGGCGGCCTGAACCACCTGGGCTGGATCTCCTCGTTCCGCGTGGCCGGCCGCGAATGCATCGGCACGCTGCTTGAGCGCTACGAGGAACTGCAGCGCTTCGACCACCGTTTCGCCGCCTTCGACCCCGACTTCGTGCGCAGGCTCGGCGCGGTGCCCACCGAGTACGACTACTACTACTACGAGCCGCAGCGGTACGTGGCGGCCGTCGCGCAGGCCGGTGCCAGCCGCGGCGCCGACGTGCTGCGGCTGAACTCCGGGCTGCTCGGCGACATCGCGAAGGCGTTCGAGGCGGGCGACGTCGACGACGCCTGGCACGCCTACACCACCCAGATGCGCATCCGCCGGGCCAGCTACATGCGGACCGACATGGCCGGCGAGGCCATGCCGATCACCGCGTCCGCGGACGGCCAGGCCGCGGCCTCCGGCCACGATGCCGCCGGCCACGACCCGGGCGACCACTTGGGCCCGGCCGGCGCCGGGGCGGACCGCCCCGGCGGCTACGAGGGGGTCGCGCTGGCGGTGATCGCCGCCCTGACCGGCCGCAGGCCGGCCTCGGTGATCGTCAACACCCGCAACGGCGCCAGCCTGCCCTTCCTCGACCCGGACGATGTCGTGGAGGTGCCGGCGCACATCGACGGCGGTGGCGTCGCCCCGCTGGCCGGCGGCACCTTGCCGCGGTCAGCCAGGGGCCTGGTCATGCAGGTCAAGGAGTACGAACGCGAAGTTGTCAGCGCCGCGGTAACCGGCGATGCGGAGCGGGCGGCTCTCGCCCTGGCCCTGCACCCGCTGGTGCCCGGCGTCACCGTCGCGAGGGAGATGATGAGTGAGTACCGCGAACGGCACGGCCCCGACCTTGCCTACCTGCACTAGCGCAGTACTGGCCTGGGGGGGCGACCCCCCTGGAACCCCCCGCTGGCTTACGGCCCCGTTCCTTCGTCACGGGGCCGTGGCCCCCTCCGCACACCGTGGGGTGGCGGCATGAAGCTCGCAGTCGTCGGCGGCGGGTCCACGTACACGCCCGAGCTTGTGGACGGCATCGCCCGGCTGTCCGGCGACGTGGCCGTCGAAGAACTGATCCTTGTCGACCCGGACGAGACCCGGCTGGCGGTCGTCGGCCCCTTCTCCGACCGGCTGATGCGGGCCCATGGTCACCCGGGCCGGCTGACCTGGACCACCAGCCTCGACGAGGGCCTGGACGGCGCCGGTACGGTGCTGCTGCAACTGCGGGTCGGCGGCCAGGCGGCGCGGCACCGCGACGAGACCTGGCCGCTCGAGTATGGCTGCATCGGCCAGGAGACCACCGGCGCCGGCGGGTTTGCAAAAGCTCTCCGTACCGTTCCGGTAGTGCTCGACATTGCTGAACGATCGCGCCAGCGTGCCCTGGACTCCGCATGGATCATCGATTTCACCAACCCTGTCGGGATCGTCACCAGGGCACTGCTCGACGCCGGTCACCGGGCGATCGGGCTGTGCAACGTGGCGATCGGGTTCCAGCGGAACTTCGCCGCCATGCTCGGCGTCGATCCCTCCCAGGTGATGCTCGACCACGTCGGGCTGAACCACCTGACCTGGGAACGGGCGGCGGTAGTGGACGGCACGGACGTGCTGCCCGACCTGATCGCCAAGCACGGCGAGGAAGTCGCGGATCACACCCGCCTACCGGTGTCCGTATTGCATGACACCGGTGCGGTGCCGTCGTCCTACCTGCACTATTTCTGGGCGCACGACGCCACCGTGGAACGGCAGCGGCACGAGCCGACCCGCGCCGAGGTGGTCTCGGGGATCGAGCGGGAACTGCTGGCCGCCTACGCTGACCCGGCGCTCACGCACAAGCCGGAGGTGCTCAGCCAGCGCGGCGGGGCGTTCTACTCCGAGGCGGCGGTCGCGCTGCTCGCCTCGCTCACCAGGGGCACCGGGGACGTCCAGGTGGTGAACCTGCGCAACCGGGGGACGCTGCCGTTCCTGGCCGACGACGCGGTCATCGAGGTGCCGGCGGTGATCGGCACGGCCGGGGCGGAGCCGGTGCCCGTCGCCCCGCTGGACCCGGTCATGCGCGGCCTGGTGGCGCACGTGTCCGGATACGAGGAACTCGCACTTGACGCCGCGCTGCGCGGCGGCCGGGACCGGGTGGCGTCCGCGCTGCTCGCACACCCGCTGGTCGGCCAGTACGAACTCGCCGGCCAGCTCGCCGACCGGCTGATCGCCGAGAACGCCGCCTACCTGCCCTGGGCCAACGGTGGCTTCTGAGCTGCCCGCCGTTCTCGCCGTCGACGGCGGGAACAGCAAAACCGACGTGGCGCTGGTCGCCGCGGACGGCTCGCTGCTCGGTACCGCCAGGGGAGCCGGGGCGACCGGCGCGGGCGAGGCAGAGGTGGCGGCCTGGCTGGCGGAACTGGCCGACCTCATCGGGCAGGTCCAGCAGCAGGCCGGAACGTCAGGGCAGCCGGTGGCCCGGCACATCAGCGCCTGCGTGGCCAACGCCGACCTGCCCGATGAGGTGGAGCGGCTGGGCGCGGCGCTGGCCGCGCGGGGGTGGAGCCAGACCACCGACGCCCGCAACGACACCTTCGCCGTGCTGCGCGCCGGGCTGGACGGCACCGCCGCTCCGGGGGGACCGCACTGGGGGGTCGCCGTCACCTGCGGCGCGGGCATCAACTGCCTGGGCGTCCACCCCGACGGGCGGACAACCGGGTACCTCGCGCTCGGCGGCATCAGCGGCGACTGGGGCGGCGGGCGTGGCCTGGGCAACGCGGCGCTGTGGTGGGCGGTACGGTCCGAGGACGGCCGGGGCCCGCAGACCGCGTTGCGCGGCGCGGTGGCGGGGCACTTCGGTGTCCCTACGGTCCGCGACGTCACGCTCGGCCTGCACCTCGGCAAGATCAGCAAGGACGCGCTGCGCGGGCTCGCCCCGGTGCTGCTCGCCGTCGCGTGGGAGGGGGACGAGGTCGCCCGCGACCTGGTCCGGCGCCAGGCCGAGGAGATCTGCGTCATGGCGGTGGTCGCCATGCGGCGCCTGGGGCTGACCGCGGAGGCGACCCCGGTGGTGCTCGGCGGCGGGCTGATGACCGCGCGGGACCCGCTGCTGCTTTCCGAGATCACCGAACGGATCACGGCTGCCGCCCCCCAGGCGGCCGTGAGCGTCGTGGCCGTGCCGCCAGTGGCGGGCGCGGCCCTGCTAGGGCTTGATCACGTCGGCGCGGGGGCAGCGGCCGAGCGGCGGCTGCGGGCCGCCTACGACGGAAAGGCCGGGTCATGAAGCACGGGTACAGGTTCACGCTGGTAGCCGGGAGCGCGATCGCGACGGTCAGCCTGCTGTGCGCGGCTGCCGCGGCCGCGCCTGGCACGCCGGCCGGCCGGATTGCCGCCGGGAGCAGCGGCACGCCGGCCGAGGTCAGGGTCAACCAGGTCGGGTACGCCACGGGCAGCCCCAAGGTGGCGTTCGTGATGCTGCCGGGGAAGGTCGGGCAGGTCAGCTTCACGGTGTCCGGCGGGCACGGTGTGGTGTTCCGCGGCCGGTCGAGCACGGACGCCGGAAGCTGGAACGCGGCGTACGGCGCGGTCTACCGGCTCGACTTCACCGGGCTCAACCGCACCGGGACCTACCGGATCACGGCCCACGCGGGCCGGGCCACGGCGGTCTCGCCTGCCTTCGCGGTCGCGCCCGCGGCCGCGCTGTACCACCGGCTGGTGCTCAACGGGGTGCGCTATTTTACCTCCGAGCGCGACGGCGCGACCGTGCGGTCCTCCGTGCTTGACCGGCAGCCCGCCAATCTCACCGACCGGTACGCCCTGGTTTACGCCGACCCTCGTTACGACAGCAACGACAACCTGCTCGGCACCTTCCACCGGATCGGCGGCCCGGTGAACGTGTCCGGCGGCTGGTTCGACGCGGGCGGAGGGTACGAGAAGTTCGCCTACACCGCCAGCTACACCGATGGGCTGCTGCTGCTCGCCGCGCGGGACTTCCCCGGCACCTACCCGACGCTGGCCAGTGAGGCCGGGTTCGGGCTGCGCTGGCTGCAGAGGCTGTGGCGCCCGGCCAAGAAGGTCCTCTACATCCAGGTCGGCATCGGCAACGGCAACGCGAGCAACACCATCCAGGGCGACTACAACTTCTGGTTCCTGCCGCAGGCCGAGGACCACATGAACGTGCACCGCGGCGCGCAGCCGGGGCACAGCGCCTACTACGTGAAGTACCGGCCGGTCTTCGAGGCCGCGGCGCCGGGCGCGAAGATCAGCCCGGAGTTCGCCGGGCGGTTCGCCGCCGATTTCGCCCTCGGCGCGCAGTTGTCCGTGGCGACCGCGCGGCACCACGCCGAGCACCTGCTCGGCCTGGCCCGCGGCATCTATGCGATGGCCCAGACCAGCCACGTCTCCTCGATCGTGACCACATTCCCGCACGACTACTACCCGGGCACCGAGTGGAAGAGCGCCATGCTCTGGGGCGCGGACGAGATCGCGCTGGCCGACGAGGCCCTCGGGGCACCGGCCGGGCAGGTCCGGGCCGACCTGGCCGTGGCGGCGCGCTGGGCGCGGGCCTACATCGCGCAGGGCCACCCGGCCGGCGGTGACACGCTGAACCTCTACGACAATGGCGCGGTCGGCGAGGCCGAGCTGCTCCAGGCGATGCAGCAGGCGGGCGGGACGCCGGTCATCGCGCCGCACGCGCTGCTGGCCGACATGGCCGCGCAACTGCGCGTGGGGGAGGGCCAGACCGCGGGGGACCCGTTCGGCCTTGGCACCGTCCTTGGGCAGGGCGACGCCACGCCGCACGCGTTCGGGCTGGCCGTCACCGGCGCGCTGTACCAGCACTACGGCGGATCCGGTGCCTACCGGGCGTTCGCCCAGGAGCAGATGAACTTCGCGCTCGGCGCCAACGGGTGGGGCAGTTCGTTCGTGGTCGGCGCGGGCGACACCTACCCGCACTGCATGCAGAGCGAGATCGCCAACCTGGCCGGGTCGCTCACCGGGCACGGCGCCATCCAGGTCGGTGCGACCTCCGACGGCCCGAGTAACATCGGCAACTTCGTCGGCCTGGGCACGGTCACCGGTATGCGGGCCTGCCACGCCGGCAGCTTCAAGCCGTTCAACACCACGACCACCGGTTACGAGGACAACGTGGTGAGCTGGCCGTCGGTCGAGCCGGCCGACGATTACACGGCCATCTCCACCCTGGCGTTCGCCCTGGCCGGCGCGAGCGGCCGCTGACCGGGGCCTGGCCCTGTTCATGATGGTCAGCGCGGGTACCGGGCGCCGTTGAAGCTGACCAGGATCGAGTACAGCGAGCTGGTCGCGGTGATGAACAGCCTGTTGCGCTTGGCGCCGCCGAAGCTGAAGTTGGCCACGACCTCGGGCACGTGCAGCCTGCCGATCCGCGTGCCATCCGGGTCGAAGCAGTGCAGACCGTCCGGCGCCGCCGCCCAGATGCGGCCGGCCTCGTCGAGGCGGATGCCGTCGAAGTTGCCGGTATCGCAGGTCGCGAACACCTCGCCGCCGGTGAGCGTGGCATCGTCGGTCACCTCGAAGACGCGCATGTGCTGGCGCCTGCTGTCGACGATGTAGAGCGTGCGCTCGTCCGCGGAGAACGTCAGCCCGTTGGGCCGGTCGAAGTCGTCGGCCACCACCTGCATGGCCCCGCCGGCCGGGTCGATCCGGTATACGTGGCAGGCGCCGATCTCGCTGTCGGCCCGGAAGCCCTCGTAGTCGCTGTCGATGCCGTAACTCGGGTCGGTGAACCACAGCGAGCCGTCCGCGCGCTCGACGATGTCGTTGGGACTGTTCAGCCGCTTGCCGTCCCAGTTGTCGGCGAGCACGGTGACGCAGCCGTCATGCTCGGTCCTGGTCACCCGGCGCGGGCCCTGCTCACAACTGACCAGCCGGCCCTGCCGGTCGACGGTGTGCCCGTTGGCGTAGCCGGCTGGCTGACGGAACACCCCCACCGCGCCGGTCGTCTCGTCCCAGCGGAGGATCCGGTCGTTCGGTATGTCGCTGAACACCAGGTAGCGCCCGGCGGGGAAGTAGGCGGGGCCCTCGGTCCAGCGGCAGCCGGTGTGCAGGCATTCCAGCCACTCGTCACCGTGGCAGGCCCTGAACCGCTCGTCGAGCACCTCGAACTGCGCCTTGACCGGGTCCCGCATCGCATCCTCGCAGCCGTCGATGAACCAAGCTCACCCATCATCGCGCGTTACCGGGAGTTCGTCGCGGCCAGCCGTTCGAGCAGCGACACCGCGGTCGCCATGCCGGGACGGTCCGTTATTGCCGCCTGGAGCCGCTCCGCGGCATCGCCGTAACCCGTCTCGGACAGGACCCGGCGGACGCCAGCCCGGATGGACTCCGTGACGGCAACTGTCCGTTATTTACCGCTATGACTCGATCATGCCGAGGGCCGCAGGGATGTATCAGCCTCGCCCGTGAACCCCGCCGGCGTCGGCCGAGACCGCGGGGGCCGTGCGATGGTGTTTAATGGTCGGCGGTTGGAGTCGAATTCGTGCACGTGCCACAGCGCCTGCGAAATTTGACAGTGGCGCCGTGGGCATCCCTAGCCAGGGCCAGCGGTTGCGCCAGCCCGGGTCGCGCGCACGCGCGGCCGGAAGAACGTCACATCAGGAGAAGGCACATGGCTCAGGGCACTGTGAAGTGGTTCAACGCCGACAAGGGATACGGTTTCATCGCCCCGGACGACGGCAGCGATGACATTTTCGTTCACCACTCCGTCATCCAGGTTGACGGTTACCGCACGCTTCAGGAGAACCAACGGGTGGAGTACACCGCCGGCCGGGGGCCCAAGGGCCCGCAGGCCGAGCAGGTCCAGCCACTCTAGCCCGGTGAGCCGCGCTGGCAGCCCAGCCCGCGCGCATACCTCTGG
>DASXKD010000449.1:0-4931 GCA_036497045.1 Streptosporangiaceae bacterium | reverse complement strand
CCACGCCGTCCGCGGCCTGCCGGGAGTTCAGGTAAGTGATGGCGACGTCGGCCCCGGCGCCCGCCAGGGCGCGGGCAACAGCTGCCCCGATGCCCCGCGACCCCCCGGTGACAAGGGCGACCTTCCCGGCCAGATCAGGCTGCAAGGCGATCTCCTCTGGGTTACCGGCTCAACAGTCGCCCACACGAAATGGAATGTCAATTCCATTTCTCGAAGAACAGCGCGCCGCGGCCGTAGTCACTGAGCCAGCCCACCTGCGCTCTCGAACGGTCCGGGCATGGAGACTCGCGGCCCGCGGACGCTCGACCTGTACAGGTTGACCCTGCGACAGCCGCGTGCGTCGCTGCGCGGTAGCTGCGAGTGGGTGCCCGAATGATGGCGAGCTCATCCTTCGGTTGACGTCCAGGCTGAGCCATCAGCTAGCAATCAATTTCGCTTCCTCTACAGGCAGTTGACTTCGCCCAGTCATCAGGCCCGAGCAATGCCAGCGGACCTTCAGCCAGGGCCGGCCGTGTCCCGCGTCTCGCTACCGGGCCGAGCGTTGGGGACATAAAGGCCTCGTCGGTGGCGGTCATCAGCTCAGGCAGCGTGCGCGGTATTCCTGAGCGCGATGCGAGTCCGGGTCCGCGCGCACGGCAGCTTGGATCCGCTCGTAGGCAGCCCGGTCGTCATACTCCCAGATCGCTACCACTCGCCGTTCGTCGGTCTCCCAACGGCCGATCAGCCGGGCGCCATGCCGGAGCTGGACCGGCAGCAGGTAGGTGCGGAAGAAGTCATGGAAGGTCGGCAGGTCCTCGGTGATCGCTTGATAGCTGCGCATTCGGTAGAGCATGTGTCGTGCCTGCCCGATTGCCACTCCCTGGGAGAGCATCGCGGTCCAGGTTGCCGCAGGCCGCCTCGTGCCAGGCGGCAGCCGATCATCCTGATAGCGCGCCCGGCCCGACGGCCTGCCACCAGACCTGGTGATGGGTGGCCGCCAGTACCTTGCGCAGCCCGTTGCGGGATATCGTGCTGCAAACCGGATGTGCGCATGGGGTGCCAGTCGGCTGCGGCTCGATTGGCGCGAAGTACTGCATAACGAAGCTAATCGCGGGCCCGGGCTGACACACCCCTACTGGCAAACTCCGTGAAGGCGGTTTGGATGTAGAACTTGAACTGCGGCAGGGCCGATGGTGGGTTCGACCACGGCGTGGCGCCGGCTTCCATGCCATATTCGCGGAGCAACGGGTTGACGCAACCACGGAGATTGTCGGCGTCGTGACGAGGTTAGCCCTGCCGGCGGATCACCGTTATCCGGCGATGACCTCTCACCCACCGGGCGGCGATGCTGCCATGGCAGGCAATTCACCGTCGGCTTCGACGGCACCCTAGCCAGCTGACGGATACCGAGGAAGACGGCTTCCACGCGTTGCGACCGGCGAGCTCACGGCCGTTCGTCCGTGCCGGTCGCGGACTCAGCCGTCTGCAAGCGCAAGGAGACTGGCATGTCTGACCTGCCCGAGACCGCTGATGTGGTCATCGTCGGCGGCGGCTCGGCCGGCGCTGTCCTGGCCGCCCGCCTCAGCCAGGACCCCGCGCGGACGGTGCTGCTGCTGGAGGCCGGCCACGCCTACGCGCCGGACGCGTTCCCGCCCGCGCTGCTGGACGCGCGCATCCTCGACGACCCGCAGCACGACTGGGGGTATACCGCCCGGGCCACCGACCAGGCGCCGAACATCCGGGCCTCGCGGGGCAAGGTGCTGGGCGGCAGCTCGGCGGTGAACGCGGGGGTCGCGATCCGGCTGCGGCCCGCTGACTTCGCCAAGTGGGGCGCGCACGGCGCCGGCGGCTGGACCTTCGCCGACGTGCTGCCGACTTACAAACTGATGGAGAACAACCCTGCCGGGGAGGACGCCTACCACGGCCGGACCGGGCCGCTGCCGGTCCGCCAGCTCACCGACGAGGAGCTGACGCCCTCGCAGGCGGGGTTCATCGGCGCGGCGGTCGCGCGCGGGTTCAGGCGGGTGCGCGACTTCAACGGCGCCGACCAGGACGGCGTAAGCGGCCACTCGGTCAACGTGGTCAACGGCATCCGGGAGAACGCGGCGATAGTGTTCCTGACCGCCGAGGTCCGCCGCCGGCCCAACCTGACAATCCGCGGCGACATCACCATCGATCGCGTGCTGTTCGACGGAACGACCGCCACCGGGGTGGTGGCCGCGGACGGCACGGTGTACCGGGCAGGCGAGGTGATCTTGTCAGCCGGCAGCTACGGCAGCCCGGCCGTCCTGCTGCGCTCCGGCGTCGGCCCGGCCGACGAGCTGACCGCGCTGGGCATCGGCGTCGTCGCCGGCCTGCCGGTCGGCCGGCGGCTGCTGGACCACCCGTACTTTCACACCGCCCACGCGCTGGCTCCCGGGCACCTGGAAATGACCCCGGCGGTCGGCGCGATCCTGTGGACGGCCTCCAGCGAGGCCGCGGCCGGCGAGCTGGACCTGAACATCACGGCCACCCACCTGATTCCCCCCTCGTACAGTCCCACCGGCGGAGTGATCGCGCTGTCTGCCTCGGTGGTCCTGTCCGAGTCCGAAGGGAGCCTGAAGCTGGCCAGCCGCGACCCCGGCGCCGCCCCGCTGATCGACTGCAACTTCCTCGCCACTGGCCGTGACGCCCGCCGGATGCTGGAAGGCGTCAAGCTCGCCCGCGACTTCGCCCGCAGCCCCGACCTCGCCCCCCTCTTCGCCGGCGAGCTGACTCCCGGCGACGCGGTCGCCGGCGACAGCGACCTGGCCGCGTTCATCGCCGCCAATCTGGCCACCTACTACCACCCGACTTCCACCGCCCCCATGGGCGGGCCGGCCGACCCGCAGGCCGTCACCGACGCCGTCGGCGCCGTCAGGGGGACCAGCGGACTGCGGGTCGTCGATGCCTCCATCATCCCCGAAACCCCGTCCACGGTCCTCAACCTCACCGTCATGATGCTGGCCGAACGCATCTACCAGCGCGTCTACCAGGCCTGACGCGACGATGACCGATACCGGAACGGCCGCCTAGGAAGCGCCGCCGCCGGTGCGGCCAGCTTTCCCCGATCGCTCGCGCGACGCGCTCACATGTGAGGGGCAGGTCGCCGACTCGCACCCAGACCGCGTCGGCGACCGCCCCGGCGACCGCGTCGCCGATAGCGTCAGCGACCTGTGTGCTGGAAACGGTGTTGCCTCGGGGTCACGCCTGCCACACCGTGGTGCCGGCAGCGGTCAGTGCCTCGAGCTGCGCAGCCGGGGCGGTCTCGTCGGTCACCACCGCAGTGAGGGACGACGCCGGGGCGACGGCCGCCAGTGCGGTACGGCCGAACTTGGAGCCGCCGGTGACCACGATGGTTGTTCAACCCCGCGACACGGTCGCCGGCCACACCCCGGCCACCGCAGCCACGTGGCGAATGGTAGTCGGCATCGTCACCTTCCCGTTCCTGCCGCTGGCCGTCCGGCGGCCAGGCTGCCACTGAGCCCGGGCCGGCGTCCCGGCCGCCCGTGCGGCTTGCCACACTGCGGGTGACTCAGGCCGGCCTGGGGTATGCGATGCCCTGGCCGTAATAGACCTGATCGTAGTAGTGGATCACGAGCGGCTGGGTCAGCATGGCCTCGAAGGTGGCGGTGAAGCCGCGCTCGGTGCGCCAGACGAGGTAATCGGGTAGTTGTGGGCCTCGGTCCACTGCGTCAGCCCGGTGACGTGATCGGCATCGTCCTGATCGCGCAGAATACGGATGACCTCGCAGTCGTCATGCTTGAGACTCTCGCCGAGGATCTCCAGCAGCAGGTTAGCGACATCGTCGCCACGCCTGGGCCGGGCAAAGAACTCGGCGGTAACCGTGCTCATGCATGGCTCTGTTCTTGGTCGTTAAGTGGGGCGGGTTCGGGATAGTGATATGGAGTCCGAGGCGGAGCGGGTTCACAGGGGGCCCGCGAGCTCAGTACGGCGAGGGCTGGTTAAAGATGACCGCGGCCAGCGCACGTCCCAGCACGGCCTTGGTGACTTCAGACAGTAACGGTCCGGGCCCAGCACCTCCACGCCCTCGGCCTGGCCCTTGCCCAGTAGCTGGTCCGCCAGCTGCTCATCGGTCGGCGGCGCGGCACCTCCGGCTGGCGACCGTTCTTACCGGGCACCATCGCAATGTCCGTCATAGCGTGTCCTTCCGCGAGCCCATTTCCGGCGGCTCATCGTCGGGCCACGTCAGGTGGTGCTTGCTTTCCGGCTGGGTTGACGCTTTGCTCGGCACTGCCCTTTCGGTTCGTTGTAGCTTGCGCTGATGCGCAGGTCGGTGAGCAGCGTTGCAGCCGGTCTGGCCCGGCCTGAGATCTCTGGAGGGTGAACCGGTGGATGTGCTGCTCACAGACGCGGACGTCGTCACGATGGCGGCCGGCGCAGAGCCGGCCAGGTCGATGCTGATCCGGGATGAGCGGATCGCGGCGGTCGGGTCGGCCGAACGGGTGCGCGCGGCGGCGCGGCCAGGCGCGCTGGTGGTGCCGCTGGAGGGGGCGGCCGTTATGCCGGGGCTGATCGACGCGCATTGTCACCTGTGCGATGTGGGCTACCTGGCGTCGGGCGCGGACTGCAGCCAGCCGGCCGCGCCGGATATCCCGGCGATCATCGGGCGGTTGCGGGCTGCGGCTGCCGGGACACCGGAGGGGTCATGGGTGACCGGTAGCGGGTACGTGGAGTACAAGCTTCGCGAGGGTCGGCATCCCACCCGCGCCGACCTCGACGCCGCTGTGCCGGGCCGGCCGGCGATCTTGTTTCACACCTCGCTGCATGCCTGCGTGCTGAACACGCCCGCGCTGCGGGAGGCCGGGCTCGATGATCGGCAGCCGGACCCGCCGGGCGGCCGCTTTGGGCGGGATAGTGATGGGCGGCTGGACGGATTGGTCTACGAAGGGCCGACGTTCACGTTGCTGTGG
>DASXKD010000448.1:0-2631 GCA_036497045.1 Streptosporangiaceae bacterium | reverse complement strand
GTGGTTGCCGTCGCGCTGTTCTGCGGCGACACGGTCGCCAGCGAGGCGAACTGGTCGTCGCTGCGCTACCTGCTGGCCGCGCCGGTGCCCCGGGCCCGGCTGCTGCGCCAGAAAATCATCGTGGCGCTTGGCTGCGCTGCGGTCGCCGTGGTCAGCTTCCCGGCGATGTCGCTGCTGGCGGGCACGGTGGCGTTCGGCTGGCACCCGCTGCGGCTGCCCGTCACCCAAATCGAGCTCCCGTATGGCACAGCGCTGGCCCGGACAGGAATCACCCTGGTCTATGTCATGGTGACCCTGCTGGTCGTGGCGGGGCTCGCGTTCCTGCTCTCGGTCAGCACTGACTCACCGCTCGGCGCGGTGGGCGGCGCGGTGGGACTCGTCATCGTCAGCAGCATCCTCGACCAGGTGACCGCGCTCGGCTCCTGGCGGGAAATCCTGCCGACGCACTGGCAGTTCGCCTGGCTGGACGCGTTCTCGGCCCGGCTGTCGTGGGGCGCGATGGTCGAGGGCGCCGCGGTGTCGGTGTCCTACGCGCTGGTCCTGTTCGCGCTGGCGTTCCGCCATTTCCGCCGCAAGGACATCGTCTCGTGACGGCGCGCCCGCGCGGCCGGGGCGGTCGTTCCCTGGACAGCTCTCGTGACGTGGCCTTGCGGGAAGCCGCGCTGGTCGTCCTCGCCGAGGTGGGTTACGACCGGCTGACCATGGACGCGGTGGCCGCGCGGGCCCGCGCAGGCAAGACCACGATCTACCGCCGGTGGCAGAGCAAGGCAGAACTTATCGTCGATGCGCTGAACAGCCTGAAAGGCGTCCCCGACATCCCCGACACCGGATCCCTGCGGCAGGACCTGCGCGCCCTGGCAGAGTCCATCACCACCGCAGAGGGCCAGTTCGGCGCCCAGATGACGATCGGCATGGTCAACGCCATAGCCCATGACGCGGGGCTGCGGCAGGTGTTCGCGGAGAAGTTCATCGCACCGCGGATGGCGGGTTTCCGGACGGTGTTCGAGCGGGCCGTGGCCCGCGGCGAGATGCCCGGCGGCCACGATCTGGACCTGCTGGCCAGGCTGTTCCCCGCGCTCGGCCTCCAGCAGCTGGTGATGTCCGGCGAGCTGCCCGGTACCCGGTTCGCCCGCCAGATCATGGACGAGGTCGTCTATCCCCTGGCCACGGCACCGGCCGCCCGCACCTCCAATCCCGATTCCCCGGATGCCGCCGCAGGAGGGAAGCCACATGGGTGACGGCACGGTCACCGGGCCGATGATCGAGGCCGAGGGGCTGGCCAAGCACTACGGGCGGGCCCTGGCCCTGGCCGGTATTGATTTCGCCGTGCCCGCCGGGACGGTCCTCGGCCTGCTCGGCCCGAACGGCGCCGGCAACCCGGTAACCGAGCCGTCACCCGGATAGCCAGAACGGGTTTCGTACCTGCGTAGGTACCCGAACTGTCAGAGCCGCCGCCTAAGCTCGCGCAGGTGCAGCGGCCCGCCTGGTGGAAGTTCCCCGAGGCGTGCGCGTACGGCCACGAATGGGGACCTGGCCGGGTGATCGTGTCGTGGATGCTGTGCGACTGCCCGCCTGCGCTGGCCAGCTCCTCGCGGAGCTTCGGGCATCTGGTGGTGTCCTGCCAGGAGCCGGGCTGCCGGTCACGCTGGTACAAGCCGAGGCATGAACCGGCAACTTAGAATCGGCGCCGACGGACAGCAGGCATTAGCATCGCTGGCCTCCCAGGAGTGCGGCACTAACGCTACGCCTATCGCCCACCCTTATCTTGGCGGTGATGGGCATGCACTATGGGCTCGATTCGGCTATCAGCGTGGTTGGCGGATCGCGCGGCGTTCAACCGCTTGATGCGCTCGCGGCGTGCGCGCCATCTCTCGCGTAACCGCTGGATCGCAGACTTCCGCTGCACCGGCCACTCAGGTCCAGTCGGTGGTGTCAGCATCGCTCGCCTCCTTCAGGAGTCAACCAACGTTACCCCCGCCGCCGACCCATTTCCACGTCGTGGGCTGCGTCTGACGGTGAGCTGCCAGGCGCCGGGCTGCCGGTCACGGTGGTACAAACCGCGCCATGAACCGTCGAGCTGATCACCAGTCGTCGCGGTTTGGCAGCTTGTGCAGGTGCAAGTCGTTGTCGATCTGCCAGTGCAGGCCGGCATCGTCGGTGAACCTGGCCTCTACCTGCGCGCCGGGGTGGTCCTCGGCCGTCACAGGGAACGCGAAGCCGGCGCTGGTCTGAGCACGGATGACGCCGAAGGTGGAGCCGTCGGCGAACGAGTTGAAGAAACTCTGTGGCGTCGCGGCCTGGAATATCCTGTCCTGCGCAATCTGGCCGAGCCGCGTCGGCAGCGCAGGTGCCTGCCCGGCGACGTTCAGCCGGCAAGTCACTTGCCGGACCGGGCGGTCTGACGTATTCGTCACCGCCGCCAGCAGGACAAGACGGTTAGATGATGCGGCGGTTACGGCGGCTGGGACGCCCGTGAGCCCGCCGCTGTACGTCTTGAGTTCCAGCTCGACATAGTTGGCCTGCTGGCGTTCGAGGATCTGCTCGCGCTGGCGCAGGTCGCGTTGCAGCACTGCGAGCTGGCGACGTTGCAGTGCGCTGATCCACGGCTACACCACCGCCTTCTGGTGGTCC
>DASXKD010000447.1:0-13517 GCA_036497045.1 Streptosporangiaceae bacterium | reverse complement strand
CGCGGTCCGCGCCCGCATCCCGCTTGAGGTCTCCTGATGCCGATCCGCGTTTTGCTCGCCGACGACGCAGCGATGGTCAGAACAGGCTTCGCGATGATCCTGGACGCGCAACCGGACATCGAGGTGGTCGGGGAGGCGGAGGACGGGGAACAGGCCGTCGCCGAGGCCGACCGGCTCGCTCCAGACATCATCGTCATGGACATCCAGATGCCCAGGCTCGACGGTGTCTCAGCGACCCGCGCCATCGCCCGGCGAACAGGCGCTGCCCGCGCCCGGCCGTGCGGGCAGGCACCCGTACGGCCGGGCCGATGCGGCTATTTCGCGCAAATCGCCCAGGCGGCCAGGGGAGCGGCAGGCGTGTTTGCCTGGACTTCCCAGCCCTGGCCATCTATGACCGTGCCTGCGGCATGGGCGTTAGAAAGCGGGCTGAGCAGTTCGACGCCTGACGTGCCGGGGGCACCCTGGCTGCCGCTGCCGTTGGGGTCGCCGGGGGCAAAGGCTAGGGTGCCGGTCTCCTGGTTGGCCCCGGAGCCGATGGAGACGATCATCCCGGGGGCGAAATCCTTGGTGTCCCCGGTGATAGCGAACACTTGGTCTCCGGCGACGGCGTCGCCGAACAGGTAGGCGTGGATCGGCGCACTCTCGCTGAGGACGTTCCCGGGGGTTGTATTTCCGCCGCCGGTGACCAGGTATGGGTGGCTGCGCGGGCACACCGCGCTGACAATGCCGGTGAAGTTAGTTCCCTGGTCGCCGTGCACCACTGTGGTGAGGTCGAGCCCGGCTGGGCCGGCAGTTGACAGCCCGGCTGGCCCTGGTGGCCCTTGTGGTCCCTGTGGTCCGGCTTGGCCGATGAGGCTGGTTCCGGTAGCCGGCCAGCTGCCGTTGGCCTTCGGCCCGTACAGCATGTCCGCAGCGGTGTCGAGGTAGAAGTCACCATTGTGCCCAGCGGAGTTGTCCGGCGCCCCGGTGCCGTTGAGTACCGTGTTGCCGTCCGCGCCGGCGGGCCCTGCCGGTCCCTGGGGACCTGCCAGCCCTTGAGGTCCTGCTGGCCCCTGGGGACCTGTCGGGCCTGTCGCGCCCGGATTGCCGGCGAGGCTAGTTCCGGTGGCCGGCCAGGCACCATTAGCCTTCGGCCCGTACAAGAGTTCGGCGGCAGTGTCGAGGTAGAAATCACCAGCAACGCCGAGTGTGCTGGCCGGTGCCCCGGTACCGCTGAGCACCGTGTTGCCATCTGCGCCCGCTGGCCCGGCCGGGCCCGTGGGTCCCGCTGGTCCCGTAGCGCCCGCTAGCCCCGCTGGCCCCGCCGGGCCAGTGGCCCCAGCTTGCCCAGCTGAGCCCACCGCGCCAGTGGCTCCGGCTGGCCCCGCGGGCCCGGCTGAGCCCTGCTGGTTCCAGGCGATCGCGGTCGTGCCCTGCGGGCAGTTGCTCCCGGCGTCCTGGAGCACGAACACGTGCGTACCGTTGAGCGCCTTGTTGGTGTAGCAGCCGTGGATGACACCCGAGCCGTCGACGGGGCCGCCAGCGATCGCCGCTCCCGCTGCCGTCCCGCCGGCCACCAGAGCCAGCGCGGCGGCAGAGCCGGCCGCGATCGCGCGCAATGCTGGTCTTGTCATGGTGATATCCCTCGCCTTCTCCGGCGGCCCGCTGGGTAATGGCGTGCCGGTGACGCGCACCGGATGCGCCCGGCAGCCAGGATCATCAATCGGGCAATCTCCTACGGTTCAGCAGGCGACAGCGCATCGGTTCGCCAGCCTGCGTGGTGCCTTATGGCGGACTGGCTTCGCTGCCGAATGCACCAGCCGGGGCGTGAAAGGCCTCTACGATCCGCTCGCAGGGATCTGGGCGAGGTCATGCGCCTGCTGGATTGCCTCGATGGTGGGCGCCTCGAACAGGCAGTAGCACAGTTCATCGCCGGGCACCAGGGTCACAGCAAGGCAGCGGATGGGCGGCGGCGATTCTCCGGCCTGCCCGGCTGCAGCCTTCGCAGTGCTGACGATCTCAGCCAGCTGTCCGCCTGCTGCGCGGAGGACGTACCGTTCCACCAGGTAGGTCGGCACACCAGTCACACCTTCGCTTCCGCCGGGTCGCAGGAATCACAATCGCCGGTTTTCGCCCGGACGGCCGGGGGGTGGCGGAGCCAGCCCGCGGCCGTCCGGGCACCCCCGGTCAGCGCAGCGAGACCGGCCCGGACGCGCGGATGACCTGCTGCCAGGTGGCCGGAGGCGTCCGTGAGCACTTGCCGCCGGACTTCGTGCCGACGGCCAGGATGCTCAGCTGGTAGGTGCCGCTGCCGCTGATGCCGGCGTACGCGCCGGTGCCGCTGCCCAGCTTGTAGGTGCCCTTCATGTTCACCGTGAGCAGGCACGTCTGGGGGTTGAAGCTCTGCGTGCCGGTGCCCTTGGAATGGGTGATCACGAACGTCCCGGTGGGGAACGTCTCGGTGGCGGTGGAGGTGCTCGTGCGGGTGTCGGTGCCGCCGGCGGTGAAAACCCCGGTGGCGATGATGCTCGACGTCTTCGAGGTCGCTGAGGTGGTCATTAGCTGGAAATGCTCGGTCCCGGAGACGGCCGGCCCGGTGCGCGCGCTGGCGGCCGTGATGCCCGTCGCGGTAATGGCCGCGATGGCGCCCGCGGTGACTGCGCCGGTGAGCAGCTTCCTGCAGTGCTTCAGCATGATGGGGTTCCCCGTTCTGGCCAGGTGTTACGAGCCTTGGACCCGCGGCTGCGGGTCTGGGGATACCGTGGCGGAACGCTCTTGCAGCGGGCTTGATCACGGCTTGACGCGGCCCGGGCTACGGCGCTGTTGACGTCAGCTCGTCGCGGTGACGGCGAGACGGCGCAGCGCAGCCTGAGCCTTGCGTTCGGCTGGCCGCTGGTTCATTTTGCGCGCGATGGCGAGCCCGGTGCTAGCGGCTTGCGCGGCCGCGGCAGTGCGTCCCACGCGGCTCAGCGCGATCGCACGCAATACATGCAGGTCCGGAAGGGTCCAGCATTCACCGGTGCCGGCCGCGCAGGCCAGACCTCGGTCGGCAGCGGCCAGTGCCGCCTCCGGGTCACCGGCCGCCAGTCTTGCTTCGGCTTCCAGCCGGTACCAGAAATGCCGCAGCACCGGCATGCCAAAGCGTGGCGTGTCGGCCACCGCTGAGGACACGCCGGCGGCGGCGTCCGGGTCACCCAGATGCGCGCGGGCCCAGCCGGTGAAGATCCGGCCCTTGCCGACGAATTCGAGATAACCGCGCCGGTCGGCGAGTTCCAACTCGGCCAGCGCCCAGCGTGCCGCCTGCTGCGGATCGCCGCGGACCACCGCCAGCCATGCGTGCTGATGCAGCACGTAGAGACTGGTGAACTCGTCGTCAACAAGTTGCGCTGTGGCGCTAGCGGCTTCGAGGTGGGTGTCTGCGCCGCCGGAATCTCCGAGCATTTCGCAAGCGGCCGCGGCGAAGACATGACCTCTCACCCCCGGATCAAAGTCCATGACCAGAGCGTCTCTGCGATCGCTGCGCCCCGCCAGGGCCACGACCGACTCCATCCTGGCGCGCGCCTCAGCTATGCGCCCGGTGAACCAGGCCACGGCTCCCCGGATGGACTCCACCGCCAGCAGGACGGCAGGCCGATCGCCGCCTTCGCTGGCCGCCGCCGCGTCGGCCAGCGCGAGCGCTTGATCGAACTGCGCATTGATCCAGTATGCGCCCGCGCAGTGCCACAAGGCGCGCACGCCCGCCTCGTCCAGCGGGAGCCGCCCAAGCAGCGCACCTGCCGCCTCGAGCTGTTCCCGGGCGGGCGGCGCGGCGTACCCGTGCAGCATCTGCTGCAGGAAACCGAGCCGGGTGCGTACCTGGAGTTCCTCGCGGTCTCGCTCCTCACCTGCCGGCATGGTCACCACCAGCTTGGCCGCCGTGGTGAGAAGCTGCTCGGCTTGTTCGAAGGCGAACCGCCCGCGTGCCCATTCCGCGGCGCTGATCAGGTGCGGCAGCGCTGCGCGCGGGCCGGTGACCGGTACCGCAGCGTGCGCGTGCCGCGCGGCTTGCAACGGGTCGGTATCCCCGGTGGCCTGCAGCGCTGCCACCATCTGGGCGTGCAGGCGGGCCTTGCGCAAACCGCTCAGGTCCTCATAGATCGTCTGCCGGACAAGATCGTGGGAGAAGCGCAGCCTGAGCAGCCCGCCATCCCCGGTATCTTCCCGGAGCAAGCCCGCCACGACGGCGGCCTCGACCACATCGAACAACAGTGACTGGTCCAACTGGACGGCGCGTTCCAGCAGCTCGAGCGGGAACTCCCGGCCCGCGACCGCAGCCACCGCCAGCACGGCCCTGGTCTGCTCCGGCAGCCGGGCGAGCCGGCGGCGCACCACCTCCTGCACGCGCTGGGGAAGCCATTCCGCTGCCACGGCCACATCGTCGAGCATGCGTTCGGCGAACAGCATCCGCACCAGTTCGCCGAGGAAAAACGGGTTACCGCCAGTCCGGGCGTGCAGCACCGCCGCCACACCGGGCGCGACCGTACGCCCGGCGATCGCCTGCACGCAGACCGCCACCGCGTCGCGGTCCAGGCCATTCAACGTGATTTCGTCCATTCCGGGTACCGTTGCCAGCTGGTCAAGTGCCCGGCTGAACGCGGCCTGCAGATCGTCGTCGCGGTAGGCGGCAACCAGCGCAATGGGGGCCGTAGCCAGGTGCCGTGCGAGCAAGGTAAACAGCTGGATCGACGCCGCATCGGCCCAGTGCATGTCATCGAGCAACACGACCAGCGGCTGGCTGGCGGCAAGGGCCGTCAAGCCGCTGGCCAGCCCGTGGAACAGCCGCGTCCGGCTGAGCTCCAGATCCGCTACCGGCTCGGGCAACGGCAGCGGCACCACCCCGGCGAGCGAGCGGTCGAGCAGGCTGATCACGTTGCCGTGGGGAGTGAACGCGGTGGTGATCGCTTCGGGGCCCGCCGCCTCGACCAGCTCCCGGAACACCTGCAACCATGGCCAAAACACCGAGGGCGGGTCGGCCTCCGCGCAACTGCCCGACGCCACCGCGGCGCCAGTGGCAGCGGCCCGGCGGGCCACTTCGCGCAGTAGCGCGGACTTCCCGATCCCGGCGCTGCCCCGCACTAGCACGAGCCGCCCCTCGCCAGCGTGCAGCGCGGCCAGCACCCCATCCAGCCGCGCCAGCACATCACCCCGGCCCGCCAACTGGCTCCCGCCGGCCGGCACGGGCCGGGGTGGCCGCACCGCGACAGCCGGCCCTCGCCTAGACATCGGCGGTAGCGGCGGCGGGTCCAGCTCGGCGGCCTGGCTCAGGACCAGGGCTTCCAGCCGCCGCAGATCAGCCCCGGGATCGATGCCGAGGTCGGTGTCAAGCCGCTGCCGTGCCCGCTGATAGGAAGCCAGCGCGTCGGCCTGCCGGCCGCAACGGTAGAGCCCCAGCATGAGTTGCGCCCACAGCCGTTCCCGGTACGGGTGCTCGGTGAGAAGGGCCTCTGTCTCCGCCACGACCACCGCCGCCTGGCCAAGGTCCAAGTCAGCTTCCAAGCGATCCTCGGTGGCGGTGAGCCGTAGCTCTTCCAGCCGAGTCCCTTCCGCCCGGGCGAACGGCGCAGGCAGGAATTCCGCCAGCGCCGGCCCGCGCCACAACGCGAGCGCGTCGCCCAGGAGCTGCCGCGCCATAACCAGCTGCCGCTCCTGCAGCAGCTGCCGTCCTTCGGCCACCAGCCGGGTGAACCGGACCGCGTCCACGGCTTCAGGCGGGACGGCAAGAAGCCAGCCGGGCGGGCGCGTCGGCAACAGCCAGGACCGCTGCCGCGGATCACGCTCGGGCTCAAGGAGCCGCCGCAGCCGCGACACGTACGCCTGCAAGGACGAGGTAGCCCGCGCGGGCGGATCCTCGTCCCACAATTCGCTCACGAAGCGATCCAGTGAAACGACCCGGCCCACGTTAACGATCAACAGCGCCAGCACCGCACGCTGCTTCAAGCCTCCCAGATCGATGAGGCCGCCGGTGTCGCTAACGGCTTCGACCGGGCCCAGCACACGAAAGCACCCGTGCGGGATTCTCCCCGCGGCGTTCACAACTCCATCGTGAACCACATCACGCTCCGCTGGCCAGCCCCAGCCGAGCCCGCCGACGGTTCCTCCCGCGGCTG
The DNA here is from genome assembly GCA_036497045.1 of Streptosporangiaceae bacterium. Lineage (GTDB taxonomy): Bacteria > Actinomycetota > Actinomycetes > Streptosporangiales > Streptosporangiaceae > DASXKD01. Next base: position 7,392 of record DASXKD010000447.1, on the reverse strand, counting down.
TGCCACGCCCGGCGCCGCCCGCCGCTCCGGCCCTGATCGGCGGTTTCCCAACCCGGGCTGGACAGCGAAACCGGCCTCCACAAGCAGATTCAAGGCCCCAGCCTCGGCCCCCGGCACGCCCGCAATCAACATCGGATAGCCCGCCGGGCGCAAAGCCGCAGCCACGTCCGCGAAAAGGCGCCGCAAGAACGCCACCGCCGAGCCGCCGGGAACAACCGCCGCGCCAAGCACCTCCACCACGGCACCGAGCTCGCGCGGCCAGATGGCCACCACCGCCCGCGGCAGTTCATCACCGGCCGCAGGATCACACAGTTCCCACACCATAACCCCAGGCCCATCAAAGCCCGGCTCCAGGCCGCTGCCCACCGGTAGCAGGTGAGCCGCGAACAGCAACTCAGCGAGTGAGGCACGCGACGGCGGAACCGGGCGAACCAGCAATACCGCGCCAGGCTCACCGGCCACCCCCTCCACATCCGCGCCGCCCACCATGCCGCGAGCCTGCCTGAACCACCTTGCACACACCTTGCATCGCAGCAGCACACTTTGACCGGGCATCAAGAAGGGGCCCACCGTCACGAACGAAATCACCTCCCCAGAGCCCGGTGCCATAACCGGCAGATCTGCGTGCCAGTGCACCTTCTGCCCAACCCGCCGTCCGCCGCGAATATTCGGCAGGTGTTTCCTGTAAGCGCATAACCGGATGAGTCGCCACGCTACATCGGACCTCTTGATCTGCTGTCAAATATTAAATGAACATTCCGGTCTATGCATAAGCATGCGTCCAGAGAACGCCCGCTATTCGGCAGATCCGGCTGCGGCCGGTATGCGGGGGCTCAGGCCGCGCGGCGCCAGGCATCCGCCAACGCCGCGTAGCTGCCCTTGCGACGTTCCCGGTCCAGACTCGGGGTGACGATGACGATCTCGTCAGCCTGGGCGGCCTGCTTCATCTCAAGGAGCCGCCCGGCGACGGCCTTCGGCTCGCCAGTCACCATCTTGCCGTCATCGCGCCGGGCAGCGCGGAACTGCTGCGAGCGGGCGAAATCGCGAACCTGCTCGGGCCGCAGCGGCTCACGTATCCCCCGGCGGATGTTCTGAATGGTCAGTGTCCACGCCGCTTCGAAGTCAAGTATTGCCTCGTCATCGTCGCTGGCGAAGGCCAGCACCGACATCGCTGAATACGCCGATCCGCCCTCCGTGCGTGGCGTGAACGAACGGCGGTACTCCGTAAGCGCCTCGAACGCGAGATCGGGGCTCATGTGGTGGGCGAATACGGCGCTCATCCCGTTGACCGCGGCGAAGCGCGGGCCATAAGGGCTCGACCCCAGCACGAACAGCTCGGGCTGCTCCTCGACCAGCGGCGCCGCAATCAGCCGCGCGTAAGGGTGACCGGCCGGGAAACCGGTCCCGAGAAATGCCAGCAGCTCACCGACCTGACCCGGGAATTCAGTGGCCGGGTCGGTGACCATCCCCCGGCGCAGGACATGCGCGGTGAGCGGGTCGGTGCCCGGCGCCCGGCCCAGGGCGAGGTCGATGCGTCCCGGGTACATGGCCAGCAGCGTCCGGAACGTCTCGGCTACCTTGAGCGCGGCGTGGTTGGGCAGCATGATCCCTGCCGCGCCGACCCGGATCCGCGATGTGCGCGCGCCGACGTGCGCCGTCAGCAGCTCGGGGGAACTGCAGGCAAGGCTGGCCATGTTGTGATGTTCGGAGACCCAGTAACGTCGGTAACCGGCCGCCTCCACGGCCCGCGCGATGTCCACCGCACCGGCCACGGACGCGACCGCGCTCTCGCCGTGCTCGATCCCGACGAAGTCCAGCACAGCCAGCGGAAGCGACTCCTCGACAACATCCATCATCACCTCAATGCCGCACCGCCCAGCCGCATTCCCAAGGCGAAGAAGGGGTGACATGACCACGCTTGACACCGGGACCCAGGACCTGCGGGCCGACATCGACGGCGGCGTCGCGGTGATCACCATGAACCGCCCCGATCGGCGCAACGCATTCTCCCAACCCATGCTGTCCGCCATGGCGGCAGTGCTCGCCCAGGTCGAGACCGACGATGCGGTCGGCTGCGTCGTGCTCACCGGGGCGGGCGGCGCCTTCTGCGCGGGCGGCGACGTCAAGAGCATGGCCGCCTCGCCGGCTGGCCCCGGCGGCGCCGGCCGGTCACTGGATGCGGCCATCCATCGGCAGCGACTGAACCAGCGGGCCACCAGCGGCCGCCTGTGGGGCATGCCCAAGCCGACGATCGCCGCCATCGCGGGCCCGGCGGCCGGGGCCGGCCTGTCGCTGGCGCTGGCCTGCGACCTTCGTTACGCGGTCCCGGGCGCGGTGCTGACCACGGCCTTCGCCCGGGTTGCGTTCGCCGGAGACTACGGCGGGACCTGGTTTCTGACCCGGTTGGTGGGCAGCGGCAAAGCAAAAGAGCTCTACTACTTCTCCGAGCGGCTCAGCGCGGAAGAGGCCGAGCGGCTCGGGATCGTCAACGCCCTCTTCCCGGTGGCCGACTTCGAGCGGGAAGTCATGGCACGCGCGCACCGGCTGGCCGAAGGGCCCTCGATCGCTTACCGCTACATGAAAGAGAACCTCAACCGGGCAGTGACCGGCGAACTCGGCGAATGCCTGGACCTCGAAGTCACCCACCACGTGCACACCGGGCTCACCGACGACCACCGCGAGGCCGCCCAAGCGTTCACGGACAAACGCGAACCCCGCTTCCAAGGCCGGTAACCTGCCACCTCGCCAGCCACCCTCATTCCCGTGCCGCAGCACGGTCCGCGGCAGATCCGGACGGTGCCACGGCCGGACAACTATGGATAAACATGCAGACTGGGATGGTCTGCAGCCGGTGCACGCCACGGGCCGGAAGTCGCCCGCCGCGGTGGGGGTCGACGTGCGCGCCAGGGGCCGGGACGTCGCGAACCGCCCGGCTGGGCGCGATCAGGCCGGCGGGTAAGACAGGCCGATCTGCCGGCGGACCTCGTCCATTGCCTGCATGATCGTGTATGTCTCCTGCAGCGGGAGCAGCGGGCTCTCTAGCAGACCCGCGCGAAGGCAGCGGCCCACTTCGGCGGCCTCGCCGCGCAGCCCGCGCCCTTCATACGGTTCGTCGAAGCGCTCCAGTTCGGTGCCGTCCCGCGCGATCACGCGGAACGCCGTCGGCGTATAAAACCAGCCGTCGATCTCTATCCTCGCCGCCGTGCCGTAAATGGCGGCGGGGTTGCCCGATGCGGCCAGCAAGGTCGTGGTCAGCACCGCGTGGGCGCCGCTGTCGTACTGGAAGATCATCGACGTGGTGGCGTCGACGCCGGTGAACGCCGGATGGCTGACCGCGGTGATCCGCGCCGGCACGCCAAGCACCAGGCTCGCGAACGAGACCGGGTAGATGCCAAGGTCCAGCAGGGCCCCGCCGCCCAGTTCCGGCGCGAACAGCCGGAACTGCGGATCGGCGGCGAACCACTGCCCGTGCTCGGCGGTCAGGTACACGACATCGCCGAGCGTTCCCGCGGCGAGGATCTCCCGCACCCGTGCAATGTGCGGCAAGAAGCGCGTCCACATTGCTTCCATGAGGAACGTGCCCTGGCCGCGCGCGGCGTCGATCATCTCGCGCGCCTGCGCGGCGTCCATGGCGAACGGCTTCTCGACGAGCACGGCCTTACCCGCGCCGATCGCGAGCAGCGCGGCGCCGTGATGGCCGGGGTGAGGCGTTGACACATACACGGCATCGACATCCGGATCGTTGACCAGAGCCTGGTAGCTCGCGTGCCGGTGCGGTACGCCGAATTTGTCCCCGAACGCGTCCGCCGACGCCTGGGACCGTGACCCGACGGCGACAACCTCACCGCCGGGCTGCCGCGCCAGATCCTGCGCGAAGGCATGGGCGATGCCGCCCGTCGCGAGGATTCCCCAGCGAACCGGGCGGTCATCCGGTGGCGTCATCCGATTGCTCCTGTGGCGGGCGACCCGGCAGCACAGCCGCTTGCCAGGCAAAGCCCCGTAGCTGGCCTGCCGGTCACCACGGGGAATACCAGGGAACTGATCCGGCCCCATGGCACGGAGTCGACCCTAACCACGGCCGCACAGAGCAGCAAACCGATACGCAGGCCGGTCCAGGCGCTGAGGAGAGCCCGTAGCCGACGATGAGATCCGCGGCGCGGTGGCTGCCCTGACCCTGGGACAGGCCCCCGGCCGACCAGGATGCCGGTCATAGGCCGAAGAACCGCTCACCGCCGCCGCCAAGCAGGAAGGTCAAGCGGTCCAGGCCATCGCGCAGCTGGGCACCCCCCTACCTGGCGTGCGTCCTGACCGCCCCGTGCCCAGTCCCACCTGACGCGCGATCGGCGGCGTGAGCGTAAGTTGTCGTGCTACCTGGTGGGGGGATGGGAGGCCAGCTGTGCGGCTGTATTTGTCATCGTTTCGGATGGGCGATCATCCGGAGCATCTGGTGGCCCTGACCGGTGGGGACAGCCGCCGGGTGGTCATCGCCAACGCGATGGACGATGCACCGCCGCAGGTGCGCCGCGCAGGAGTCGAGCTGGAGCTGGCCGCGCTGGCTGGCCTCGGCCTCGACGCCGTCGAGCTTGACCTGCGCGGCTACTCGGCCAAGAGCAGCGCCTTCGGCGTGACCTGGCCGGGGTTTCCATGGCCTGGCTGCGCGGGGGCAACGTATTCATGCTCCGCTACGCGCTGTACCGCAGCGGCGCCGACGCTATGTTCCGGGAACTGCTGGCTGCGGACTCGCTGGTCTATGCCGGATATAGCGCCGGGCCGTGCGTTCTGTCGCCGAGCCTGCGGGGGCTTGAGCTGGTCGACGACGCGGACGCGGTCACACGGGTCCACGGTGCGCCGCCGGTGTGGGAAGGCCTAGCGCTGCTGGGCGAGGCATTCGTCCCGCATTACGGTTCACCCGGGCATCCGGAGACGGCTGCCATGGAGCGGGTCGTGACCCGGTACCGCGCCGAAGGCGTCGCCCACCGCACGCTGCGCGACGGGCAGGCCCTGCTCGTTAACGGCCCGCAGATGGTGATCGTATAGCGGAGCGCTCAGGGCCTGCACCAAGTTGCTACCTGCGGCAGAAGCACGCAGTCACGCCCAGGGCTGGCCATGCATAAACATACGGCCTGGGCCGCGTGCTGCTCGTCCGCCGCCTCCCGCAGTGCAGCGGCGAGCAGGGAATGACTCTCGCACGTCCAGGTCCGGATCGACTGCCCGCATGGCGTCCAGGTCCGCCCTCGTCTTTATGAAGCGCGGCAGTTGACGCAACCGACCGGTTGCCATATTATAGCAATCAATCGGTTGCTACTTACTGGAGGCTCTCATGGCCTTTCCCGATCGGATCGAGCGGACCATAGAGGTCGCCCATCCACCAGGCCAGGTGTGAGCGGCGCAGACCACGGCCAAAGGCCTGGGCACCCCGGTTCGGCGACGAAGCGACGATCGACTTGTGACCGGGTGGGGTTGGCCCGGAGCAGGTGGAGCCACGGGTACACGATCGAGATGCGCGTGGAACGGGTCGAGGAGTCGACCGTGTTGGGACGGCCCGCTCGCCGCGCTGCAGAACCACCTCGACGGGCCTGCCCGCGGGGGCCAGCACCATCCGACCTCACGAAAAACCGGAGGACATTATGGACGCATCAATGAAGACACCACCGACCGTCACCGCGCAGGAATGGGAGGAAGCGCGCCAGCAGCTGCTGGTGAAGGAGAAGGAGCTGACCCGGGCCCGGGACGCGCTGGCGGCGCAGCGCCGGCGGATGCCGTGGCTGGCGGTGGCGAAGGACTATGAGTTCGACGGACCCGAGAGGAAGACGAGCCTGCTCGGCCTGTTCGAGGGCCGCCGTCAGCTTGTCATCTACCGCGCCTTCTTCGAGCCCGGCGTGGTCGGCTGGCCCGACCACGCATGCCACGGCTGCTCCCTAATGGCCGACCAGGTCGCCCACCTCACCCATCTGAACGCCCGCGACACCACGTTCGCCTACGCCTCGCGCGCGCCGCAGCCGGACATCACGCGGCTGAAGGCACGGATGGGCTGGACGATGCCGTGGTACACGGTGACCGACGATTGGGATACCGACTTCGGCGTCGACGAATATCACGGCACGAACGCGTTCATCCGCGACGGCGACCAGGTATACCGCACGTACTTCCTCAACAACCGTGGCGACGAGGCGCTCGGCAGCACCTGGAGCTACCTCGACATGACTGCGCTCGGGCGCCAGGAACTGTGGGAAGACTCGCCCGAGGGCTATCCGCAGTCCGCGCCGTACAACTGGTGGAACTGGCACGACGAGTACGACCACCCCGAGCTAACCCAGGGGCGGATGAAGGGGTGGGAATAGCCTTGAAGAAGCTTCGTGATCGCCGGGCGGCCCGCCGCTGCGCATGCGGCTGAGCGGCGATTGCTGTCCTCCTCGCCGCCCCGCAGCGCGCTCGAGCTGATCCCCTGCGGGCACGTCCGGGCCGCTGCAAGCTACTTCCATGCCGGCCACCTTTTTCTGGACTCGCTGACCCGCTTGCTCCAGCTCGACCGGCAGATCCAGACGCTCGACCTGGCCGCCGGGCAACCACCAGATCCGGCTCGCGCTCCACGCGCCTCCCGCGACGCGCCCCAGCCAGCCGAGCGGTACCAGTAGCTCCGGCATTCTTCCAGCGGGCCACCGATACCGCCTCCCCTGAATGGACACCCGGACCGCCGGTCCGCACCGGTCACACGTCTGGTTCATGCCGCGCCTTTCACTGCTGCACCGTAGTGATCACTGCTGGCTTCTATCTCGTTGTCGGCGCTGCTGCCCGGGCGGCCGGCGCTGGTCGCCGCGGGCGGCCAGGCGGGCATCTGGGCGGTGAGCTGGCAGATCCAGCGCATCCGCTCGGCGGCCGCGTCGGGGTGGTCGCCGAACTCGTGGGCCATCCGGCGCGCGCAGCCGTGGATGCCGAACCGCCGCACGGTGGCCGTGATTGCTTCTGCTGCCATTGCGGCGGTCGGGGCGTCTGATTGCTGTAGCGCGGAGGCGAACAGCGCGACGCGGCGGGCGCCGCTCCTGGTTCGCCGGGCCGGGGCACCCGGGTGGGCCGGCCCGGGGTCAGGGTGCCCGGCGAGCGCCATCACGAACTCTCCGGCGCGGGCCTGGGGCGGTGCGCCCAGGCGATCACGGCAGCCAGAATCCCGGGCCCGCGATGCCCGGACTGCTGCCTGCGGGCCCGGCGGGCGGCGCGGGCCAGCGCGCCGCGCTGGGCTTGGCGCTGCAGGTCGGCCAGGTGGGCCCGTCCCAGGGCCTGCACAGTGGTGTGCTGGATCATCATGGTCTCCTCAGCGGTGCGGAACTGACCGTGGTTCCGAGGATGCCGCTAAGGCCGGGCGGCGCGGATCGGGCAATCGCCCAGGATCCGGGG
>DASXKD010000446.1:0-5579 GCA_036497045.1 Streptosporangiaceae bacterium | reverse complement strand
TAGGGCGCCAGCCGCCAGTCGAACTGGACACTGACCGACAGCCTCGCCAGCGCTTCGGCGGGCCCGGACTCGAACCGCCCGCCCCACAGCCGCGTCGGGATGCGCTCCTGATCTGACACCTGTTCCCCTCTACGCCGGTTGCTGAAATGCGGGTCCCGCACCCGGCCGCCGGCCGGCGGGGGACGTTCCATGATGCTCCACGCCCGCGCCTGCCCACACCCCGGTCTCGGGGCGGCCGGCTTGCGACCGCAACCAGGCGGTCGCGCACCTGGGGCTCAGCTCCCGGTGACCGTGACCGTTCCGGTGTTCGTGGTGGCCCGGATGACGTGCGAGGAGGCAGCCGCCCGACGGAGCCGGTCCGGGTGCTCGCGGTGACCCGGTACGCGCCAGCCAGCGCGGCCCCGCCAGATCGTGCCTCAGCCGGCCGCGCGCTGCTCCCGGAGCGCGGCGGTCTTGCTTGGCAGGCCCCACAGCTCCACGAAGCCCTTGGCCAGGCCCTGATCGAAGGTGTCACCGGTGTCGTAGGTGGCCAGCCCGAAGTCATACAGCGAGACCGGGCTGCGCCTGCCGGTGACCACGGCCTGGCCGCCGTGCAGCCGCAGCCGGATGTCGCCGGTCACGTGCCTGGCCGCCTGGTCCAGGAACGCGTCGAGCGCCGACTTGAGCGGGGAGTACCAAAGCCCGTCGTAGACAAGCTCGGTCCACCGCTGCTCCGCCGCCCGCTTGAACCTGGCCAGGTCCAGCTCCATGCACACGCTCTCCAGCTCGGAGTGTGCGGCGATGAGCGCGATGGCTCCGGGTGCCTCGTAGATCTCCCTGCTCTTGATCCCGACCAGCCGGTCCTCGACCATGTCGACCCGGCCCACGCCCTGCGCCCCGGCCCGGGCGTTCAGCTCGGTGATGAGCTCAAGCGGCGACAGCGCCCGCCCGTCGATCGCGACAGGGACACCGTCGGCAAAACTGAGCACCAGCTCGTCGGGATCCCGCGCCGTGGCCGGATCCTGCGTGTAGGCCCAGACATCGTCGTGCGGGGCCTCCCAGATGTCCTCCAGGTGGCCGGTCTCGCAGCTGCGCCCCCACAGGTTCTGGTCGATGGAGTAGGGCGACCGGTGCGTCACGTCGAGCGGCAGCCCCTTCTCCTCCGCGAACGCGATCGCCTTGTCCCTGGTCATGCCCGAGTCACGGACCGGTGCGAGCACCTTCACCTCAGGGGCCAGGCTGGCCAGGCCCACCTCGAACCTGACCTGGTCGTTGCCCTTGCCGGTGCAGCCGTGGGCGACCGTGTCGGCACCCCGCTCCCGTGCCACCCGGGCCAGGTGCTTCACGATCAACGGCCGGGACAGCGCGGAAATCAGCGGGTAACGGTTCATGTAGAGGGCGTTCGCCTTGATCGCGGGCAGGCAGTAGCAGGTGGCGAACTCCTCCCGCGCGTCCACCACCTCGGCGTCGGCGGCGCCGCAGGCCAGGGCCCGCTGGCGGATGGTGTTCAGGTCCTCGCCGCCCTGGCCGACGTCCATCGCGACCGCGATGACCTCGGCCCCGGTTTCCTCGGCGATCCAGCCGATGGCGACCGAGGTGTCCAGGCCGCCCGAGTAAGCAAGTACCACGCGCTTGGTCATGTCACATTCCTTGTCGGTGTCGTATCAGCGTCGGTGTGAGCCCCGCGGGGCGGCCGGACAGGCCGGCGGCCCCCTCGATCGGCCGGGCCCCCGCCCGGCCTAGGCTCGTCGCTCTTCTGCTGCCTTCCGTTCCGCCTGCTGCAGCAGCGCCGCGGCCACCCCGGCGCCGCCAGCGGGATCCCTGGTGATCACCAGGACGGTGTCGTCCCCCGCGACCGTGCCGAGGATGGCGGGCCATCCGGCGTGGTCGAGGGCGGACGCGAGCAACTGCGCGCCGCCGGCCGGGGTGCGCAGCACGACCAGGTTCGCGCTGGCCTCGGCGCTGACCAGCAGCTCGGCGGCGACCCGCGGAAGGGTTCCGGTGAAGGCGCCCTCGGCTTCCGCGGCGCCGACGCCGCCGGGCCGTGCGCCGGGACCGCCGGGGCTGGTCGGCAGCGCGTAGAACAGTCCGCCGCCCGGTCCCCGCAGCCGGACCACGCCCATTTCCTCCAGGTCGCGCGACAGCGTGGCCTGCGCGACCCGGACGCCGCGGCCGGCCAGCAGCGCGGCCAGTTCTTCCTGCGAATGGACCTGCAGGTGCTCCAGGATCCCGGCGATCTGCTCGTGGCGCGCGGCCTTGGTCGCCGGGCTCACCGCGGTCACGGGACCCGCTCCGGAGCTTGCCCGACGGCTGGGGCCTGGGCCTGGTCCGTGGCTGCGGCCCGCTCCAGGATGCCCGGGAGCGCGCCGAGGAACGCGGCTACCTCGCCGTCGCCGAGGATGAGCGGCGGCGCCAGCCGGATGGCGTCCGGCTGCACGGCGTTGACCAGGAAGCCCGCGTCCCGGCAGGCCGCCTCCACCGCACCTGCGGCGGGCCGGGTCAGCACCGCGGCGAGCCACAGGCCCTCGCCGCGGACCCCGCCGAGCAGCGGATGAGCGGTCCCCGCGATGCCGTCCGCCAGCTTCCGCCCGACCGTCGCCACGCGAGCCAGCAGGCCCTCGGTCTCGATGGTTTCCAGCACGGCGAGCGCCGCCGCGCACGCGACCGGGTTCCCGCCGAACGTGCTGCCGTGGTCCCCCTTGCGCAGCGCCGTGCCCGCCGCGCCCAGGCCGATGCACGCCCCGATCGGCAGCCCGCCGCCGAGCCCCTTCGCCAGCGTGAGCACGTCGGGCACGACACCCGCAGCCTGGCAGGCGAACCAGGCACCGGTGCGCCCGATCCCGCTCTGGATCTCGTCGATCACCAGCAGAGCGCCAGCCGCGTCACAGGCCTCCCGCGCGCCCCGCAGGTAACCCGCTGGCGGCGGCACCACCCCTGCCTCCCCCTGACAGGGCTCGAGGATGACGGCGGCGCACTCACCGGTGACGGCTGAGGTGAGCGCCGCCAGGTCACCGTAGGGCACGAACCTCACGTCAAAGCCGAACGGACCAAACGGCTGCCGCAGCCCGGCCTTGCCCGTCACCGCGAGGGAGCCCATGGTCCGGCCATGGAAACTGTTCTCGGCGGCGACGATCACCGGGCGGGAGGGGCCCTGGTGGCGGCGTACCAGCTTGAGCGCCGCCTCGTTGGCCTCGGTACCGGAGTTAGCGAAGAACACCCGGCCGTCGCTGCCCAGCAGCCGCAGCAGCCGTTCAGCCAGGACGACCTCGGTCTCGTGCAGGAACAGGTTGGAGGTGTGCGCGATCGCCCGTACCTGGCGGGTCACCGCCTCGGTGAGCGCGGGGTGGGCGTGGCCCAGCGCGCTGACCGCGATGCCCGCGATGAGGTCGGTGTAGCAGTTGCCGTCGGCGTCCCAGACCTGGCAGCCCTCGCCGCGTACCAGCGCGACCGGCGGGACGCCGTAGTTGGGCATGAACGCCGCGGCGAACCGCGCCTGAAGCTCTGCCGTACGACTCATGAGCTTGCTCCGTCCGGTACGACCATGGTGCCGATGCCGGAGTCGGTGAAGATCTCCAGCAGCACCGCGTGCGGCAGCCTGCCGTCCAGGACGTGCGCCTGCGGCACGCCGCCGCGCACGGCGCGCAGGCACGCCTCCATCTTGGGGATCATGCCGCTGCTCAGGCTGGGCAGCAGCTGTTCCAGGCCGGTCGCGGTCAACTGGCTGATCACTTCCTGCGGCTGGCCCGGCGAGTCCCGGTCTCCCGGCCAGTTCGCGGACAGGCCGGCCACGTCGGTGAGGACCACGAGCTTGGCCGCGCCCAGCGCCACGGCAAGCGCGGCGGCGGCGGTGTCGGCGTTGACGTTGTACACCTCGCCGCCGGTGCCCCGGGCGACGCTGGACACCACGGGGATCCGGCCGTCGGAGATCAGGGCGTGCACCACGGCGGGATCCACGGACTCGATCTCCCCGACCAGGCCGATGTCCACCGGAGTGCCGTCCACCACCGCGTACCGCTTGCGCGCGGTGAACATGTTCGCGTCCTCGCCCGACATGCCCACGGCGAACGGCCCGTGCCGGTTGATCAGGCCCACCACGTCCCTGTTGACCTGGCCGGCGAGCACCATGCGGACCACGTCCATGGTTTCCGGCGTGGTGACCCGCAACCCCGCGGTGAAGGCGCTCGGCACACCGAGCCTGGCCAGGTGTGCGGAGATCTGCGGCCCGCCGCCGTGCACCACGACGGGCCGAAGCCCGGCGTACCGCAGGAACACCACGTCCTGGGCGAACCCGGCACGCAGCGCGTCGTCGGTCATGGCGTGGCCGCCGTACTTGATCACGACCGTCCGGCCGTGGAACCGGTCCAGCCACGGCAGCGCCTCGATCAGCGTCGCTGCTTTAGCTGTGCTATCCCGGAGGAGCGACCCCCCGGACCCCCCGCTGGCTTCCCGTGCACCTGCCCCGGCCGCCGGGTTCACCGTCGCCGTCATGTCGAGTACGCCGAGTTCTCGTGGACGTACTCGGTGGTCAGGTCCGTGGTGCGGATGGTGGCGGCGGCCGGGCCGGCGGACAGGTCCACGGTGATCGTCACGTCCCGCGGGCTCAGGTCCACCTTGGATCTGTCGTCGGCGGCGCAGCCGTTGCGGCACACCCAGACACCGTTGATCGCCACGTTGACCCGGTCCGGGTCGAACACGGCGTCCGTGGTGCCCACCGCGGAAAGTACCCGCCCCCAGTTCGGATCCGCACCGGCGATGGCGCACTTGAGCAGGGCCGAGCGGGCCACCGCACGGCCAGCGGTGACCGCGTCGGCCTCGCCGGCGGCGCCGACCACCTCGATCGCGATCAGCTTGCCCGCCCCTTCGGCGTCGGCCTGCAACTGCCGGGCCAGGTCGGCGCACACGCCGGTGAGTGCCCGGGTGAACTCGGCGACCTCCGGGCGCTCGCCGCTGGCCCCGCTGGCCAGCAGCAGGACCGTGTCGTTAGTGGACATGCAGCCGTCGGTGTCCAGCCGGTCGAAGGTGACTCTGGCCGCCGCCCGGAGCGCGGCGTCCAGCTCACCGGAACCCAGTTCGGCGTCCGTGGTGAGCACGCACAGCATGGTGGCCAGAGCCGGCGCCAGCATGCCCGCGCCCTTGGCCATGCCGCCGATCGCGTAACCACCGGAACGATGGAAGGCGATCTTGGCCACGGTGTCGGTGGTCCTGATCGCGTCCGCGGCCGCGAGGCCGCCCGCCCGCGACGCCTCGGCGAGGGCCGCGTCCACGCCGCCGAGCAGCGGGTCCATGGGCAGCCGCTCGCCGATCAGGCCGGTCGAGCACACGGCGATCTCGCCCGCGGAATCGTCCAGGCCCGCCGCGAGGCGTTCTGCGGACACATGCGTATCGGCGAAGCCGAGCGGGCCGGTGCAGGCGTTCGCACCACCGGAGTTGAGCAGCACCGCCCGTACCCGGCCGCCGGTGAGCACCTGCTGCGTCCACAGCACCGGCGCGGCCTTCATCCGGTTGGCGGTGAACACCCCGGCGGCGGCGCGGGAGGGCCCGTCGTTGATGACCACGGCGACGTCACGGGCGCCGGAGGGCTTCAGCCCGGCCGCCACCCC
>DASXKD010000445.1:0-2499 GCA_036497045.1 Streptosporangiaceae bacterium | reverse complement strand
GCTGGCCCACTCACGCCCGGCAGGTCCTCGGTCCTGGTCCGTGGCGTGATGGGACGCTTGAGAAACTGGGCCATCATCGGTTTCCATCCTGCCAGACCAGGGGAGGGGGCGCGGCCAGCCCTGATCACAGCGACAACGACCAGCGATCGGTGACGCGCTGTGCCGCTGCTTGTTTCCCCGGGAGCTCGCCAGACGCCCTCCGGGGGAGCGTGCTAGCCGTGTAGCGCGGCGGGGACCGCCAAGGCCAGGGCCACGCCCGCCGCCAGAAATGCCGCCCCGTGACGCGAGACCCGCCAGGCCCCCGACGCCCGTCTACTGGTCATTGCATCGCCTCCTGCCGGTGCTCCGCTGGCTAGCGCTGCTGGCTGGCGCGCTCCGCTCCGGCAGCGGCCAGAAGCTCGCCGGCGTGCGCCTGGCCGTACTCGGAGTCCTCGAGCCCGGCCAGCATCCGGGACAGTTCCCGGACCCGGCCGGCGTCGTCCAGCCGGGCGATGCCGCTGCTCACCACCGAGCCGTCGCTCGCCTTCTCGACCACCAGGTGCGCATCCGCGAACGCGGCGACCTGGGGCAGGTGGGTGACCACGATCACCTGGGCGCGCCGGGCCAGCCTGGCGAGCCGCCGCCCTATCTCCACCGCGGCCCTCCCGCCCACGCCCGCGTCCACTTCGTCGAACACGAACGTCGGCACCGGATCGGCACCGGCGAAGACGACCTCGATGGCGAGCATCACCCGGGACAGCTCACCGCCCGAGGCTCCCTTGGCCAGCGGCAGCACGGGAGCGCCCGGGTGGGCGGCGAGCCTGATCTCCACCTCGTCCGCACCGTGCGGGCCGTACTCGTCCTGCGGCATGACCGGCACGGTGATCTTCGCGTGCGGCATCGCCAGGGCGGAAAGCTCCTCGGTGACCGCGGCCGCGAACCGTTCCGCGGCCTCCTTGCGCAACGACGTCAGCTTCCCGCCGAGGTCGCGGACCGTCTCGGCGAGCCGTGCCTCCTCGGCGCCGAGCACGCCGATCCGGTCGTCGTCTCCCGAGAGCTCGGCCAGCCTGCGCTGTACCTGCTCGGCCCAGGCGAACACGGACGCCAGCCCCGGTACGGCAGGGGCCACCGGGGCCGGCCCGGCAGCCGCTCCCGCATCCGTGCCGGGCGCCATGTCCGGTGCCTGCGGTGCCCCTTCCGGTTCCGGGTCTGCTGGCCGGCCGGTCCCCGGCTCGCCTGCCGCATGCGCTGCCGCTGCCCCTGCCGCTGCCGGGGCGGGGACCGGCACCCGGCCCCCGTAGGCACGGATGAGCCTGGTCAGCTCGGCCCGGCGCTCCTGCACCGCGGCCAGCCGCGCCGGATCGCTGTCCAGCGACTCCACGTAGGAGGCAAGGTCGGTGGCGACATCGGAGATGAGGTAGGCGGCCTCGGACAGGCGGCCGGCCAGGCTGGCCAGGTCCGGGTCGTGCTCGGCGACGCCGTCGAGTGCCTGGCGCGCCGTGCCGAGCAGCGTGACCGCGTCGGCCCCCTGGTAGGAACCGTCGGACGGATCGCCGAGCAGGGCGCCGTGTGCGGTGGTCGCCGCGGCGTGCAGGGCGTCGGCGTGCCCGAGCCGCTCCTCCTCGGCCAGCAGTGCGGTGTCCTCGCCCGCGACCGGTTCTGCCCGCTCGATCTCGTCCAGGGCGCGGCGGAGGTCCTCCGCCTCGGCGGCCCGCTCCCTTGCTCTGGTGGTCAGCTCGCGCAGTTCGGCCTGCACCTCCCGGTGCCGGGTGTAGGCGCGCTGGTAGTCGGCCATCACCGCGGACAGGGCCGGGCCGGCGAACTCGTCCAGTGACTGCCGTTGCCTGGCGGTGCGCAGCAGTTGCTGCTGGTCCGCCTGGCCGTGCACGGCCACCAGGTCATCGGCCAGGCCGATCAACAGCGACACGGGAACGCCGCGGCCGCCGGCGTGGGCCCGCGACCGGCCCTCGGCCGACACAGAACGGCTCACGATCAGGGTGCGCCCGTCGTCGTCAAGCTCGCCCCCGGCGTCCAGCACCTGCCGCGCGGCGGGCCCGTCCGCCTCGATCCGCAGCCGCCCCTCGACGGTGGCCCGGTCCGCGCCGGGCCGGACTCGTGCCGGGTCAGCCCGGCCGCCGAACATCAGGCCGAGCCCGGTCACGATCATGGTCTTGCCCGCCCCGGTCTCGCCGGTCACCACGGTGAAGCCAGGCGAGAACTCAAGGACGGCATCCTCGATCACCCCAAGGCCGGTGATCCGCACTTCCTCAAGCATCAGCGGGCGGATCCTCCTTCCCGTCTCGCCCCGGACCCCAGTCGCGCCGTCCGCGCCAGCCGGTCACTGGGAGGCCGAACTTGGCCACCAGCCGGTCGGTGAACGTGAACGGGGCTGCCAGGTCACGGCCGTCCACTCCGCCGCGCAGCCGCGCCAGCAGGACCGGCTTGACTCCGCGGCGCACCTCTACCCGCGCGCCGGGCGCGAGATCGATGCTCCTCCGGCCATCGCACCACAAAACACCC
>DASXKD010000444.1:0-8548 GCA_036497045.1 Streptosporangiaceae bacterium | reverse complement strand
AAGGTGATACTGGCCGACGGCGACCTGTCCGGGTTCGGCGCGCAGCCGCTCAGCGCGGCACGGTTTGAGACTGCCAGGGCCAAGCTCGCCATCGGGCTGCGCCAGGGTGGCCTGCCGCTCGCCGCGACGCGAACACAGTGGTCCGGGCTCGCCACCGGCGCCATCCCCCTGTCCGGGGCCACCGCGCCGGGGCTGCGGCACATGCCGCAGCCCGTGATGGAGATGCTCTACCGCAGCGGCCTGGCCGGCCGGTCGGTCCTGACGGCGGGCTCGATGCCGGTCGTGGTGACCTCCCACGGCGGCCACGCCACCTTCCAGGTGGCGGTCACCACGGGCACCGCCGCCCGGCTCGGCCTGCACGTCGGCTCCCGGCTCCGGACGGCCGGCCAGACGCTGGTGGTCACCGGGATCGTCCGGCCGGTGGACCCGGCGTCGGACTTCTGGACCGCCGACCCCATCGCCGCCACGCCCCAGCTGACCCAGCTCGGCGGGGACACCGCGCCGTTCTGGACCACGGGCGCATTCGTCGGCCCGGCCGAGGTGGACGAGCTGCAGCGGCAGTTGTCCACGGAGCCGCTGCACGCCCTGTGGAGCTTCCCGCTTGATCTGAGCGGGGTGACCGCCGACCAGGCCGCTTCGCTGGAGCGCAAGCTGCAGGCCACCTCGTACCTGCCGGTGGCCAGTTCGGTTAGCTCGAGCCTGGCGGACGCCGGAAGCCCGGTCAGCCCGTTCGTGGTCAGCCTCAGCAGCGGGCTGACGGTCATCCTGCCCCCGTTCGTGGCGACCGACGACGCCGTGCAGCGGGCCCTGTCGCTGTTGTTCGTCAGCCTGGCGGCGATCGGCGCGGTGGTGGTGCTGCTCGGTGCCCGCCTGGTCACCGTGCACAGGGACGGTGAGTACGCCATGATGCGGGCGCGCGGGGCGGCGCTGCGGCAGATCACCCTGGTGGCGCTGCGCGGCGGCGCCGTCACGGTGCTGCCCGCCGCGGCGGTTGGGGTCGCTGCGGCTATCGCGGTGACCCCAGGGCCCGCGTCGTTGCTTTCGTGGTGGCTGGCGGGCCTGATCACCGTGGCCGCCCTGGCCGGCCCGCCTGTGCTGGCCGGGTGGCGGCACCGGACCCGTCGCGTGGTCGCCGGCCCCCAGGGCGCGCCCGCGGCCCGCCGCCGGCTCACCGCGGCGCGCCAGTGGGTGGCCGACACCATGCTGGTCTGCGCCGCGGTGGGCGGGCTGGTCATCCTGCGCCAGCAGGGCCTGCCGCCGCCGGGCAGCACGGACTTTTTCACCAGCGCCGCTCCGGTGCTTGTGGCGATACCGGCGGCCCTGCTGGTGATGCGCGGATACCCCCTCGTGCTGCGCCAGCTCACCCGGCTGGCCGGACGCCGGCGCGGGGTGGTGATGATCGTCGGCTTCGCCCGCGGCGGCGTGGCAGCGCAGGCGGGGGTGCTGCCCGCGTTCGCGCTGGTCCTGGCGTTCGCCGTGATCGGCTTTGCGGCGATGGCCCGCAGCGCGGTGGCAGCCGCCGACGTGGCGGCGTCGTGGCAGGCCGCCGGGGCCGACGCGGTGGTCACCGCGCCTGCGGTCGGCCCGGGTATCACCCCGGCCGCGCAGCGGGCGATCGCCGCCGTGCCCGGGGTCCAGCGCACCGCCACGGCCTCGGTGGCCACGGGCACGTCCGGCCAGGGCCTGGCCATGCCGGTCGTGATCGTCGATCCGCACCGTTATGCGGCGCTCACCGCGGCCACCCCGCTGCCACCGTTCCCAGCGGCCGCGCTGGCCCGGCCCGGTGCCGCCGCCGGGCCGCACCCGCGGGTGCCCGCGCTGGTCTCGTCGGTCGGGCGGGAGATCCTGGGCAACGGGTCCGGCCTGTTTGTGGCGGGCCGGACGATGCGGCTGCGGCTGGCCGGCCGGCTAAACACCTTTATCGGCATGACGCCTGGTGGCCAGTTCGCCGTGGTACCGCAATGGGCACTCGGGCGGCAGGCGCCACCGGCGACCGTCATGGCGATCGCCGGCTCGCGGCTTGACACGGCGGCGCTGCTGCGCACGGCGCACCGGGCGGTACCCGGCGCGCGCGTCACCCTGCGCACGAACCTGCTGGCCTCGATCGCCAGCGCGCCACTGCCACACGGCGGGTTCGTCACGTTCGCCCAGGGTGCCGCCGCCGCGCTCGGCCTGAGCCTGCTGGTGCTCGCGCTCACGCTGGTGCTCACGGCCAGGTCCAGGGAGATGACGCTGGCCCGGCTGGCCACCATGGGCCTCGGGCCTGGCCAGTCGCGGCGCATCACCGCGGTGGAGACCCTGCCGGCCATCGCCGCCGCCGCGGTGGGCGGGGTGGTCTGCGCGCTGGCCCTGGTGCCGCTGGTCGGCCCGGCGGTGGACCTCGCGGCGTTCACCGGGATGCCGGTGACCGTGCCGCTGCATGCGAACCTGGTGGCGATCGTGGCCACGGCGGCCGGGCTGGTGCTGCTGGCCTGGCTGACCCTCGCCGTGCAGTACCGGCTGGCCCGCGGCCGCGGCACGGCCCAGGCGCTGCGGGTGGGCGAATGAACGGGTGGGCGAATGAAGGTGTGGCGGAGGATCCGGAGGCGAGGCCGATGACGGCGACACCGGCGGACGGTGCCCGGCGGACGGACGGTGCCCGCCGGGCGGACGCTGCCCGGCGGACGGACGCTGCCCGGCTGGCCGACAGCACCGGCCGGGCGGGGAACATCAACGCGGCGGCCGGGCTCGGCGAGCTCGGCGCCGAGGCGGAGCGCGCCCGGGCCTCCTACGGTGAGGGGGCGCTGATCATGTGCGACCGGCTGGTGCGCATCTTCGCTGCGGACGGGATCGAGGTGCAGGCACTGCAAGGACTTGACCTGCTGATCGAGGACGGCGAGCTGACCGCGGTCGTCGGCGCCTCTGGCAGCGGCAAGTCCACGCTGATGAACATCCTCGCGGGCCTGGACGCCCCCACCGCCGGGCGGGCCAGGGTGGCCGGTCACGACCTCGGCGCGATGACCTCGCGAGAGCGACTCGGCTACCGGCGCGCCGTGGTCGGCTTCGTCTGGCAGCAGACCTCGCGGAACCTGCTCCCCTACCTGACCGCGCTGCAGAATGTGATCATGCCAATGCGGTTCGCCGGGCTGGGGCACCGGTCGCGCGCCCGCCGGGCCACCGAACTGCTCGACGTGCTGGGGCTCAGCCATTGCGCAGGGCGCAAGCCGTCCCAGATGTCAGGCGGCGAGCAGCAGCGCACCGCGATCGCCACCGCTCTGGCAAACAATCCGCGGGTCCTGCTGGCCGACGAGCCGACCGGCGAACTGGACAGCGCCACGGCCCGTGAGGTGTTCGCGGCTCTGCAGACGGCGAACACCGAACTGGGCGTGACGGTGCTGGTGGTGACCCACGATCCGGCGGTGTCGGCACAGGTCCAGCGGACGATCGCGATCAGGGACGGCCGGACGAGCACAGAGACGCTGCGGCACGACGTCGCCGACGAACACGGCAACGCCACCAGGCACGCAGTCGAGTACGCGGTGCTCGACCGGGCGGGACGGGTGCAGCTGCCCCGGGACATGACCGAAGCGCTCGGCATGCAGGACCGGGTGCGGCTGCAGCAGGATCCCGACCACATCGGTGTGTGGCCCGACCGGGCCGGGAGCCGCTCCGGCGCCCCGCCAGCCAGCGGCCACGGCGCATCCCGCGACTCCGGAGAGGACACCGCATGACCGGCGCGGAAACCGGCCCGGTGGCAGGCGCGCAGGCAACGGACGAAGCCCCGGTGCTCGTCGACATCAGGGACGTCGCGCGCACCTTCGGCAGCGGGCGCACCGCCGCGCATGCGCTGCGCGGCGTGTCGTTCACGATCCGCCGGGGCCAGCTCACCGCGCTGTGCGGCCGGTCCGGCTCGGGCAAGACCACGCTGCTGAACGTCATCGGTGGCCTGGACATGCCGACCGGGGGCTCCGTGACCGTGGCCGGCCGGGAGGTCACCCGGATGAGCGAGCGGCGGCGGATGGAGCTGCGCAGGGACACGATCGCGTTCATTTTCCAGTCGTTCGGGCTGATCCCCATGCTGTCGGCGGCGGAGAACGTCGGGATCCCGCTAAGGATCACCGGCACGCCGTCGGCCGACCGGGAGCAGCGGGTCGCGATGATGCTGGAGATCGTCGGCCTGTCCGAACATGCCGCGCACCGCCCCGACGAGCTGTCCGGCGGCCAGCAGCAGCGCATCGCCATCGCGCGGGCGCTGGCCGGGCGCCCCCAGCTGCTGATCGCCGACGAGCCGACCAGCCAGCTCGACCTGGAGACCGGCCGGCAGATCATGCGCCTGCTGCTCACGGTGGTCCGCTCGGAGGGGATCACCGCCCTGGTGGCCACGCACGACGAGGCCCTGATGGACCTGGCCGACGAGATCATCCGGCTGGAGGACGGCCAGATCGCGAACTGAGCGTGCCCCGGCAGCGGGACGGCCGGGGCACGCTGGAGTCAGCTGGCCGGTCTCAGCTGTAGTTGCGGAACGCAGGCCAGGCCCGGGCCCAGGACGACCGCAGCCCGGTGACCGCGAAGACCTGTGCGCCCTGCTCGTCGTCGCTGACGCCAAGCCCGTTCCAGAACGTGGCGACCAGGCGGACGTGCCGGAACTCACGGTGCAGGAGCGCCGGGTCCAGGTTCACCGCGATCGCGGCGGTGTCGGTGGCGGGCGGCGGTCCCCACAGCCAGAAGTTGTTCGCGCCGCTGTACACCTGCGGCAGGCCAAGACCCGGCCCGTAGCGGTCGATGGCGCCGGCCTCACCGTAGTTCCCGGTGAGGATCGTGGTGCGCTGCCGCTGCGCGGCCGGCCGCGCGTGGTACTCGCGGGAGACCAGCGCCACCAGCTTCGGCCAGGCGATCTCCTCGCCCAGGTCGTAGTTGATCTTCTGCACCGGCACGGCATGCAGCGCCCGGGCAGGCAGCACCGGCAGCGTCACCGGCGCGGCGATCACGGCCCCGGCCAGCATCGCGGCGGCCAGCACGACGGCGGGCCGGATCCGCCCGGCCAGCGGCCTGCGCGCGGCCAGCCAGCGCTCGGCCGGCACGCACCCGGCCGCGAGCAGGAATGCGTACACCGCGCCCGGGTAGTACGCCTTGCCGCCGAGCACGAATTGCAGCGCGATCACGATCGCACACGCGATACCGACCGGGCGGAACGGGCGGGCCGAGGCGCTGCGCACCGACCAGACCGCCCCGGCGGCCCAGAGCGGCACCAGTACCGGGCCGGTGTAGAGCACCTGCGCGATCCAGTAGACGGCCCGGTTGTGCCCGGCCTGGCCCTGCAGCGCGCGGAACACGTCAATGCTTGGCCAGCCGTGCGCCGCCTGCCAGATCAGGTCGGGCGCGGCCAGGGCGGCGGCGATCACGCAGCCGGCCAGCAGGTACCTGCTGCGCAGCAGGCCGCGGGCATCAGTGGCAAGGAACCCGGCGGCGAGCGCGGCCACCAGGAAGGCGACGTTCCACTTGGCCTCGCTGGCCACCCCGATGCTGGTGCCGATCGCCAGCCACCAGCGCGGGTCACGGCTGGCGAGCAACTTCATGACCAGCAGCAGCGCCACCGCCCAGCAGACGAAGTCGGGCGTGGTGGTGGTCAGCTCGTGCATCGCACCCAGGTACTCGCCGCAGGTCGCCGCGGCGAGCGCGGCGAGCAGCTGCCCGGTCCGGCCCGCGCCGAGCATCCGGCTCATCACGGCGGTCATCACGACCAGCGCGGCGAGCCCGAGCGCGGGCACCACCCGCAGGCCGGCAAGGGTGTTACCGCCGAGGGCCACGGCGGCCCGGGCAAGCAGCGGGGTCAGCGGCGGCTGGTCCACGTAGCCGAAGGCCAGGTGCCGCCCTGCGGAGAGGAAGTAGAGCTCGTCACGGACGTAGCCGTAGCGCGCGCTGACGGCCATCTCGACCGCGAACGCCGCCATCGCGATGATCGCGATACCGCGCCACGGCGTGCGGCCGCCGGCCGCCGGTGCGGGTGTCGTCGCCTGGCGCCGGGCCGCGGACGACTGCTGGGTTTCGCCGGTGAGGTTCATACGAAAATCGTTGCGTTACGCACGGCCCGGGCACATCGGGCGCCCGGACGATTCGGCGGCTCCCCCGCATGGCGGGCACCGGGGCCGACCGGGCCCGTCCCTCCCCCCGTGCGGCGGAGCGACCGGGTCATCCGGGCGGGGGAACCCGCGCACCCGGCCGCCCGGCCGGGGCATGGCCTCGTCCATGCCGAAGGCGGTCTCGCCCCGGCCCGCCCCCACCGCGAGGGCAGCGGCCGACACGATCGTTCCGTATAGCAAGCTGCCACTTTCCAGCCGGGACGCCCATCTGGACACAAAGGCCGGCCGGCCTGCTCGCGTGCCTTCATCGGTCACTTGTGCACCATAGGGCGCCCCCGCGCAGCACAGTCACCTCCTGAGGGTGATGCGCATTCTGGTGTCGCGAGCGACCGTGGAAGCGCGGTCCTCGGAGCGGCGGCCGCCCCAGGGGGCCGGGGCGTTGAATGATGCCCGTCTGGAGGCGCCGTGAGCATCTCGGAGTTCGTGCGCCGGCCTGTCCTATTGGGCTTGCGGCGGGCCAGGGCGCCCGCCACAGCGGTCGCCGCCGCCCGGCCGGCCGCTTCTGCCGCGGTGCCGGGCGGGGTCCCGGTGCTGCGCCTGGCCTGCACCCTGACCGGCGACCGGGCCGACGGCCTTGACCAGGCCGTGCTCGCCCGGCTGGCGGGGTTCCGGGCGGTGGGCACGGTGGTGCTGGATTTGGGCAGCGGCGAAGGTCTGGACGACAATTCCCGGCAGGCGCTGTGCGAACTGCGGGCGGTGCTGCAGCGCCGCGGCACCGGCCTGCGGCTCGTGGTCACCTCGCGCGAGGCCAGGGGTGGCCTGGCCGCGGCCCGGGAACACCGGATCGGCCCGGAGGCCGTGCACGACTGCGCCCGTGCGGCGATGCTCGCCGCCTTTGCCCAAGCTCCGGGGCCCGGACTGGTGGGCTCGGTGCTGCGCGACGCGCTGGCGGCGCCGCCCGACACCCTGTAGGCCGTGCTCAACCGGCCGGCGGCCAGGTGGTCCCGGTGATGTGCTGGTACGCCTCGATGTAGCGCTGCCTGGTGGCCTCGACGATATGCGGGGGGATGGCCGGGCCGGGGGCGGTCCTGTCCCACTCGACGGTCCGGGACCAGTCGCGGACGACCTGCTTGTCGAACGCGTACTGGGGACGTCCCGGCTGCCACGACGCGGCGGGCCAGAAGCGCGAGGAGTCCGAGGTGAGCAACTCGTCGGCAAGCACCAGCGTGCCGTCAGGTGCCCGGCCGAACTCGAGCTTGGTGTCGGCGATGAGGATCCCCCGCGGCAGCGCGATGCCGTGGCCCCGCTGGTACACCTCCAGCGTGATCCGGCGCAACTGCGCCGCGGTATCCGCGCCTACGGCCGCGGTGACGTCGGCGAAGGTCATGGGCGCGTCGTGCTGCCCGGCCGGAGCCTTGGTGGTGGGGGTGAATACCGGTTCCGGCAGCCGGGAGCCCTCGGCCAGCCCCGCGGGCAGCGGTATGTCGTGGATGGTCCCGGTTGCCCGGTAGGACTCCAGGCCGCTCCCGGCCAGGTAGCCGCGGGCGATGCACTCCACCGGCACCATCGCCAGCCGGCGGCAGCGGACCGCCCGGCCGGCGAACTCGGCCGGCACGTCGGTGGCCGAGATGACGTGGTTCGGCGCGACGTCGGCCAGCCGCTCGAACCACCACAGCGACAGTGCGGTGAGGATCCGGCCCTTGTCCTGGATGGGGGTCGGGAGGACCACGTCATAGATCGATACACGGTCGGAGGCGACCAGGATCAGGTCGTCCCCGTCGGCGTAGACGTCACGGACCTTGCCCGAGTGAACGAGTTCCACGATCAGCCCCTGATGCGTGTGCCGCCAGGACGACTGCCAGCTTGGCAGACCGGGCGCCCCGGGCGCTGCGGGGGCGTGGTGGCGGCCCCTGGTGGGTTCTCCTGACCAGATCAGCTGGTCGCCTGCCACGGCGACAGTTGCGCGGCCGCACCTGCTACTACCGGCTGCTCTGGGACCTGGGCCGGTGAACCACACGGTCCCCTAAAGTGAGCTAGTCAGTCTCGTGTGCGGCGGGGAGGTCACTGATGGACAAGGATCTGGCCGGTCAGGTCGCCGACATCGCGCATCGGGTGGTGGCCAGCGGTGCGATTTCCGCGAACGGGCACGGCAACGTCAGCGTCCGGGTACCGGGAGCGGCGGAGATGTACTTCACCGCGGGTCCCTCGCTGCGCGACCACCCTGCCTCGGCGGTGGTGCGGGTCGGCCTGGACGGGACCTTGCTGGAGGGCGAACTGCCGCCCATCCAGGGAGCGGTGGTCGCCATGCACACTGCCATGTACGCCGACAGCCCAGAGGTCGGCTGCGTGCTGCACACCCACTCGCCCTGCGCGACCGCCTACGCGGTGGCCCACAGCCGGATCGAATGCTGGGTGGAGGCCATGGCCATGTTCGGGCTCGGGTCGGGCGTCCCGATCGCCGGGTACGGCCCGCGCGGGTCGGCCGCGGC
>DASXKD010000443.1:0-2330 GCA_036497045.1 Streptosporangiaceae bacterium | reverse complement strand
AGCACGATCCCGTAGACGCCTATCGAGCTCATCGCGAGCACGAGCAGCACCGCGACCGGGAGGTCGGTGAGCTGCAGCGGGGTCTGCACACCGAAGATCGACACCTCGGGGCCGAACGGGATGATCGCGAAGCTGACGAACGCGGGAACCAACGCGATCGCGGGGGCAAGCCAGAACAGCAACTTGTCCACGTGCCCGGGGACGATGTCCTCCTTGAGCGGCAGCTTGAGCCCGTCCATCAGCGACTGGAGCAGGCCGAACGGCCCGGCCCGGTTCGGCCCCGGGCGCTGCTGCATCCGGCCGATGATCCGGCGCTCCGCCCAGATCGCGAACAGCGTCATGACCATCAGGAACGCGAAGATGACCACGACCTTGAGCAGGATCATCCACCACGGCTGGCCGTAGAAGCTGAGCACGGTCACCGGCGGGTAACCGGTGCTCGCGACGGCCGTGCTGATCATTGCGGGCTCCTCAGGATCACCAGGGTGCCGTTCCCGGCACCGAGCTCGCGCCGGACCTCGCAGCCCCGCGAATGAGCGGGCAGCCAGATCACCCGGTCGGGCATGTCGCAGACCCGCACACCGAGGGTGATGGCTCCCCGCGCGGTGGTCACGCAGACCCTATCGCCGTCGGCGGTGCCCGCTTCACTCGCGGTGGCCGCAGACATCAGGGCCTGCGCCGGCCGTGCCGTGCCGGCCAGGAACGGCTCGCCGTCCTGCATCCTGCCCGTGTCGATCAACTGGTGCCAGGTGGCCAGGACCGCCTCGCCGGGCCCGGGCAGGGATCGCGCGGCGGGCGGGTAGTCCGGCACGCTGGCCCGTACGCCCTGCCAGCCGGTCAGCCCGCCCAGTTCGCGGCGCGCCGCGGCGGCATCGGGCAGCCCGAGGTGGACATCCATCTCGTCCGCGATCTGGCCGAGTATCTCCAGGTCGGACTCCACGCCGGGGACCGCGAGCGCCGCCTCGAACGAACCCGGCCTGCCCTCCCAGTTCAGGAACGTGCCGACCTTCTCCGGCACCGCCGCCACGGGCAGCACCACGTCCGCCCGGTCGGTGACGGCGCTGGTCCGCAGTTCCAGGCTCACCACGAACGGCGTTGCCTCGATCGCTTCCAGCGCGGCCTTCGGATCGGGCAGGTCGGCCGGGTCCACCCCGGCCACGACGAGGGCGTCCAGGTCACCGGCCAGCGCCGCCGCGAGGATCTGCCGGCCGTCCTTGCCAGGCTCGGCGGGCAGCGAGGCGACGCCCCAGGCTCGGGCCACCTCGGCCCGCGCCGCCGGGTCGGTCACCGGCCGCCCGGCGGGCAGCAGGCCAGGCAGGGCTCCGGCCTCCACCGCGCCGCGCTCACCAGCCCGGCGGGGCACCCAGGCCAGGCTGGCGCCGCTCGCACTGGCCAGCCGGGCGATCGCGGACAGCGCCCCTGGTGTCTCGGCGAGCCGCTCGCCTGCCAGGATGATCGCGCCGTCGGCGTTCAGTGCCCGGGCGGCGGCGGCCTCCACGGCATCGGTGCCCATCTCGGCAGCCAGCCGGTTGAGTACCTCGGTCTCGGTTCCGGGCGGTGCGGGCAGCAGGGTGCCACGCAGCTTCGCCAGCCCGCCGGTGGCCAGCGGGGCCAGCGAGTAGACGGTGAGGTTGCCGGCCCGCGCGGCCTTGCGCAGCCGGAGGAAGATGATCGGCGACTCCTCCTCGGGCTCCAGCCCGGCCAGCAGCACCGTGGGCGCGCGCTCCAGGTCGGCGTAGCTGACCCTGACCCCGGTGCCGGCCACGGCGGCGGCGAGGAACTGTGCCTCTTCCGCCGAGTGCGGGCGGGCACGGGAGTCGATGTCGTTGCTGGCCAGGGCGACCCGGGTGAACTTGGCGTAGGCGTAGGCGTCTTCCAGGGTGAGCCTGCCGCCGGTGAGCACCCCGGCCCGGCCGCGGGCACCGGCCAGGCCGGCCGCTGCCGCCCCGATCGCCTCCGCCCACGAGGCCGGCCGCAGCAGGCCGTCGGAGTCCCGCACCAGCGGACTGGCCAGCCGGTCCGGCTGGGTGGCGTAGGTGAACGCCCACCGTCCCTTGTCGCAGTTCCACTCCTCGTTCACCTGCGGGTCGCTGCCGGCCAGGCGGCGGGTGACCATGCCGCGCCGGTGGTCGGTGCGCTGACGGCACCCGGACGCGCAGTGCTCGCAGATGCTGGGTGTGGACACCAGGTCGTACGGCCGGGCGCGGAACCGGTAGGCGGCCCCGGTCAGCGCGCCGACCGGGCAGATCTGCACGGTGTTGCCGGAGAAGTAGGAGTCGAACGGCACTCCGTCAGCGGTTCCGATCTGCTGGTCGGGCCCGCGCTCAAGC
>DASXKD010000442.1:0-5388 GCA_036497045.1 Streptosporangiaceae bacterium | reverse complement strand
CGAAGGTCTTCTTCCAGGTCGGCGCGGCCTTCGGATCGTGGCGTTGCTCGTCTTCGGGCGTCATACGTTGCGGGCATCGTTCATCCTGGCTTGGCTCACGATCGCGGGTGCGCGGGGAGGACGCCGCGCTGACCTTTAGGTTTGCAGTTCGGGAGATCGAGCACCTCGGGTGGCGCACGATGAGGCGGAACTGGAGGCGCTGAAGGCGGCGGCGCGGCAGCGGATCGCGGCCGGGCAGCTGGAACTCGACCTTGGGCTGGAGCCTCCGGGCGGCGGGCCGCAGCCGATCACCTCCTCCCGGATGGCGCAGCGGGCCGCGCCGGAGGGGCGACGCGTCGCCCTGGGGGCTCACTCGGGGTCGCCGGCAGCGCTAATTGCGGCTTCCGCAAAGTCCTCATCCGCGAGGTCCGGGGTGGCGCCGTACCTGCCCGCCAAGTACCTGCGGCCGATGGCGTCATCGATGCGCGGGCTCAGGTCAGAAAGCGCGTACAGCCTGCTTGCGCCATCATGACCTTTCTCGGTGAACCAGACCTGGTCGCGGCCGAGAACGCGCTCCTCGACGGAGTCGCCGAGCAGCGATGCCTCGTGTGAGTTGAAGATGAGCTGCGCTCCTCTGGGATTGGTTTCCGGGTCCTGGAACAGTCGCACTAGCTGCCTGACAAGAGCAGGGTGCAGGCCGGCCTCGATCTCATCGACCAGCAGGACGCTGCCGCTGGCGATCGCGTGGACCACCGGGCCGGCGAGCCCGAACCACACCATCGTGCCATGCGATTCCTCATCAGCGCCGAACTCGACGGTTCCGGCCGGTCCGCGATGGCTCAGTACAACTCCCGGCTCAAGGATGCTGGCCTCGGAGTCCGTGTCTTCAAGCTCGTCCTCTCGTCCCTGGGTGATCCTCGTGGCACGCTTGATGCGCTCGAGAAGCTCGGCGTCGGCTTCGCGGACTCGCGCGTCGGTGATTCCGAGGTTCGCGGCCTGCAGCAGGCCGAGAACCTGATCGTGGTGCTGCTCGTGCAGAAGCATGCCCGCGGTGTAGGCCCAGCGGCGTCCACGGCTTGAGGCCTCAGCCAGCAGCAGATTGTCTGCGAACCATCGCCGAAGGGGTGCCAGGTCTGGATGGTTCGCGGCGGCCCCCGCAGAAAGCAGCAGGGAGTTCGGCCGAAGGATTCCGAGGACCGCGCGCCCCTTGGCGCGGTTGCGCTGCCCAAGCGTGACATCGGGCCCCTCACGACGGAACACAAGCGCAGCCTTGCCGCGTGGATAGCGGTATGCCCACTCCTCAAGAACCTGGGCGTCGTCGATGACGAAGCCGTACTGGTGCCAGATTCCATGAAGGATCAGGTCTACCTCAAAACGCGACGGACCCTTCTCCTTGCCGGGATCCAGGCGGAACGCGCTACGAGACATCCCGCGCTCCGGGTCACCGTGGCTAAAGGAGTACAGCACATGCCGGCGCATGTCGCTCATGGCGCGGAGCACGTTGCTCTTCCCCGAGGCATTCGCCCCGAAGATGCCAGCGGCGGGGAGCACCTGGACGGGACGGCCACCCTCGTGCCACGTCACCGAGCGCGGCACACCCTCATCGGCAAGGCCCGTCGCGAGCATCGGCAGTTCCAGCCCGTCCCGGAACGAGCGCACGTTCTCAGCCCGGAACGCCAGCAGCCTGGAAACACTCTCAGAGGCCTGATCATCGGCCATGAAGCTGTTCATTACAGAAATCCTCAATTAAGCAACCACACTGTCGTTCGGTCAAGCTCAGACGGGCTACTCGCTCGGCTGTGCCCATGTAACGTCGCGGTGCGCGTGCCCCGCGCCGCTCAGGGCACGCACGCGGACACTCGCCGAAACGAGCGGCCCGCGGCGCTTCGGCACGATAGCTGCCCGGGCTGGCAGTATTTAATCCGTCCGACTGACATGGACAACTAGATCCTCATGACAAGCGCGGGAATGCCTCAGGTGCTCGTCACCGGGGCATGGTCGCGGGAAATCCTCAGTTAGAGGAGCAAATGCTCCGCGCAGGGAACGAGATGAGCCGCGGGCTGACGACTTCGGGCAGTTCGACCGGCAGGCCGTGCGTGCCCGGAAGCACCGCAAGCCTGCCATCTCCCAGAGCCGCGGCAACCGCGGCCCCATGCTCGAGCGTGACCTCATCCCGGTCCCCTTGCAGCACCAGCGCCGAGCGGAGACGGCGGCGAGCTTTGGCCAGGTCGATCTCCGGTTCGGAGTCGATCATCGTCATCGTCTTGGCACAGACGACGTCAAAGTGCTCAGGCCCGTCCGGTGACACCGGGTCATACCCTGCCGGAGGAAGTCCTTCGCTTCCTCGCTGTGCGGCAGCCGGTCAAGGTGGCTGCCTGCACCCGCCCGGACGAGTTGCGGTACTGGCCGATGAGCACCATGCGGGACAAGCTCCCCGTGCTGCGCGGCACCCTCGTCCACGTCACGGTCGAGCGCCTGCCCGACGGCCGCGACCCGCACCGCCAGCCCTGGCTCTGGCACGCCGGCCCCGGCCCATGTCCCTGGACGAGCTCTGGCGCGCCTACCCCGCGAGGTTCGACATCGAGCACGCCATCCGCACGCTGAAGGGCGCCCTGGACCTCACCGCCGCGAAGGTCCCTACCCCCGGGCAGGCCGACCGCCGGGTCCGCGCCGTCATCGCGGCCCACGCCCAGCTCCTCCTGGCCCGTCCTCTCGCCTCCGACCTGCGCCGCCCCCGGGAGAAGCCCCTCGACCCGGGCCGGCCGCTCACCCGGGCCGCGTCCGCCGGGGGTTCCCCGACGTCCGCCCCCGGCTCGGCACCCCGGCCCGTGTCCCGAAACTAGCCCGCCCCGGGACCAGGCAGGCCCAAGGAGAGCAGCACCGGACCTGCACCCCGTCACCTTCTCCCCGGTGAAGCCGACATGCCACGCACCACGAAACACGCCACTGACCAGGCAAAAGGTTAAAAATTAAGCTAAGCGTTGGACTCAGCGGCTGATGAACTTCCCGAATCGGCTTTCCCCGCCATCGGCGGTTTCGTCCTGGTAGACGAATGCTAGCTGAGACTCCTCGAACTTGGTGAAGAAAGTATCCCAGTCGATGTCCTCCAGCGATTCATCGGCTGAGGACCCTGGAAAGTTGATCCGGAGGATACCCGCGTGCGCACCGCCGCGTTCAGTACCCTTGACCGTCGCTGGGTGACCGCCTCTTTCTTCGACCCACTGGCGGATCTCGCCATGATCGGTAGTGGTATGGCTGTGTCCGGTTGCCATCGTGATCTCCTGTGGACGGTTGGCTCGGCCCCTCCAGCCTCAACGGTGCGTCGCATCCGCGCTTCGCGCGGCCACGCTGCAATCCGCTACATGCAGTGTCGAGGAACGGAGAAGCTGGCGCCAGCTGTGAGAGTTCCTGTCGGCGGCGGGTGAATACTGACCCCGGCGTGGCATCCGAATTTTGACCCCTTGACGGATGACTCTGGCTCTAGCCGAGCCAGGGGGTGGAAGGGGTGCTTTCCGTGGAGGACTGGGCAGAGATCCGCCGTCTTCACCGGGCGGAGCAGATGCCGGTCAAGGTGATCGCCCGGGTGATGGGGGTCTCGAGGAATACCGTGCGGGCGGCGGTCGCCAGTGACCGGCCGCCGAAGTACGAGCGGCCGCGGAAGGGGTCGATCGTGGACGCGGTCGAGCCGCGGATCCGCGAGCTGCTGCGGGCGTATCCGACGATGCCGGCGACGGTGATCGCGGAGCGGATCGGGTGGGACCGGTCGGTCCGGGTGCTGCGGGACCGGGTGGCGGAGCTGCGCCCGGCCTATCTGCCGCCGGATCCGGCGAGCCGGACGGCGTATGCGGCGGGCGAGATCGCCCAGTGCGATTTCTGGTTCCCGCCGGTCATGGTGCCGGCGGGCTGCGGGCAGGTGCGCCGGCCCGCGCAGCTGCCGGTGCTGACCATGGTGTGCGGGTACTCCCGGTGGCTGATGGCACTGCTCATCCCGACCCGGACAGCATCTGACCTGTTCGCCGGCTGGTGGCAGCTGATCGCCGGGCTGGGGGCGGTGCCGCGGGTGCTGGTCTGGGACGGGGAGGGCGCGATCGGCCGGTGGCGGGCCGGGCGGCCCGAGCTCACCGCCGACTGCCAGGCGTTCCGCGGCACGCTGGGCGCCAGGGTCGTGGTCTGCAAGCCCGCCGACCCCGAAGCCAAGGGGATGATCGAGCGGGCTCATGACTACCTGGAGCGCTCGTTCCTGCCCGGCCGCACGTTCACCGGGCCGGCGGACTTCAACGCGCAGCTGGCCGCCTGGCTGGCGCTGGCCAATACCCGGCCGCGGCGGGCGCTGGGCTGCTCGCCGGCCGAGCGGGTCACCGCTGATAAGGCCGCGATGCTGGGCCTGCCGCCGGTGGCGCCGCAGACCGGGTGGCGGGCGCAGTGCCGGCTGCCGCGGGATCACTATGTGCGGCTGGATTCCAACGACTACTCCGTGCACCCGGCCGCGGTCGGGCGGCGGATCGAGGTGACCGCGGACCTGGCCCGGGTCCGGGCGGTCTGCGACGGGCAGCCGGTCGCCGATCATCAGCGGGCCTGGGCCTGGCACCAGTCCGTCACCGACCCCGCCCACCTGGCCGCGGCCAGGGCGATGCGCCGGGACCGGGTCACCGCCCTGCACCGCCCGGCCGAGCCGGAGGTGCAGGTCCGGTCGCTGGCCGACTACGACGCCGCATTCGGGGTGGACGGAGGCGTGGCGTGATGGCCGCCGCCAGGACTGCGGCCCGGGACACCGCCGCCGAGATCGCGTTCCTCACCCGGGCGCTGAAAGCCCCGACGCTGCGCGAGTCGGTGCCCCGGCTGGCCGGCCGGGCCCGGACCGAGTCCTGGACTCATGAGGAGTTCCTGGCCGCCTGCCTGCAGCGCGAGGTCGCTGCCCGCGAGGCCCACGGCGGCGAGGGCCGCATCCGCGCCGCCAGGTTCCCCGCGCGCAAGAGCCTGGAAGAATTCGACTACGACCACGCCCGCGGCCTCAAACGCGAGGTCATCGCCCACCTGGGCACCCTGGACTTCGTCGCGGGCCGCGACAATGTTGTCTTCCTCGGCCCGCCGGGCACCGGCAAGACCATGCTCGCCATCGGGCTGGGCATCCGCGCCTGCCAGGCCGGGCACCGGGTGCTGTTCGCCACCGCCGCCGAATGGGTCGCCCGGCTCGCCGACGCCCACCACGCCGGGTGGCTCCAAGCCGAGCTCACTCGTCTCGGCCGCTACCCGCTGCTGGTCATCGACGAGGTCGGCTACATCCCGTTCGAGCCCGAGGCGGCAAACCTGTTCTTCCAGCTGGTCTCAGCCAGATATGAGCGGGCGAGCCTGATCGTGACGAGCAACAAGCCGTTCGGCCGCTGGGGCGAGGTGTTCGGCGACGACGTG
>DASXKD010000441.1:0-38814 GCA_036497045.1 Streptosporangiaceae bacterium | reverse complement strand
GGTTGACAGTACGCCGATCGGTCGCCGATCACTGCGCCGCTACTGGCCGAGCAGCCAGCGTCCCGGCGCGATGAGCTTGCTTGCGGTCGCGGGGCCCCAGGAACCGGCCGCGTAGGGGGCGATCCTCGGCGGATCGTCGAGGATCGGGCCGGCTACCTTCCACACCGCCGCCAGACCGTCCGGCCGGGTGAATAGCGACCGGTCGCCGATCAGCACGTCGTGAATGAGGCGGACATACGGCGGCAGCGGGTCAGCGCCCTGGAGTCTCGACAGCGGGATGGCCGCCTTCGCCTGATCGAGGTCGAGCTCCGCGCCCGGCTTCTTCGCGACCAGCGAGAGGTCGATCTCGCCGTCGCCGGCCAGCGAGAACGACAGTACGTTGGAGTCGTCGGGCAGCTGCGCAGTCAGCGGGCCGTCGGGCTTGCGGAGGATCAGGCTGACGCGCTGCTGTGAGGCCGCCAGCCGCTTGCCGGTGCGGAGGTAGAACGGCACGCCCCGCCAGCGCGGGTTGTCGATCCAAAGCCGGGCGGCGACGAAGGTGTTCTGCTTTGACCGCGCCGCCACGCCGGGCACGTCCTTATAGCCGGAGAACTGCCCGAGCACGACCTCGGCACGGTCCAGCAGGCGGAACGACCTGATGACCTTCTCACGGGCCGCTTGCAGGTCGGCCGCCTCCAGGCTGGCCGGCGGCTCCATCGCGACCTCCGCGGCCACCTGGAACAGGTGCGTGATGAGCATGTCGAGCACAGCGCCGGTGGCGTCGTAGAACACCGACCGGTCGGTGATGCCGAGCCGCTCCGGCACGTCGATCTGTACCGACTCGACGTGCTGGCGGTCCCACATGCCGGCGAACAGGCCGTTGGCGAACCGCAGCACGTGCAGGTCCTGGACCGCCTCCTTGCCGAGGAAGTGGTCGATCCGGTACACCTGCTCCTCGTCCAGCACGGAGTGCACGGCCCGGTCCAGCTCCCGGAACGCCTTCGGCGAGGTGCCGAACGGCTTCTCGTACACGACTCGTGCGCCCTTGACCAGATTGTGCTGGCCAAGGGCCTTGGTGAGCTCGGTAAAGGCGACCGGCGGCACGGCGAGGTAGTGCACCAACTGCGGGCTGGCGCCCATCTCGCGCCCGGCCTTCGCGATCACGTCCAGCAGGCTGCCAGGGCTGTCGGTGGTGAAGCCGCCGCCGGCGAACAGCACTCGCTTGGCGAACACGTCCCAGCCCGGCTGCTCGGGCTTGGGCCCGAACTTGGTCAGCACGTCGTGGACGTGCTTGCGGAAATCCTCGTGCGCCAGGTCGCCGCGGCCGTTCCCGATGAGCAGCCACTGCCGGGGCAGCAGGCCCTCGAGCGCGAGACGGTAGAACGCCGGGATGACCAAGCGCTTGGCCAGGTCCCCTGTCGCCCCGAAGAGAACGAAGATCGTCGGGGCGGAGGCCACCGCCGCCGTGCCGTGCTTCATCGTCGCCATGACAGTCAACTTACGTGGCCGCCGGGCGACAAATCTCGCGTCTGCTGCGTGCCCGGCCGGGTGTCATCCGCCCTGGCCACACGGTCCGGCGAAGGCGAGCCGGTAGCAGTCCGTCCATTGCCGGCACAGGAGGGACTCGTCCGCCTGACATAGCCGTCTATGGGTTATTCAAGAGACTCCGAGGAGGAGTTGAACCCCATGGCCGTGACCTGCGGTAAAGTCAAACGCCGCCTGACCGGCCATAGCCACGGCCCATAAGATTTCAGCCTCGCCCGACCAGGACACGATGTGCGCCGGGACGATCGTGACGATGGTGCGCAGGTCCGGCCAGCGGGCAATGTACTCCTCAACGTCCTCGGGGACGATGTAGCGGCGGGTGATCGCCCGGATCTCCTCGGCTGTGGCGACGTCATGTGCAGTCACGACGGTCGCGCCCCCCCGCATCATGACTGCCGGGTAGGGCTCCTCGAAGGTCTGGACGGAGAACGCAACTCTCGGGTCGCGCAGCAGGTTGCGCACCCAGGCGCGCGTGTCGGTGGTCCAGATCGTCACGGCGCCTGTGTCCCACCGAAACCACACCGGGACGATGTGTGGTGATCCGTCACGGCGCAAGGTTGCAATGACGCCAAGTGGGGTGGGAAAGGTCTGGGCGAGGAATGCTTCCAGTTCCGCCGTGCTCATGCCCATGATCTCGTACCTCTCAGAGGGCTGCCAGCATGCATGTCAGAGAAGGTACAGCGCGGAAGTACAGCAACGTGCCCGCACAGCCGCCAGCCAGCACGACCGCCAGCACCCAGAGCTAGCTGGGATGATGGTCAAACGCCCAGCAGCGCCGCTAGTTCGGGACGAAGAGGCATCGCAGGGATGTGCGGCGGCGCATATGTCACAACTGCGCGCATTTGGCTACGCCCGGTAAACGTCGAGCAATTCGGCGCCGCACCCGCCGCACCGTCGAGCTGCCACGGGCTGATCGGGGGGCGGTCTCCTACTTACCACTCATCGCCCGGATTCCCGGTCGGCTACACGGCGGATCCGGAGCAAGAGCGTGGCGGACGGGGTTACCTTGCCGGAGGTATAGGTGGACAGCCGGGAAGCGGAGGTCCCGATCCGGGAGGCGAACCCCGCCCGGCTCAGTCCTGCACGCTTAACAGCCTCCGTGATTTCGGCGGCGACCGCTGCGCGTTCGTCGGCCTCAGCTCGTTCACGGGCGCGGGACAGCACCATCTCCATGGCTTCGGCGACGCCATATGGGCGTGAGTGGCTGAGCACCTCTTCCACATGGCGCGCGGTCTTGCCCCAGGGATCGGCCTGGACCTCGGCAGCGATCCGGTGCCAGTCGGCGAGGTCACCCCGTTCGAGTGCGGTCTGCACGGCCTCGGTGGGCCAGGACGAAACGGGAGCGTCGGGGCTAATGGTCAGGTTGCGAAATGCCAGGGTCATGGGCTACACCTCTGCTTCGAGCATCTCGGCGGCCAGTTGCCGGCACACCGAGCGCACCTCATCCCAGTCGGTCCAGCGGGACGTCAGGTTCCGGTACGCGCCGAGTTGCTCCGTTACGGATGAGTCTTTCGGGCGAGGATCGGCCAGCTGGCGGATCAGTTGCGCCGCGACGCCCCGGCCGCCGCCGTGCTGGTCCGCATAGTAGTCATCGATCCTGGCCAGGATTCCCGCCGCTTCATGAAGGCCCTGACGATCGGCTAGAGCGGCGACATCCAGGTAGTCACGGGTCTGGTTCCGCCGCACGATCAGGAACCCCTTGATCCGTAGAGCCTCCTCTGCCGTAGGAACCGTCAGCACGCGTCCCGACGGCAGCATGACATGCGTGGTTTCCAGCGGCCGGGTGCGAATCATCTGGCGCACGCCGACCTCGATGTCCCCCAGTTGCCCGAGGATGACCTTTCCCGGGACCACCCGGTTGGTCACCCACTCACCTTCGGATTCAAGAGCCTCCAGCACGACGTCGAACCGTTCCCTCAGGTCAGCGAGAACGTGATCATGATCGTAGGAGTCCCGATGACCCGCGTACAGGGCTGCAGCCGACCCACCCACGAGCACCGCATCGGGAACCATCTGCTGCAAACGCGACGCGGACTCCAGCACGGCCAGCAGTTCAGGGCTGGCCTCGGAAAGAGAGTCTCGCCGCGCTGGCTGTTGGTCCGAAAGCCTTCCCGCCATGAAACTTATGATATCAGATGTGATAACTATACGGCGTCACCGAGCGTCGGGCCAAGGGCTCTCAGGCGGAAGCTACCGGTCACCCGTCAGATGACGGGCCGGATCGTGGCCGACTGTCGTGGCACAACCGGATGTCCATTGACAGCAGTCCGAAGTAACTCCGCACCCAGAACCCGGCTTGACGGACGGTGGGACCGATTCGAAGAAGGGCATCTTCATACACAGCCGGTCATGAGATAGACCTAAATTCCACTCAAGCGGAAGTCGATTCGGCGCAAGATCCAGGTCTATTCGGGCCGCAGGCTGCGGTACCGCGCAGCCCGGCCGCGCTGCCGCACCGGCGGGCCCCGCTGGAGTTCAGCCGGCAGCGGCGGCGTGAGCAGGTCACCGGGCGGCGGCGAACCGCCACAACACCCGGCACGCCGCGCCGGGGCCTGGGCGCAGGCCGGGCGCCTCGGCGGCAGGGCCAGCGCGATGCGGCAGCGGGCAGCCACCGAGTGGCACGCGCCCGGCCTGCCCGGCCCGGGCCATGGCGGCGACGCGCAACAGCCTCAGCCCGGCGGTGTGACCGGCCGCATAGTCGGCCGGGAAATGGCTGTCGTGCTCCGCCGCCCGCCTTGATCATCCGCAGCGAGATGAACGGCCAGTCCGCAGCGTATGCACGCTGGGCCTGCATCATCCGCACCCACTTGCTGGTCAGCTATACGAACGGACATACCGGATCGAAGTAGAAGCAGATATCCGCGTCGGGCAATGTACCGATTCTCCCCTCTCTTACGCCGAGGTCGCCGACGCGGCGTGCTCGCGCAGGTAGCGGATCAGCCCGATGACGTCCTCGGGGACGAGTCGGCCGATGGCGCCGCTGGAGTAGACGCTGACCACGACGCGCCCGGCCGGGTCGAGGACGAAACCGGTGGACTGCACGAAGAGCGGGTCGTCGTTGACGAAGGCCCCGGTCGCGCGGGCGATCGCGCGGGCGTCGGCGCTGTGCCCGACCGGGAAGGTGAGGCCGTGCTTGGCGATCAGTTCCTGGGTGGTGGCCTCGTCGTCGACGGACAGCGCGACGACCCGGGCGCCGATCTCGGCCAGGCTGTCAGCGGCCCGCTGGAAGGCGCGGAGCTGGCCGTTGCAGTACGGGCACCACGACCCGCGGTAGAACAAGATCACCCCGAACCCGCCGGCCAGCGCGTCAGGCACGGCGAGGGTGTCACCGCCGGGCAAGGAAAGGAGCAGGGCGGGGAACTGGTCTCCTGGGCTGAGCAGGGTCATCGTGATCTCCAAGTGTCGAAGGTGTCGTGATCGGTCCTAAGAGGGCTCGGAAACGTCCCAGATGTGCCCGGTGTCCTCGGAGTCCAGGCGGGTGAGCAGCGACTGGGCGGACTGTTGCGGGCTGATCAGCGTTCCCTCCAGGTAGGAGGTGGTGAACCGCTGGTGCAGCTCCGCACCGATCTGATCGGGGTCCTGCCCGCGGATAAAGGCCTGCATGGCGGTGTCGACCATGCCTGGCCGGAAGGCGTTGACGGTGACACCGGTGCCGTCCAGTTCGGCGGCGAGGTTGACCGTGTGCGCCTCCAGCGCCGCTTTGCTAGTGGCATAGGCGTTAGCGCGGAGCATGCCGGCGGGGTGGGCGGCGACGCCGCTGGAGATGTTGACGACCCTGCCCCACCTGTTCGCGATCATCGCGGGCAGCAGCAGGAAGCTCAGGTGCGCGACCGCGACGACGTTGACGCCGATCGCGGCCGCCCACTGCGCCGGGTCGATGCCCGTGCTGGCCCCCAGAGGCGTGACGACCGCGGCGTTTTTGATCAGCACGTCCACGTCACCCAGCTCACCGCAGGCCCGCCCGGCGGCGGCGCTGAGCTGACCGGGGTCACTGACGTCGGCCTGGATCGCCAGGACGCCCGCGCTGAATTCCCGCACCTGCTTGGCGGTCTGGTCCAGTTCGCCGCCGGAGCGGGCCAGAAGCGCGACCCGGGCGCCGGCCTGCGCCAGGTTCAGCGCTATGGCCCGGCCGAGGCCGCGCCGGCCCCCGTGACGAGCGCGGTTCTGCCGTCCAGGCTGTTCGATGAGATCCACATAACCCGTTAGCGCCTGATCGCGGGTGAGTCTTACCTGTCACGGGCCCGGCTGCGGCTTGGCCGGTCCGCAGGCACCAGCGGTGCGACCTGTCCGGCGACTGAGCTAGGTCGCGACTGAATTCCGGCCGTCCGGCCAATCCAGCCGGCCCTGGGGCACCGAATTCATGATGTGGGAACTCACCTGAACGGCCGGCGTGGTGGGTGAAACACCCGGCCGCCGCGGAAACCAGCGGGCGCTGGGTGGCCCGCCCATGCATAGCATCGTGATGGTTCGGTGAATCGCCCGGTCCAAGAGGTTGCTGTGACTGCTACCCGACTCGATGCCGAGTCAGCCGAGTGGCTCCGGCTGCTCGCCTGTACGGGTCCGGAGCGGGAGGCAGCTCTGGCGCGCCTGCATGAGCTGCTGGTGCGCATAGCGCGGGGAGAGGTGGGGCGGCGCGCGCCCCGGCTGCGCATAACTGGCCCCGAACTTGAGGACCTGGCATACCAGGCGGCGGCCGATGCGCTGATGGCCATCACGCGCAAGATCGGGCAGTTCCGGGGGGACAGCCGGTTCACCACCTGGGCCTACAAATTCGTCATCTTCGAGGTGTCGGCCAAGATCGGGCGGCACCTGTGGCGCCATCCGAGCGTGCCGCTGGACAGCGAGGACTGGGACCGGCTGCCGGACCGGTTCGGTTTTGATCCCGCGCAGCAGGCCGAGTGGCGGGATCTGCTCGCCGCGCTGCGCCATGCGGTGAATAAGGAACTGACCCCGCGGCAGCGCGAGGTCTTCGTCGCGATCGTGCTCAACGACATCCCGCTGGATACCCTGGTCCTGGAGCTCGCCTCCAGCCGCAACGCCATCTACAAGGTGTTGTTCGATGCCCGGCGTAAGCTGCGGGCAGTTCTTGACGCTAACGGGTACTTACGCGCTGACACTTCGAGGCACACGTGACCGGCCGGGATGAGCTGGACCGCTTCCTGCGGACCGATCCGCGCGACGTCGGCTGCGCCCGGGCGATGGACATGCTCCACGTCTACGTCGAGCTCGTGGCCGCGGGCGAACCGGCGCAGCTGCGGTACCCGGGCATGGCGGCGCACCTGAGCGCGTGCGGCCCGTGCGGTGAGGACTTCGAGGGCCTGCTGGCCGCGGTACGCGGCCAGCAGGCCTGACCGGCATCCTGCGGCGAATTATCGGCGCTGGCGCCGGGCCGGGGTCCTCGTGTCCCCGTGCGCCGGGCGTGCCGTCTTGAACAGAACGCGAGGCGGCGGCCACGGTGCGGCCGAGGCAGGCAGCGAGCCGGTCGATCGCCGGCGCGTCCGCGGCGGCTGGCTGCGGCGGCCCGAACGGGCGGCGCCCGGCGGGGATGTCGCCGAGCCTGGTACGGCTGAACGCGAGCTCCTGCTCGGCAAGATCATCGGGAAAGCTGGCAGGCTGGCCGGCGGCCCGGGCCAGATCCCAGCCATGCACCAGCAGCTCGGAGATGCGCAGGTGCAGCGCGGCAATGCCCGGGACAGTGCCGAACGGCACGGTGACCACCCGCTCCAGCGCACCGGGCTCGCTGAACGCCGCGAGCAGCCCGCTGGCGGCGTCGCGATACGCGGTCAGCAGATCCTCCCCTGCCTGGCGGGGATCAGGCGCCGGACTGCCCGCGGCGGCCGCGGGCGGGCCGCCGCGCAGAATGCCCGCGAACATCCGGTTACCAGTCACGATGTGGCTGACCAGGTCGCGGACGGTCCAGTCCGGGCACGGGGTGGGGTCACGCCACTGGTCATCGCGCACTGCGGCAACCAGCCGCCCGGTGGCCTCGATGGCCTGAGCGAGCTGGCCTGCTGGTTCAGCGGTCACCAGGTAGCTCCTTCATTTCGCTGGCTGCCGCGTAACTAATGCTGCGGGTAGCGGTCAGGAGCATACCGGGACAGGCGGCGCCCGGCCCTGGACACGGCGGGTCCGGGGTGCTGGCCCTCTGGGTGATGTCAGTTCCAGGTGCGAGTGGCCTGCCCGGCTACCGGCGACCCGTTCCCGCGGCTCCGCGTGCGCGGTCAGTGCATGGGGATCAGGACCTTGTTGATGATGTACACGGTGGCGTTGGCGGTGTGGATGTTCCCGCAGATGACGCTGGCGTTGTTCACCTCGTACACCGCGCCCATCTTCGACGCTTTGAGTGTGCCGCCCTCCAGCGTCGTCAGTGTCATCCCGTGGGCCAGTTCCGCGGGGGTGATCTGGCCACTGACGACGTGATATTTGAGGATCTTGGCGAGTTCGGCCGTGCTGTGCATCATGCTCATCGCGGAGGCGGGGAGCTTGGCGAACGCGGTGTTGGCGGGGGCGAAGACGGTGATGGTGTGCATCGAGTTGAGATCGCCGGTGAGCCCGGCGGTTTTCAGGTCCGCGGCGAGCGTGGTCAGCAGCGGGTTGTGTGAGGCCGCGGTGACGACCGGGTCCATGCTCATGCCGTGCATGCTGCCCATGCCGGCCGTGGGCACCATCCCGCAGTCCGGCCCGAACGCCGACGACGACGCCGCGGAGTGCGGCGCCATGGGGTGATGGGTGGAGCTGGCACCTGGCGCGGCCGGGCCAGCGCCTGGCGATGAGCTGCCGCAGGCCGCGGCGGTCAGCGCCAGGGCACCGGCGATGATGCCCGTGACGGCCACGCCGGCTCTGCTAGCGGCGTTCGTGTGGCTGGATCGCATGGCTTCTCCTGATTTCTGTGGCGGGATGAGAATTTGATGGGCGGGCGGCCCGGCCCTGGCCAGGTGGCCGCCGCGGCTAGGTCACGGTCACCGAGATGCTGGGGTAGCCGATCTGCATCCGGGCCGGCCGCTACCACGTCAGGGCCGTCAGGTCCGGTGATGTCGGCCACGAGCTGGCCCGCACCGGCCTCACCGGGCCCGCCAGCACGCCCGCGACGTCGCCGTGGCCAGCACGTGTCTCGCCCAGATGAGCTGTCACGCCAGTTATTCGGCCCGGAGCTGGAACCACATTGCCGCGCACGGCCAAAATCTCCCGCCCGCCGCGAGCGCCACAGCCGTCCGGCGCCATAGCCATCCGGGCACCAAGACACGCGGGCGCTGGCTACGAACAATCGTTGTGCGGACAGATGGCGCTCACATATCGCCGAGGGGCGGCACCGGAGCCGGCGCAGCCGGCGCCGGCCTGGCGGCCCTGCTCGGCCAGGTGGCCAAGGGCGAGGCAGGCGCGTTCGAGGCGGTCTGCCATCAGATCGCGGCCCCGGTGTTCGGCACCGTCCGAAGTGTGGTGCGTGACCCGTCCCAGTCCGAGGAGGTTGCCCAGGAGGTGCTGGTCGAGGTCTGGCGTGCCGCGTCCAGGTTCGATGCCAGCCGGGGCAGCGCGATGGGCTGGGTGATGATGATCGCGCACCGCCGCGCGGTCGACCGGGTCCGGTCCGAGCAGAAATCAGCCGACCGGGAGCTGCGCACCGCATCGGCGGTGATCGCCTATGACGACGTGGCGGAGACC
Organism: Streptosporangiaceae bacterium; assembly: GCA_036497045.1. Taxonomy (GTDB): domain Bacteria; phylum Actinomycetota; class Actinomycetes; order Streptosporangiales; family Streptosporangiaceae; genus DASXKD01. Next base: position 29,631 of record DASXKD010000441.1, on the reverse strand, counting down.
GTCGAGGCCAGCCTGGACCGGGAGCGGGTCCGGCGCTGCCTGGGGTCGCTGACCGAGCTGCAGCGCGAGTCGGTCACCCTCGCCTATTACGGCGGCTACACCTACCGTCAGGTCGCCGGGCTGCTCGGCGTGGCGGCCGGGACGGTGAGTACGCGGATGCGCGATGGCCTGATCCGGCTGCGGGACTGCCTTGGAGTAGAACGATGACAGACGGCCGGCCCGAGCCGCACACCCTGGCCGGTGCCTACGCCCTGGACGCGCTGGCCGGTACCGACCTGGCCCGGTTCGAACGGCACCTGGCCCGGTGCCAGCAATGCGCCCAGGAGATCCGCGGGCTGCGTGAGGCTACCGCCCGGCTGGCCACCGCGGCGGCCGCCGAACCACCGCCCGGGCTGACCGAACGCGCGCTCGCCGCCGCCGCACAGACCCGCCAGCTCCCCCCGGCCACCCCCGGCAGCGCCGCGCCGTGGCCGGCCCGGCGCCCATCCAGGACAAGACCGGCCGGTTCCCGGTCCCGCGCAGCGGCAACGCTCCGGCGTGCCTGGATCCCGCGGCTGGCGCTGGCCGCGGCCGCGGCTGCCATAGCCGTTGCCGGGTTCCTCGGGGTGGCCGCCCACACCGTGGCGCACCGGCCCAGCGGGCAGCAGCTACGCGCTCGTGCGATCGCGGCAGTGCTAACGGCCCCGGACGTGACCATGCTCAGCGCGCGGGTAACCACCGGGGGCACCGCGACCATCGTGATGTCCCTGCGCCACCGCGAGCTTGTGTTCGCGGCGGCCGGGCTGCGCCAGCTGCCCTCATCCCAGTGCTACGAATTGTGGCTGATGGGACCAGGGGGCGACCGGCCAGCAGGCATGCTGCCCGGGCCCCGGCAGGGCATGACCGGCCCAGTGATCGCCTCCGGCCTGACCGCCGGTGACCGCCTGGGCCTCACCATCGAGCCCGCCGGCGGGGCACCCCGCCCCAGCACCACGATGATTTTGGCAATCGCCCTGTAATTTCAGCGATCTAACGATGGGAGGTGCTGGCCATGAACCTGAAGCGGGCGGGACGAGTCGTTATTGTGCTGGGGGCGGTGTGCGGGGCCGGGCTGAGCAGTGCCGGAGCCGCGGCCACGTCCCAGACGGTGGCGTGGGGGACGACCAGCAGCGCGCCGGCGGGATCTCGGGCTGAGCTGTTCGGTGTCGCGTCAGCGTCGGCGGCCGATGTGCTGGCGGTCGGCGGGTTCAACCCGGGGCAGCCCCCGACCGCGGTGCTGACCAGGCCATACGCGGAGCGGTGGAACGGCACCGGGTGGACCGTGACACGTGTGCCGCTGGGATCGGTGTACCCGCCGCCGGCGGTGCAGGCCGCCCAGCTGAACGGCGTCGCCGACATCACCCCGGGCGACGGCTGGGCGGTGGGATCTGTGTACGACATCTCGTCGCTGGCCAGTCAGACCCTGGCCTACCACTGGGACGGGGCGGCCTGGCGGCGCACCCCGACCCCCAATCCCGGTGGCCCGGCGAGCGGCAATCAGCTGGACGCGGTCGCCGCCCGGGGCGCCGGTGACGTGTGGGCCGTCGGCAGCTACGGCTACCCGGGAGTGTCGCTGGTCCTGCACTGGAACGGCAGCACCTGGGCTCAGGTGAGCGTTCCCGATGCCGGCTCACTGGGCGCGGTCACGCTCGCACCGGGTCACGTCTGGGTTGCCGGCGGTGACTCGGTAGCACAGTTCGACGGGACGGCCTGGACCTCGCTGCCCGCTCCACCGTCCCCGGCGCAGACCTCGGTGTCCATCGCTGGCCTGGCGCACAGCGCCAGCGGCCTGTGGGCGGCGGGCGCGGTGGAGTTCACCTGCGGCGAGGGCGGGACCTGCACCGCTCCCTACGCGGCGCTGTGGAACGGCACCACATGGACGGTGGTGCTGTCTGGCGGAGACGGCGAGATCTCCGGCGTGGTTGCCGCGGGATCGAAGGTGCTGGCCGCCTCGGGGACCGGCGTACTGCGGCTCACCCCCACCGGCGCCATCCCGCAGGTCACGCCGGCGCTCAGCGCGCTACAGCTGACCGCCATCGCCGCTGACCCGGCCGGGAACCCCTGGGCGGCCGGCTGGACCGCCGCTCAGGGAAAGGTCAGGCCGGCCATCATCAACGCGCCCGGCATCGGCCAAGGGGGCATCATCGTGGCCACCGGCGCGTCGGCTGCCACGGTCACCTGGACCGGCCCGGTCAACGGCACGGGCAGCACGGATCCGGCCGGAAGGTTCGCAACTGGCGGGCTCCCCGATGGCACCTACACCATCACCGCCAGCCTCCCCGGCTGCCAGCCCGGTGTCGCCGCCGCCACCATCACCGCCGGAATCGCCACCACAGTCGACGCCCACCCCACCTGCCCGTCATGACCTGAAACTCGAGCCACCGGCCAGGCCGCCCCTGATATCGCGTCGCGCCGCGCCGGCTGCCTGATCACCGGCAACGAGGACGGCGTCAAGCACTGCGCCATGAACGTCCTCTACAGCCTGCAGCACCTGGGCTACACGGTCCCCCGCAGGCCGACGCCGGATGGATCGGAGCGGCCGGCCCGGGCCCGTCCTATCTAGACCCTGGCTCCGGCGGCCCGGACAACGACTTCACCAACCGCAACACCACGTTCATGACCTGGAACCTGCTGCACCTGGCCCGGATGCTCAAAGACGCCGGCGGTGGCACGCCGGTCTCGATGATGAGTGCCGGGCGGTGGGTGGTGGCCAGTGGTTCGCCGTTGACGAGGACCTGGATGTGCCGGCGGGGGGAGGTCATGGTTTGCCGCCTGCGAAGGTGCGCGCTTCGTCGATCAGCTGCGCCCACCGGGCCGGATCGCGGTCGCCGATCAGGACCCATTCGCGGAAGGTTCGGCCCGCAGGGGCGAACGGCTTGCCCGCGCCGGCCTGGATGAGCTGCTCGACGCGGTGCTTAGGAAGCTTGACGATAAGGTCGCCGGTGCGGTGGTCGCAGGAGGCGAAGAACGCGCCCGAGACGCGCAGGCAGGGAAAGCCCATCATTGTTCCGGTAGCCACGTCGCTGTGGGCCAGGGCGGCCGCGCTGGCCCCCCGGAAGAAATCGGTGGGCTGTTCAGTCATGCCTTGCCTTCTTCGGTGACTGTTTTTTGGGTGGTGTCCGGCCCGCCTGCAGCAGGTAGCCGGTGGCGGCCAGCCAGCGCGGCCATGCCACAGGGGGGCCTTCGACGGTCACCTCGCCGCGGGCGCGGCCGTCGTCCCAGCTGGCCTCGCCGGCGGCCCAGCGGTCAAGGAACGCCGAACTGGTGCGCACGATGAGCTCGGCGCCGGGCGCGGCACCGGGTTCTTGCCATAGCCGGCCCGCGGTGAAGTACAGGGTCGCGGGCCGGTCATCGACCACGAGCTGGAACTGGCCGTCGGCGAGCGCCTGGATGCCGGCGACGTAGCTGACATCGAAGCTTTGCTGCGCCGAGCCGTCGGCGGTGGGGTCGGCCAGGAAGCCCGCCCCCCACCGTCGCAGGGCACGTAGCGCCTCCTCCAGCTCCTGGCCGCGTGCGGTCAGCGTGTACACGACGCCGGCGCCGACCGCGCCTGGCTCCCGGGCGACCACTCCGGCGCGTTCCAGGTGCCGGAGCCGGTCGGCGAGCACGCTGGTGCTGATGCCGGGCAGCCGGTCAAGCAGCGCGCCGTAGCGGCGGGGCTGCTTGAGCAGTTCCTGGACGATCACCAGCGTCCACCGCTCGCCGATCACATCCAGCGCCCGCGACAGCGGGCAGAACCGCCCGTAGCCGGTCCAGGGCCTGCTGGGCATCTCGGTCATCCTCCCGGCAGCGGCGCGTCAGGAGCCGGGCTGCAGCGCGGCCATCGCCGCGGTGTCGAAGATGAGGCGGGCCGAGGCGAGCTTGCCGTCGCGTACGGTGTTCCACTCGGCCATCGGGATCGACCCGGCACCGGCCGGGGTCTCGATCTTGAAGTCGTAGAAGGAGCACAGCTCGCCGCCGTCTTCCCACTGCCGGTGAATCTCGGCGCCGCGCATGATCGGGCCCAGCGGTGCCGAGCCCTCCAGGAACGCCGCCTTGCCCTGCGACTGCAGCATCGGCCCGTGGAAACGGAAGTCGTCGGTCAGCAGCTCAGCAGCGCCGGCCGTGTCGCCGGAGGTGAATCGCTGCAGGTAGGTGCGGAAGATCTCGGCAGCCGACATCGGAACCTCGTTCTCTTAATAGGAGTTTACTTTTATATTAGGAGAATTCGCTTGTTGTCAATGCTGATTCGCCGGGCTCGGGCCGAGACTGAGGCCGGCGTTATCCGGCCCGGGGCGGGTTTTTCCTGGGTAGGTGTCAATCTGAGCGGGGCCCGTTCGTAGCCGGGGTGAGACGCGGGAAGTGCCCGCATGAGGAGGATCACGATGACGCAGTACCTGCTGTCGGTCCACAGCGTCGATGGCGAGGCCGGCGAGCCGATGACCGCCGAGCAGATGCGGCAGGTCTACCAGCAGGTCATGGCCCTGCAGGCGGAGATGAAGTCGGCGGGTGCGTGGGTCTTTGGCGGCCGCCTGCACGAACCAGGGACCGCCACCGTGGTGCGCATGTCCGGCGGCGAGGTGCTGACGACCGACGGGCCGTTCGCGGAGTCGAGGGAACACCTCGGCGGCTTCTACATCGTGGCCGCTGAGGATCTCGATGCCGCGCTCGCCTGGGCAGCCAAGACCAGCGCCATCATCGGGGCCCCGATCGAGGTCCGCCCGTTCCAGGACGACCCGGGGGCCTGACGGCTTGCCCAGCGCCGCGCCTCAGCCCGGCGAGGCCGAGACCGGCCGGATCTTCCGCGAGGAGTCCGGCCGGTCGGTGGCTGCCCTGATCCGCGTCTTCGGTGACATCGACGTCGCCGAAGATGCGGTGCAGGAAGCGTTCGCCATCGCCCTGGCCAAATGGCCGGGCGATGGCCTGCCGCCCAACCCCGGCGGCTGGATCACCACCACCGCCCGCAACCGTGCCATCGACCGCCTGCGGCGCGAGTCACGCGGCCGGGAACTGCTCAGCGAGGCGGCGGTCCTCACCCCCGGCAACGACGATCCCGGCGTACCCGCGGAGGCAGGGCAGGTGGACGACGACCGGCTGCGGCTCATCTTCACCTGCTGCCACCCGGCCCTGTCCACCGAAGCGCAGGTGGCGCTCACCCTCCGGCTGCTCGGCGGCCTGTCGACCAGGGAAGTCGCCAGATCCTTCCTCGTGACCGAGCAGACCATGGCGGTACGCCTTGTGCGGGCCAAGCGCAAGATCAAGGCCGCACGGATCCCCTACCGCGTGCCGGAGGAACACGAGCTGCCCGGCCGCCTGCGCCCCGTGCTGGCCGTCGTCTACCTCGTTTACACCGCCGGGCTGACCAGCCCGGCCGAACCGGGCCTGTGCCCAGAAGCGATCCGGCTAGCCCGGATCCTGGCCACGCTCATGCCCGATGAGCCAGAGGTGGCCGGGCTGCTGGCGCTCCTGCTGCTGACCGAGTCCCGCCGCGCGTCGCGATCCCGGCCCGACGGCTCCCTGGTCCTGCTCAGCGAGCAGGACCGCAGCCGATGGGACCAGGGCCTGATCGAGGAAGGCCAGGCGATCCTCCGTCGGTGCCTGCGCCGCAACCAGCCCGGCTTCTACCAGCTCCAGGCCGCCATCAACGCCGTCCACGCCGACGCCGCAGCAGCCACACAGACCGACTGGGCCCAGATCGTGGCCCTGTACGACCACCTGCTCGCGATCGCCCCCACGCCGGTCGTGGCCCTCAACCGCGCCATCGCCATCGGCGAGGTACACGGCCCCGCCGCCGCCCTGGCGCTAGTCGACGAGCTGGACCTGGACAACTACCACCCCTTCCACGCCACCCGGGCCGACCTGCTACACCGGCTCGGCCGCGACAGCGAAGCCGCAGCCGCCTACCAGCGTGCAGCCGACGTGGCACCAACCGGCGCCGAACGGGACTTCCTCAGGCACGGTGGCCGAGCCGCCCGTTGAGACGCCCAACGACACCCGCCGCCAGCTATGTCGAGCGCCGGGATCACCCGGGCGCTGAACGACGCGGGCATCCCGTGCCCGTCGGCGGCCGACCCGGACCCGGAACCCGCACCGTACGGCCGCGGCGTGGACGCTGGGCACGGTGACCTCGATTCTGGGTAACCCGCGGTACACCGGCCATCAGGTGTGGAACCGGCAGCGCACCGACTCCGAGCTCGCCGACCCCGCCAACACCAGCCTCGGGCACATGAGCGTGCAGCGGTGGAACCTGCCCGACGGGTGGCTCGTCTCTGACCGGCCCGCGCACCCGGCGCTGGTCAGCGAGGCCGATTTCATCGTCGCCCAGGACATCAGCGCCGCCCGCGGCCCCGCCCCCGCGATCGCTCCGGCGGCGCGGGGCATGCGCAGGTACCTGCTGGCCGGGCTGCTGGCCTGCGGGACCTGCGGGCGGCGGATGGAATCAGCCTGGTCCAACGGGAAGGCCGCCTACCGGTGCCGCCACGGCCACACCAGCGCCGCCGCGCCCGATCCGGCCCGGCCGAAGAACGCCTACATCTGCGAAGACCGCATCCTGCCGCACCTGCGCGCCCTGCACCTCCTGCTGACCGGCACGCAGCCCGCCAGGCGGCGGCGCACGCGCCGCGGAGCCGACATCCGGCAGGAGGCCAGCGCACAGGACGTGATCGGGTACCTGCGCGCCCGCGGGATCACCCTCACCTACGAACGGCCGCAGGAACCCTGCAGGCAGGCACCTGCGAGGCCATCAAGACCATTATCAGGAAAGCAGGCTAACTCCCGGCTCAGAGAGCCCCGCTCCGGAAGGCGAAGAAGAAAACCCCGGTCACCCGGCACAGGCGCAAGCCAGCGCCCAGGTGACGTCCCCGCCTGCCACAAAATGCCTGGTTATGGGGATTTATTGTGTCCGAGGGGGGACTTGAACCCCCATGCCCTTTACGGGCACTAGCACCTCAAGCTAGCGCGTCTGCCTATTCCGCCACCCGGACGCAGGGCCGGAGCACGGCAGCTTCCGTGTCGGCCGCATCACGATAGCAAATCCTCCCCGCTACGGCGAGGCGCTAACCGCCCGCCCACCACGGGTCCGGGCACCAGCCGGGCCAGAGGCACCAGCCGGGCCAGAGGCACCAGCCGGGCCAGAGGCACCAGCCAGGCCAGAGGCACCAGCCAGGCCACAGGCACCAGCCAGGCCACAGGCACCAGCAGCCGGCAACATCAGGCCGGGTGCCGCCCAGCGGCGGAGCCTGCGACGATGGGGGAGTGACCGAGAACCCAGCCGCCGCAGCCGAAGACGAGGTCGCGACCCTGTGCAGCGACCTGATCAGGATCGACACGAGCAACCGGGGTGACCATTCCGGCCCGGGCGAGCGCAAAGCGGCCGAACATGTCGCCGCGCTGCTCGCCGAGGCCGGGCTGGACGCCAAGATCTACGAGTCACACCCCGGCCGGGCCAGCGTCGCCGCCCGGGTGAGTGGCACGGACCCGTCCCGCCCGGCCCTGCTCATCCACGGCCACCTCGACGTCGTGCCCGCCGACCCGGCCGACTGGAAAGTCCACCCCTTCTCCGGAGAGATCAAAGACGGCGAGGTCTGGGGCCGCGGCGCCGTCGACATGAAGGACATCGACGCCATGCTCCTGGCGGTGATCCGCCAGCGCTTGCGCGAGGGGCGGCGGCCAGCCCGTGACGTGGTCCTCACCTTCCTGGCCGACGAGGAGGCGGGCGGCGTCTGGGGAGCCGGCTACCTGGCCAAAGAGCACCCCGGCCTGTTCGAGGGGGTCACCGAGGCGATCGGCGAGGTCGGCGGGTTCAGCGCGACGCTGGGTGGGCAGCGCCTGTACCTGCTGCAGACCGCCGAGAAGGGGATGGCCTGGCTGCGGCTGAGCCTGCGCGGCCCGGCCGGGCACGGGTCCATGAAGGTCTCGCGCAACGTGGTCGCCGAACTGGCCGAGACGGTTGCCAGGATCGGCAGGCACGAGTGGCCGCTGCGGCTCACCCCGGCGGCGCAGGCGTTCCTCGAGGCCGCAGCCGAGGCGCTCGGCATCACCCCGGGCGCAGATGCGCGGCAGGTGCTGGAGAAGCTGGGCCCGCTCGCCAGGATGATCGGCGCGACCGTGTCCAACACCTCGAACCCCACCGTGCTGAACGCGGGTTACAAGGTGAACGTCATCCCCGGCCTGGCCACGGCCGAGGTGGACTGCCGTTTCGTGCCCGGCTACGGCGATGAACTGCTGGCCGAGATCGACGGCCTGCTCGGGCCAGGTGTCCAGCGCGAGTTCATCCACCATGACATAGCCGTGGAGACAGACTTTGACGGCCCACTGTGCGAGGCCATGACGGCGGCGCTCCTGGCGGCGGACCCGTCAGCCAAGGTCGTTCCGTATTGCCTGTCTGGTGGCACAGATGCGAAGTCCTTCAGCAGGCTGGGGATCCGCTGCTTCGGGTTCGCGCCCCTGCGCCTGCCCGCTGACCTGGACTTTTTCGGCATGTTCCATGGCGTGGACGAGCGGGTCCCCGTCGATGCGCTCAGGTTCGGCGTGCGCGTCCTGGACGACTTCCTTGACCGCTGCTGAGGGGCCGGCTGAGGGCCGTGCCAAGAGGCCAGGCCGCGGAACGTTGCCCGATTTCGCCGGACGTGCGCCTCAGCGGGTGCGAACTGCGCGTATGATCTGGCGCCGCAGGGTGGCTTTCCTGCTCCCATCTGCGTAGCGTCGCAGCCGGGCGAGTTCCCAGTCTCCGTGCTCGGCGTGATCCGTCAGAATGCGCCGGGCAGCGTCCCGTGACATGTCGCGGGATAGGTAGACCACGCGGTAGGAATACTCGGGCATTGGCGTCCTTTGCGCGCAGAGGGCTCTAGGCTCTGGGGGCTTGATGGCAGGAGGCCTCCCGGTGCAAGTCCGGGTACCTCCGGAGGGACTATCAAATCCCGCCGGGAACACAGGTGGGGGCACAAGAGTTGGAAACACGGATGCAGGGACCCTGAATTTTGGTCCAGCATGACACACGCTGGATAAGGGTACCGGGGCTAGAAGGTGAGGGGCGTGCCAGCAAAGACTCCAACCGCAGCCAAGGGCGCCGCGGGACGGCGGAGTAGCCCACGAGGCGCTGCGCGGCAAAATGCTGCCGTGCAGAGCGGCGGCCATCGCCTGGTGATCGTCGAGTCCCCCGCCAAGGCGCGCACGATCGCCGGGTACCTGGGCGCGGATTATCTGGTGGAGTCGAGCATCGGCCACATCAGGGACATGCCCGACAAGGCCGCCGAGATCCCGGTCAAATACCGCAAGGAGCCGTGGGCGCGGCTCGGCGTGGACGTGGACCACGACTTCGAGGCCCTGTACGTGGTGCATGCGGACAAAAAGTCCCAGGTCACGAAGCTCAAGAAGGCGCTGAGCGGCGCCGACGAACTCTTGCTCGCGACGGACGAGGACCGCGAGGGCGAGGCGATCGCCTGGCACCTGCTCGAGGAGCTCAAGCCCCGGGTCCCCACCCGCCGCATGGTCTTCCACGAGATCACGCCCCAGGCGATCGCCGAAGCGGTGGCCCACCCCCGCGACCTGGACCACGGCCTGGTGGACGCCTACCAGACCCGGCGGGTGCTTGACCGCCTGTACGGGTACGAGGTCTCCCCGGTGCTGTGGAAGAAGGTCATGCCGCGGCTGTCCGCGGGCCGGGTCCAGTCGGTCGCCACCCGCCTCGTAGTGGCCAGGGAGCGGGAGCGCATCGCTTTCCGCCCGGCCGAGTACTGGGATCTTGAGGCGGTCTTCACCACTGTCCCTGCAAAGGCTGACCGGCCCGGCGCACCTGCCGCAGGTCGCGGCAATACGCAGGCCCAGGACGAGTCTTCCTCCTTCCCCGCACGGTTGTCGGCGCTGGACGGCCGCAGGATCGCGCAGGGGCGGGACTTCACCCCGGACGGCACCCTGCGTGCCGCGACGGGCAGCCAGGCGGACCGCAACGGCGTACCGCTGGTCCTGGACGGCGACAGCGCCGGGGCACTGGCCCGCCGCCTGGAGAGCGCGGCGTTCGCCGTCGCCAGCGTGGAGCGCAAGCCCTACCGGCGGGCGCCATACGCGCCGTTCCGCACCACCACGCTGCAGCAGGAGGCCTCGCGCAAGCTGGGCTACTCCGCCAAGTACACGATGTCCACGGCGCAGCGGCTGTACGAGAACGGCCACATCACCTATATGCGGACCGACTCGGTGACCCTGTCGCAGACGGCCATCACCGCGGCCCGTGCCCAGGCCAGGGAACTCTACGGGGCCGAGTACGTGCCGGACGCGCCCCGCGTCTACACCAGCAAGGTGAAGAACGCCCAGGAGGCGCACGAGGCGATCAGGCCCGCGGGGGACCGGTTCAAGACCCCGGGGCAGACCAGGCTGAGCGGCGACGAGTTCCGGCTGTACGAGCTGATCTGGAAGCGCACCGTTGCCTCCCAGATGAAGGACGCGACCGGGGAGTCGGTCAGCGTCCGCATCACCGGGACGTCGTCGGATGGCGAAGAGGCCGAGTTCACCGCCACCGGCAAGATCATCTCGTTCCATGGGTTCCTGAAGGCCTACGTGGAAGACGTCGAGGACGACGCCGAGCGGGACGACCGGGAGCGCCGCCTGCCGCCGCTCGCCGAGCGTGACCCGCTGACCGGGGAACTGGCCCCGGCCAGCCACGTGACCCGCGCCCCGGCGCGCTACACCGAGGCGAGCCTGGTCAAGGAACTGGAAGACCGGGAGATCGGGCGGCCGTCCACGTACGCCTCGATCATCGGCACGATCCTCGACCGTGGCTATGTGTTCAAGAAGGGCACCGCGCTGGTCCCCTCATTCCTGGCCTTCGCCGTGGTGACCCTGCTGGAGCGGCACTTCGGCCGCCTGGTCGACTACGACTTCACCGCGCGGATGGAGGAGGGCCTCGACGAGATCGCCCGCGGTGAGGCGGCCCGGGTCCCCTGGCTGCGCCAGTTCTACTTCGGCACCGACGGCGAAGAGGGCCTCAAGCAGCTCGTCGGCGACATCGAGGACATCGATGCCAGGGACGTGAGCTCGTTCCCGCTGGCCGGTACCGACATCGTGGTCCGGGTCGGGCGGTACGGGCCCTACCTGGAGCGGGATGGCCAGCGGGTGAACGTGCCTGGCGACATCGCGCCGGACGAGCTGACCCCGGAGAAGGCCGCTGAGCTGCTGGACCAGCCCAGCAGCGACGTCGTGCTCGGCACCGACCCGGACAGCGGACATCAGATCGTGGCCAAGAGCGGCCGGTTCGGCCCGTATGTGACCGAGGTGCTGCCCGAGGGCGCGAACGGCAAGCCGCGCACGTCCTCGTTGCTGAAGTCGATGTCGCTGGACTCGGTGACGCTGGAGGACGCGCTGCGCCTGTTCACGCTGCCGCGGACGCTCGGCGAACTCGACGGCGAGCCGGTCACCGCGCAGAACGGCCGGTACGGCCCCTACGTGAAGAAGGGCACGGACAGCCGCTCCCTGGACAGCGAGGAGCAACTGTTCACCCTCTCGCTCGCCGAGGCCAAGGAAGTGTTCGACCAGCCCAAGGCCCGTGGCCGCCGCGCCGCCGCGCCGCCGCTGCGGGAACTCGGCGAGGATCCGGCGTCGAGCCGCCCGATCGTGATCAAGGAGGGCAGGTACGGCCCGTATGTGACCGACGGCGAGACCAACGCCTCGCTGCGCCGCGGCGACGACGTGGAGTCGATCACGGTCCAGCGGGCGAGCGAACTGCTGGCGGAGCGGCGGGCCGCGGGCCCCGCGACCCCGCGCGGCCGGTCGTCCGGGACTGTTCGGCGGTCGCCGGCCGGGCCATCAGGGACGCGGCGGTCGGGGAGTTCGTCCCGGAGCCGTCCGTCGTCCACCGCGGCCGGCTGACGCCCGCACGTGGCCCGGCTCCCGCCACCCGGCCTGGCCGTGCAGCCGGTCCACGTGGGGCTCCCCGCAGGCGCCGCCCACGCCCGTCGGCTAGCCGCGCACAGCCGCTGGCCAGCCGCCCGGCGTTCCGTCATCGAGCCCTCGATCACCGTGAGCCAGTGCCTTCCGTCCCAGGTAGGCCGCAGGGCACAGACACGATCGGTACCCTAGCGCCGTGACCTTCCGATTCCCCGGGGATAGAGCAGGCGTCAATGTGCTGTCCATCAGGCCGTTCCGGCGCCTGTGGATCGCCACGTCGCTGTCCAGCCTGGGGGACTGGCTGAGCCTGCTGGCGCTGACCGCGGAGGCCACAATCCTGGCCAAGCGGGGCGTCGCCGCCCAGGCGTCGGCCGTCAGCGGCGTCTGGCTGACGTCGTTGCTGCCGGCCCTGCTGCTCGGCCCGCTGGCGGGGGCGGTCGCCGACCGGCTCGACCGCCGGATCAACATGATCATCGGTGACGTGCTCCGCGCGGCGCTGTACCTCTCCATCCCGCTGAACCTGGCCTTTGGCTTCGTCAACGAGCTCACCTGGATCTACGTGGTCCAGTTCCTCGCGTCCTGCGCCTCGCTGTTCTGGACCCCGGCCAAGGACGCCTCGATACCGAACCTGGTCCCGCCGGACAAGCTGGAGGAGGCCAACCAGTACAGCCTGTTCACCACGTTCGGCACCGCCCCGGTGGCCGGCCTCGTCTTCGGCCTGCTCGCCCTGGTCGGCCGGTCACTCGGCTCCGACCAGGTGAACCTCGCCCTGTACTTCAACGCGGCGACGTTCGTGGTGTCCGCGCTGACCATCTACGCGCTCAGGGAGATCCCCAAGCGCAAGGCCAGCGCACAGATCTCGGCGCCGTCGGTGGCCAAGGCGATCTGGGAGGGCTGGAAGTTCCTTGGCCAGACCCCGGTGGTGCGCGGCCTGGTCATCGGCATGGTCGGCGCGTTCGCGGCCGGCGGGGTCGTGGTCGGCCTGGGCCCGATCTATGTCAAGAACACGCTGGAGGGCGGCAGCGCGGGCTGGGGTGCCGTCTTTTCCGCGATCTTCATCGGCCTGGCCGCCGGCATGTTCCTCGGCCTGCGCATCCTGCGAGGTTTCAGCAGGCGCCGCCTGTTCGGGCTGAGCATCGTCGGCGCGGGCGTGCCCCTGGTCCTGATCGGCCTGATACCCAACCTGGTCATCGTGGTCCTCCTGGTGGTCCTGCTTGGCGCGTTCGCCGGCATCGCCTACGTGACCGGCTACACGATCGTGGGCCTCGAGGTGGACGACGAAACCCGGGGCCGGACGTTCGCGTTCCTCCAGTCCGGTATACGGGTGATCCTGTTCTCGGTCATCGCCCTGGCGCCGTTCATCGCGGCCGGGGTCACCGCCCTGGTGCACAGCATCACCGGCGGCAACACCCTGCGGGTCGCGCACATCGACTACGACGCCGTCGGCTACAACTTCGTACTGCTCCTCTCCGCGATCATCGCGGTGTGGCTCGGGATCGTCTCCTACCAGCAGATGGACGACCGCCGTGGGGTGCCGCTCCGGTCCGACCTGATCGCCGCCCTCCGCGGCGAGCCGTTCGTCCCGGTACCGGGGCATCCCAACGGCAGCGCCCCCGCCCAGCCCGCGCCGCGCCGCGGCATGCTGATCGCCTTCGAGGGCGGGGAGGGCGCGGGCAAGACCACCCAGGCCCGGCTGCTGGCCATCTGGCTGCGAGAACAGGGATACGACGTGGTCGCCACCCAGGAACCTGGTGCGACCAAGGTGGGGATGCGGCTGCGCGCCCTGCTGCTCGACACCGCACACGCCGGCCTGTCCCCACGCGCCGAGGCGCTGATGTACGCGGCGGACCGCGCCGAGCACGTCGAGTCGGTGATCGCCCCTGCGCTGAAGCGGGGCACGGTCGTGGTGACCGATCGTTATGTGGACTCCTCCATCGCCTACCAGGGGCGCGGGCGTAACCAGCCGGTCGGGGAGGTGGCCGGATTGAACAAGTGGGCGACCGGCGGCCTGGAGCCCGACCTGACCATCCTGCTGGACCTGCCGCCGCAGGACGGGCTCGGCCGGCGCTCGGTGTCCGCGGATCGCCTGGAGGCCGAGCCGGCCGACTTCCACGAGCGGGTCAGGGAAGGATTCCTCGCCCAGGCGCAGGCGAACCCAGACAAGTACCTGGTCCTGGACGCGACCCAGGCCCCGGCCGAACTGAGCGCCCAGATCCAGGACCGGCTCCGCGACGTGCTGCCCGATCCAGTGCCGCCCGCGACCGAGCATGACACCGGGAGTTTCCCGGCGATCGTCGAATGACTGACACCGCCGCCCCCGGTGCGGGGGTCTTCGGAGAACTGGCCGGCCAGGACGCGGTCGTGGCGGAGTTGCGCGCCGCCGCCGCCGCGGCCAGCGCCGTCCTGCGCGGTGAGCCCAACACCGGGATGACGCACGCCTGGCTGTTCACCGGCCCCCCGGGCAGTGGCCGGTCGGTGGCGGCCCGCGCGTTCGCCGCCGCGCTGCTGTGCCCCGACGGCGGCTGCGGTCACTGCCCGTCCTGTCACCAGGTCCGCGCCGGGACCCATGCCGACCTGCTGCTGGTCCGCCCGGACGGGCTGTCCTACGGGGTGAAGCAGACCAGGAACCTGGTGCTGCGGGCCGCCGGGGTACCGTCGGGCGGGCGCTGGCAGGTGGTGCTGTTCGAGGACGCGGACCGTGCCACCGAGCAGGCCGCCAACGCGCTGCTCAAGGCCATCGAGGAGCCGCCGCCGCGCACGGTGTGGCTGCTCTGCGCGCCGTCGGCGGAGGAACTGGTGACCACGATCAGGTCGCGGTGCCGCCTGGTCGTCCTGCGCACCCCGCCCGCCGAGGCCATCGCCGAGGTGCTCAGCGCCGAGGGGGTGGCTCCGGATCGCGCGCTCACCGCCGCCCGGGCTGCGCAGGGGCACATCGGGCGGGCCCGCAGGCTCGCCACCGACGCGGACGCGGCGGCGCGGCGCGACGACGTCCTGGCGGTGCCGCCGCGGCTCACCGGCCTCGGTCCCGCGCTGTCGGCCGCAGCGGCGCTGGTGAAGTCCGCGCAGGCGGAAGCCGACGCCATCACCGCGGACCTCGACGAGCCCGAGCGGGGTGCGCTGCGCCGCGCCTTCGGCGAGGGCTCGACCGGCAAGGGGGTAGCCAAGGCCATCCGCGGCGTCGCCGGGGCCATGCGGGACCTGGAGGACCGCCAGAAGTCCCGCGCCACCCGGCTGAAGCGCGACGCGCTGGACCGGGCCCTGCTCGACCTCGCGGCGTTCTATCGCGACGTACTCGCGGTCCAGGTCGGTGCGTCTGTGGACCTGGCGAGCGCCGGGCACGAGGCCGACGTCAGGCGCCTGGCGGAAGCCTCGTCTGCGGAGCGCACGGTGCGCCGGATCCAGGCCGTCATGACCTGCCGGGAGCGGCTGGAGCTGAACGTGGCGCCGCTCCTCGCGGTCGAGGAGATGACCCTCGCCCTGGCCGCCGGCCGCCCCTGACCCGCGTTTGGGTCATAGGGATCCGGCCCCTGGGGGAGGGCGTCCCAAGTCCGAAACTGCCCCACGCCCCTTGGCTTCCTTGATCACGGACGATTTTCCGCACATGGAACGGGAAATCGTCCGTGATCATGGGTGCGGTGCCGGTGGGTAGGCCAGATCCCCATGATCATCAACCTGCGTGTGCCGGGAGCGAAGTTAGCTTCGGAGAGGCGATCCGGCGGTGCCCGCGTAACCTGGGGTGATGGGCATGATGATGGCGGTCAGTTTCGAGCGGTACGGGAGGCTGTACTACCTGGACCCGGGCCCGTACCAGCCGAGCGTGGGGGCCAAGGTGCTCGTGCCCACGGACGCGGGCCCCGAGGTGGCCGAATGCGTCTGGGCCCCGCAGTGGGTCGACGAGGAAGTCGGCGGCCTGCCGGTCTGCGCGGGCATCGCCACCGAGGATCAGCTGACCAGGGACGAGGAGAACCGGGCGAAGCGCGCGCACGCGCGGGTGACGGCCCGCCGGCTGATCCGCGAGCACAGCCTGCCCATGAAGGTGGTCGGGGTGGATTACGTCGGCGGCCCGCCGGTGGTCACCATCTACTTCAGCGCCCCGCACCGGGTCGATTTCCGTGCGCTGGTCCGCGACCTGGCCGGCCGCCTGTCCGGGCGGGTGGAATTGCGGCAGGTGGGCCCGCGTGATGAGGCAAGGCTGCAGGGCGGGATCGGGCCGTGCGGGCGCGACCTGTGCTGTGCGACGTTCCTCAAGGACTTCGAGCCTGTCTCGGTGCGCATGGCCAAGGACCAGGACCTGCCGGTGAACCCGCTCCGGATCGCGGGCGCCTGCGGTCGGCTCATGTGCTGCCTCAAGTATGAGCACCCGCTCTACCAGGACTTTCACGCGAACGCGCCCAAGGTCGGCGAGCAGGTCGACACCCCGGAGGGACCAGGCGTGGTCGCCGGGCACAACGTGCCGGGGGACAAGGTCGTGGTGAAGCTGACGGCGGACGGCCGCAAGTGCGCGTGCACCCGCGCCAGCGTGTGCGGGTCGCGCAAGGACTACGAGGCGCGTTACGGTGACGGCCCCAACCCCGCCGCCGCCCCTGCTGGTGACGCGGGGGGCGGGACGGAGTGAGCCACCGGGCGCTGGCCCGGGTGCGGTCCCTGCGGGCCGGCGCATGCCTTCCGGTGGCCGTGGCGCTGCTGGCGGGCCTGCTGGCCGCCTGCTCGGCCAGTTCCGCGCCGCACAGCACATCCCCCGCTTCCCCATCCGGTCTGGCCCGCCCGTCCGGGCCGCCGCTCGGGCCCGCCGGGGCGCCGCCCACGACCCTGGCCGGCTACTACGCGCAGAAGCTGCGCTGGCGGCCTTGCGACCGCGGGTTCCAGTGCGCACGGCTGCTGGTCCCCTTCGACTACCTGCGGCCCTCGTGGCGCCGGTTCTCACTGCCGGTGATCCGGTTGGCCGCCAGCGGCCCGGGGACCCGGATCGGGTCGCTGGTGGTCAACCCCGGGGGTCCCGGCGGGTCTGGTGTCCAGTACGCGCTCGGCGCCCGCAGCGTGATCTCGGCCGCCGCGCGGGCCAGGTTCGATGTCGTGGGTTTTGACCCACGCGGGGTGGGCGGCTCGATCCCGGAGGTGCACTGCCTGTCCGATCGGCAACTTGACCGGTATCTCGGCACTTCCGGCACTCCTGGCAATACGGCACAACGGGCCGTCGTAGTGTCAGAAAGCAAGCTGTTCGCGCGGGGCTGCGAGGAGCGATCCGGCGCCCTGCTGCCGTATGTCGGCACGGCCAACGCCGCCAGGGACATGGACGTGCTCCGCGCCGCGCTCGGCGACGCCAAGCTCACCTACCTCGGCAAGTCCTACGGCACCTACCTGGGCACCTGGTATGCCCAGCTGTTCCCCGGCCACGTGCGCGCGCTGGTACTGGATGGAGCCGTGGACCCCGAGGAGTCCCCGCTGGAGGAGAACATCGTCCAGGCGCAGGGGTTCCAGGTCGCGCTGCGGTCGTTCATGGCAAACTGCCTGCGCCAGTCTGCCTGCCCATTCCCCCACGGGGAGACGGTGACCGCAGCCATCGCGCGGGTCCAGTCGATGCTCAACCAGGCCGCGGCGAAGCCGTTGCAGAGCCAGGTCCCCGGGCAGCCGGGGAACCCCGCGCTGCTGCTGACCGGGGTGGCCTTCGCCCTGTACAGCAAGTCGTTCTGGCCGTATCTCCGGCTCGGGCTCAAGGCGGCCTTCGAGGGGAACGGCACCGTGCTCGTCGCGCTAGCGGATGCGCTGGTCGCGCGGGACAAGAGCGGGCACTACTCGAACCTCACCTCGGCCGAGCTGGCCGTGGACTGCATTGACCGGCCGTGGCCGCGCAGCCTGCCGGCCTGGCAGACGGCAGCGGCCAGCGCCGCCCGCGCGGCGCCCATGTTCGGCGCGGCGAACATGTGGGGCAGCCTGCCGTGCGCGTACTGGCCGGTGCGCCCGGCGCCCCAGGTGCGGGTGCGCGGTGCGGGCGCGCCGCCGATCCTCGTGGTGGGCAACACGCGGGACCCGGCCACGCCGTTCCGCTGGGCCAAGGCGCTCGCCGGGGACCTCAAGTCGGGGGTACTGCTCGCCTGGAACGGCGATGGGCACACCGCCTACATGATGGGCAGCTCGTGCATTGACTCGGCGGTGGACAAGTACCTGATCAGCCTGGTGCCCCCGCGCAACGGGACCCTGTGCCCGTAACCTGCGCCCGCCTGCCCGGGCCAGGGACGGCCAGGCACTCCTGGCCGGTAGACTCTTGCCCGCTGCCGGCCCCTGCGGGCGGCATCGCCGCCTTAGCTCAGTCGGTCAGAGCGACGCACTCGTAATGCGTAGGTCATCGGTTCGATTCCGATAGGCGGCTCAGGTGAAATGACTAATTTCGTAAGTGTGTTCTGTGGCCGTGGCACGACATTTCGTGCCACGAACGCGACGTGCCGCGGCTGTAGCGGCGACAGTTGGTCACGCAGGGTAAACCTGGGCAGCTGTCCGGAGGATGAGCCTAGGAGTTCGGCGCTCTGCGCAATGACGGGCCGAGCCGCCACCCGCGGTGTGGCATCTCGAAGCACGGGCTAGAGTCCAGGCAACTCCTCCTTCGACGCGGGGGTGGAGGGTCATTCCGCAAACAGCCAGAGCGGGTCAGGGATGGGGCCTGATTGCCTCACGGCAGACTGAACCTGAGGGACGAGACGGCCGATGGCAGACAACGAAACCAGCGCTGCGAAGGCGCCCAGGCCGATTGCTCTCGTCACAGGGGCAGGCGGCGCGATCGGCGGCGCGACAGCCTTCGAGCTCGCGGCGACCGGATTCGACGTGTGCGTCATGGATCTCGACCGGTCAGCTCTGGCGTCGGCCCAGGCTGCGGTCGAATCCGCGGGCCGCCACTGCCAGCTGTATGAGTGCGATGTGACAAACCCGGACCTCGTCGACGCGACCGTGGCCGAGATTTTCGCCGATGCCGGCCGCGTGGATGTGCTGGTGAACAGCGCCGGAATCGTGCACGTTGACGACCTCCTCGACCTGACATTCCAGACATGGCGGCGGGTGATGTCGGTCAACGCCGACGGAACGTTCCTGATGGGCCAGGCCACTGCCCGCGCGATGGTCAGGCAGCCGCCCAGCGCGCTCCTTGAACGCCGCGGCATGATCATCAACATCTCCTCGGCGGCGGCAGAAGTGGGCCGGCCGACCCGCGCCGCCCGGAGCATCTCGATCCGGCGTTCGTCGCGGGCTTCGACGCAAGCAGGGGTATCCCGATCCTGCCGAGGATCTCGCGGTGCTGCGTGAGCACGGCATCGGCCAGGACGCCACCGTGGTTGACCTCGGCACCGGCACCGGGCGGTTCGCTCTTGCCGCCGCGCCGCTCGTGCGCCGTGTGGTGGTCGTCGACGTCTCTCCGGCGATGCTGGCCGTGCTGCGCGTGAGCGCGTCGCCGAGGCCGGACTGGGCAACGTCGAGTGCGTCCGGGCCGGGTTCCTCAGCTACGAGCACACGGGCGCCCCCGCGGACGCGGTGTATACCCGCAACGCCCTGCACCAGCTGCCGGACTTCTGGAAGGCCCTCGCGCTGGAGCGGATCGCGAGCCTGCTGTCGCCCGGTGGCGTGCTGCGCCTTCGGGATCTGATCTTCGACTTTCAGCCCGCCGAGGCCGGCGCCGTTCTCGATGGCTGGCTCGACGAGGCGGCGGCGGATCCGTCCCGCGGCTACACGCGCGAGGATTTCGCCGAGCATCTCCGTACCGAGTTCAGCACGTTCCGCTGGCTGCTCGAGCCGATGCTCGCCGCCGCCGGGTTCACCGTCGTCACCGCCGGCTTCGACGGGTCCATCTACGGCGCCTACACCTGCATCAAGGCCGTCACGACCTGAGCGCGATGCGCCGGTCGAGCCAGGCGAGGATGGCCCGCCGGACTGCGGCATAGCCCAGGTTCGCGGCCACGAGCACGGCCAGCGTCTGCGTGTGCACGCCGGTTCGCACGGCTACCCGCAGCCCGTCGTCGCGGCGCCGCAGCACCCGGGCCGCGGTGACGGCGATCCAGGTCACCTCGGTGGCGGTGAGAAGCAGGTAGACGCCGGCGTGGCCGAGCAGCACCAGCGTGATAACGCCCTTCTCCTCGTCGGAGGTGCCTGCGTCCGCCAGAAACGCCAGGAACCGTTGCTGTCGTCGTTCGCGGCCTGCACTGTCCCGGGAATGGCGGCGCATGGATCCAGTATGCGCACGGGCCGGTGCGGCCGGCCCGGCCCAGCAGCGGCCTGGACGGCGAGGGCCTCTCCCGGACACGGGAGTGGCCCTCGAACCGGCCGGTCAACCGGCGCTGACGCGTATCAGAGGTGTCCGTGCAGCGACTGGGCCATGGACCTCAGCGCGGTAAGCGACAGGGCGTGGCCGTCGACGGCGAAGCTACAGGAGGCGTAGCCGTGGTTGTCCCAGTACATCACCGCGGCGAGCCTCGGGTTGGCATTCACGTAGGCCTTCATCTCGCCGATGTAATGCGCCTGCCAGGCCGGGACGGACGAGTAGGCGGCGCTGGCCCATTCGGCCAGGAACACCGGCTTGCCGCCGTGCGCATTGGCGAACGCGAGCACCGGGTTGAACAGGGAACCGGGCGTGACCGCGGGCTGCGTGGGCTTCGTGCTCCTGTGGTTGCGGCAGCCGCCCCGGTTGTAGCCATCGGCGGCGACCACATCCACGTTGGCCGCGCCGGGCCAGTAGTTCGTGGCAAACCCGATCCTCAGCGACCATTTCGGCCGCTGGCCGACCGGGAAATAGGCCAGATGCATGAGGATCAAGGCCCAGCGCAGCCGGCCGCCGGAGCCGACGTTGAGGTGCGCCGTGGCGGCGAGGGCGTGGATGTGATCCCAGGCCTTGATGAATTGGGCCGGAGTGCCGTTGACGCTGTTAGGCGGGTTATTCGCCTCGTGCTCGAAGGCGAGGTACACCGCGGGTATGTGGTAGGTGACGGCGTCCTGCTCGGCCTGGGTGAGCCAAGCGAGGATCTGCTTGTCCTGGCGCCCCGCCGCGATCGAGGCATAGGTGATCCCGCGGCCATGGGGCACATCCAGGCTGGCCAGCACCGTGGTGCCCTGCGCCATCAACTGCTTGATGTGGGGCGTGGTGAACTTCTGGCCAATCATGTAGTAGAGCCGGACGATAGAGAGCTTGCGGCCAAGCTTGGCCTGCTGGGCGACCAGCGGGTAGGTGCCGCCGAAAAGCGTGCCACCGGTCACGCCCGCGGCGCTGGGCTGCGCGACAGGCAGGGGCCTCGCGCTGGCCTGGATGACCTGGACGGACGGAACTGCGAACGCCAGAAGGATCGCGAGCAATGCTGCAAAGCGGAAGTTGCGGGGTTTCACTGCATCTCCAGGGCTAGTAGTCCTGCCCGGCACGGGAGCAACGTCTCGGCGACGGCACGCCGTGCTGACAGCTGCCAGCACAGTGGGCTATGTGCGCCTCCCTTCCTTATAGCGTGATCGGGCCGCAGCTTACTGCGGTGAAGACCCCTCATGCAGGACATTCCGAGATATGTCCGTGGTGTCGGCTTTACTGAGGCCAGTAAATATTGTTACCGATGTATCTGAGCCCATCACAGATCGGCATCAAATGCCCACGGACATGAACCAAGCGCGGCAATACGGCCACCAAGGGTGAGCGAAGGTTAGGGGGAGGTTATCCGCGAGTTAGCGGTGGTTTAGCGGCGCGGATTGCACGGATCCAGGGCCGGCCGCCCGGGCGTGGGGGCCGGCGGCCCGGCTCGCGGAGCTGTCGTGGGCGGCAGTGCCGGCGGTCCGGCCTGCGGTGCGGTCCTTGGCCGGCGGTGCCGGCGGCCCGGCCGGGTGCGCCCGCTGATCCGCGGGGCCGGTGCCCGGGCTGAGATTCGGTGCGTGCCGTATGTCGTGCCTGAGCCGGCAGGCAATACCTGAATTGGGGCCAGTCACACCTCCCTCAGTGCCGTCTCGTTGCCCACCTCTGCCCCGCCTATGACAAAGGACACACGGGCAGACATGCGACACACAGGTAACCCTCAGACACTTCCATGTCAAGATTCATCAAGTTTTAGGGCACTTAACCCTCGTATTGCTCACGTAAAGGGGTTGGATTTGCTGGGGGCGGCCCGGCTCGTTGGCGATCCTGTCACGGTCATGGTCAGGGGCGTGAGCGCGGCACGCCCGGCATGACGTCAATGACAGGAGGCCCCACTAGTGGCAGCTCACGGCAGATGGTTTTCAGCCAGGACACGGGTGATCGCGCTCTTGACCGCAACCGTGGCCGGGCTCGTCGGACTCGCCCTGGCCAGTTCGGCAAGTGCGCAACCGTCACCGATCCAGCACGTTGTCGTGCTCTACCTTGAAAATCACTCCTTCGACAGCCTGCTCGGCTACTGGTGCGATGACAACCCGGGCCGGTGCCCGGACGGGGGGATGCCTGCTCAGGTGACCCTGTCCAACGGCACCGTGGTCACCCCGGCCGTGAGCCCGGACATCGTGCCGGCGGTGTCGCACAGCGTGGCGTCGCAGCAGACTGCCATCGACGGCGGCAAGATGGATGGCTGGCAGAAGGTGCAGGGCTGCCAGGCCAGCAGGAACTACGCCTGTATCAGCGGCTACACGCCCTCGCAGGTGCCCAACCTGACGGCGCTCGCGGACCACTTCGCCATCAGCGACCGCACCTTCTCCATGGCCAACAGCCCGTCCTGGGGCGGTCACCTGTACGCGGCAATGGGCCAGCTTGACGGCTTCGAAGGGAACAACCCCAAGCCCGACAACGGCGTGGCGGCGGGGCCAGGCTGGGGCTGTGACTCCAACAAGATCACTCAGTGGGCCGGCCAGGGCGGCACCGTCCAGTGGGTGCCGAGCTGCATTCCCGATTACTCCCTCGGGCTGCAGAACGGCGGCGCATTCGAGCCCACCCCGGTCAGCTACGCGCCGACCATCATGGACCGCCTGGACAGCGCCGGGTTGTCGTGGCGCATCTACGGCGAGCCGAAGCCGGTAACCGGCGGGACGCAGTCCGGGGGGTACGTCTGGGACATCTGCCCCTCGTTCGCGGAATGCCTGGACACCGGGCAGAAGGCGAACAACGTCGCCAGTACGTCGTTCGTCCACGATGCCAGCACCGGGAACCTGCCGAACTTCTCCATCATCACGCCCGGCGGGAAAGACGCTCAGTTCAGCGAGCACAACGGTTTCTCCATCACCTCTGGTGACGACTGGCTCGGCCAGGTGGCATCCGCGATCATGGACGGCCCGGACTGGCGGTCCACCGTGCTGTTCATCACCTGGGACGACTGTGGCTGCTTCTACGACCAGGTGCGGCCCGGGGTCAACCCGGACGGTACCCCGCAGGGGCCGCGCAGCCCGCTGATCATCGTGAGCCCGTTCGCCAAGAGCAGCTTCACCGACACCACCTCGACGTCGTTCGCCGGGATTCTCAGCTTCACGGAGCACAATTTCGGCTTGTCTCCGCTCGGGCCCAACGACGCCCAGGCCTACCCGTTCACGAACGCTTTCAATTTCCGCCAGGCACCGCTGCGGCCCGCTCGGATGATTTACCGTAAGTGGCCGCGCGACGCCTATCACGTCAACCTCGCGGAAGGGCGCGACGGCACCTGACTAGTTCGCGGGCGTGGCCGGCGTCGGCGCTGGCCACGCCCCTGGTTTGCCTGGCTCTTCCGCACCGTCGTCATCCCGGAGTGAGCTAGGCCGGCAAATGGGGGGCCTGCCCGGCTGGGCGGCCCCCATTGGCGTGCCGCGGGCCCGGTGCCCGCGCCGCTGCGGGCTCCGGTGCCGGTCAGAGCGCGGTGACGTCGGCCAGGTGGCGTGGCCCGGGGCCCACGTAGATCTGCCGCGGCCGGGCGATGCGCTGCTCGGGGTCGAGGATGCCTTCCTCCCACTGGGCCAGCCAGCCGGGCATCCGGCCGATCGCGAACAGCACGGGGAACATCTCCACCGGGAAGTCCATGGCCTGGTAGATAATGCCCGAGTAGAAGTCCACGTTCGGGTACAGCCGGTGGCTCACGAAGTACTCGTCGGCCAGCGCGATGCGCTCGAGTTCCAGCGCGATGTCGAGCAGCCGGTTGGCGCCGGTGACCTCGAAGACCTTGTCCGCAATCGTCTTGATGAGGGTCGCCCGCGGGTCGAAGTTCTTGTAGATCCGGTGGCCGAATCCCATCAGCCGTATCTCGCCGCGCTTGACCCGGTCGATGTAGGCGGGGATGTTGTCCACCGAGCCGATGTCGTTGAGCATCCGCAGCACCTGCTCGTTCGCCCCGCCGTGCAGTGGCCCGTACAGCGCCGCCGCGGCCGCGGCCGCGGCCGAGTACGGGTCGGCCCTGGAGCTGCCGACCACCCGCATCGCGCTGGTGGAGCAGTTCTGCTCGTGGTCGGCGTGCAGGGTGAAAAGCACGTCGAGCGCGTGGGTCAGCACCGGATCCGGGTTGTACCTGGGCTCGGTCATCCGCCGCATCATGTTCAGGAAGTTGCCGGCGTAGGACAGCTCGTCGTCGGGGTAGGCATACGGCAGTCCCATCGCGTGCCGGTAGGCGAACGCCGCCAATGTCGGCATCTTGGCGATCAGCCGGACGATCTGCTCGTGCCGCGACTCGTTGTCGGAGATGGCCTTCGCGCCCGGGTAGAACGTCGACAGCGCCGCGATCGTGCTCACCAGGATGCCCATGGGGTGGGCGTCATGGTGGAACCCGTCGATGAACTTCTTCACGTTCTCGTGCACGAACGTGTGCTGGGTGATCTCATCCGCCCAGGCGGCGGATTCCGCCTTCCCCGGCAGCTCACCGTGGATCAGCAGGGAGGCCACGTCGAGGAAGGGGACGCGCCCGGCGAGCTCCTCGATCGGGTAGCCCCGGTACCGCAGGATCCCCTTCTCCCCGTCGATGAAGGTGATCGCGCTGCGGCAGTTGGCTGTGTTCATGAAGCCTGGGTCGTAGGCGAGCAGCCCGAAGTCGTCGTCGGAGACCTTGATCTGGCGCAGGTCAGTGGCCCTGATCGCTCCGTCGGCGATAGGCAGTTCGTAGGCGCGCCCGGTGCGGCTGTCGGTCACATGCAGCACACCCTGCGGCTGGGAGGTGTTCGTTGCCATGCCCCAAGTCCATCACTCCCGGCCCGGCGCTCTGCGGCCGGCCGGGGTTAGCGGACTCCCATCCGGATCCGGGGCGAGCGGGCCGGGTCCAGCCAGCGCAGCAGCGGGAGCAGTTCCCCAGGTGGCAGCGTCACGCAGCCGGCCGTCGCGATGCCGATATTCAGGTGCAGGAAGATGGCGCTCCCCAGCCCTGGCGTGCGGGCTGTGTTGTAGCCGATCACCATGCCGTCGTCATAGGCGGAGACGTCCATGGGCTCCGGGTTGCGCCCCGGGCTGGCGTGCCTGCTGTCCACCCACTCGTTGTACCTGAGGCTGGCCGGGTCGTCGTCCCAGAAGTCGTAGGGGAGTATCTGCCGGTACCGGAACCGGAAACCTGGATTCGGGCCGGCGCCAAAGAAGAAAGGAATGCTGAACGATCCGGACGGGGTGCGGCCGTCTCCCTCGCGCTTTCCTCCGGACGGGGCGGGCAGCGGACCGGGGAAGCCTCACGGTCAACAGGATGCCGCACGCGCTGGCGAGGGCGGGCGTGCCACCGGCACGGACGGACCGTGCCGGTGGCAGCCTCCCGGGCTGAGCCGGGAATCTCCCGCCCTGATAACGCCCCGCCAGGCGGCACCAGGGCGGGAGCCGGGGCGACCTTAGAGGCCCTCGTTGATCAGCCGGCCTGCCTGCTCGTACTTCGCCGGATCCCGCTTCTTGTAGTAGAACGCGGCACCGATGCCGATGAGTACCACGGCGAGATCGATCGGTCCTAGCCAGTAGGCATAGCTGTAGCTGGACGCACCGAGGAACCCGATGTTGGTGAACAACAGGTACACGACGAACGCCTGGGAGAAGAACGACAGCAGCGGCGCCAGCCGGGTCTTCCACCAGTGCACCTCGTCGCGGTGGTAGCGCTCGTAGTAGACCAGGATGGCCAGCGAGACCAGGGCCTGCACGGACAGGATGATGATCACTCCCATGAGCGCCATCAGCCCGTAGACCTGCACGTAGGCCTGGGAGGCCGGGTCGTTGGTGCCGGTGAAGATGGCGAAGAGCGCGATGATGAAGGCTGCGATCACCGACTGGGTGACCGAGGCGATGTGCGGGCTCTTCCACTTGGGATGGGTGCGGCCGAGCGGCCTGGGCATGAAGCCCTCCCGGCCGAGTGAGTAGAAGTACCGGGCGGTGGTGTTGTGGAACGCCATGCCGCAGGCGAACGACCCGGTGATGATCAGGTAGCTCATGATCGAGGCGACCCAGTGGCCCGCGTACTGCCCGGCGGGCTGGAGGTAGAAGTTGGCCGGGGAGTGCTGTGCCTGGTGGATCGCGGCGTGGATGGAGGAGTAGCCGCCCAGCGGCGCCCACGAGGTCAGCATGTAGAAGATGCCCAGGCCGATCACCGAGATGTACAGCGCCCGGGGCACGATCCGCTTCGGGTCGCGGGATTCCTCGCCGTAGTTCGGCGCCATCTCGAACCCGACCCAGGACCAGAACGCGAAGAACAGCCCGATGCCGATCGCCCCGGCGACGATGCCGTTCGAGGCCGGGAAGCTCTTGAACGCGTTCACCGGGTTGATCGCGTTGAAGTTCACGTTGCCGTGGCCGAACAGGAAGACGTCGAAGATGACCAGGATGGCGACCTCGCTGATCAAGCCGATCGCCAGCAGGTTCGCGGAGACGCGGACGTCGAAGTAGGCCAGCACCCCGATGAGCGCGATCATGAACAAGGCCAGCCAGGGCCAGCCGACGTTCCACCCGAACGAAGCCAGCTTCAGGTTGAGGAAGTAGGCGAACCCACCGGCCAGCGAGGCCTCGAACACCGAGTAGGCCACCAGCGTGCCGAAGCCGGTACCGATGCCCAGCTCCCGGCCCAGCCCGTGGCTGATGTAGGAGTAGAAGCCGCCCGCGGTGGTCTTCTTCCTGGCCATGGCCACATAGCCGACCGAGAAGATCGTCAGGACGACGGCGGCGAAGATGAACGTGGCAGGCGCGCCCACCCCCTGCCCGAACCCGACCACGATCGGCGTGTTGAACAGCATGGCCGAGATCGGCGCGGAGCCGGTGACGGTCAGGAACAGCACGCCGCCGAGCCCGACGGCGCCCCTGCGAAGCTTGGCGACATCCTTGCGCTGGGAGACGTCGAAGTCCTCGGGAACTGCGGCTGCGCCGGGCTTGCCGCCACTCCCGCCAACAGAGGTGTCGGACTGTGCCATTGGTTCCTCCCCCACAGCGGGGTGCGCGGGGTCGCGGGCGGCCCCGGCGCCGTTATTGGTCGGGTATGTGCGTTGTGGTACACGTCACAGCGCGGACGGTATCACCTGGTAGATAGCGTGACAAGACTTCTAGTTCCGGAAGTATGGAGTTAGCAAAGACCGGTTGACACTAATCGGTCGCATCCGGTATTCGTTTGGTTGAACCAAACAGCCGAGGGCGAAAGTGCCCAGTGGCCGCGGCGCAGATGTGCAGAATGCCCAGCGGCCGGGGTGCCTGGCTTCGGAGGCGCGCAGCGTGCCTGGCGCTGCAGTGCGGAGGGTTCTGTGCCGAAGGCGCGGAGGTGACTGTGGCCGAGGAACTCATCGCCTTCGCCTCCAAGGGCGACATGCTCGCCAAGTCCAAGGAGTTCTGGAATCCATCCAAGACCCAGTTCTGGGTGGACTCGGGCGTCCCGCTGGTCATCGACAGGCGCGAGGGCTATTTCATCTACGACGTCGAGGGCAAACGCCTGATCGACACCCACCTCAACGGCGGCACCTACAACCTGGGCCATCGCAATCCCGAGGTGGTGGCCGCCGTCACCGCCGCCATGCAGCACTTCGACATCGGCAACCATCATTTCCCCTCGCTGGCCAGGACGGCGCTTGCCGAGGCGCTGGTGAGCACCGGGCCGCCCGGCATCGCGAAGGTGGTCTTCGGCAGCGGCGGCGGCGAGGCGATCGACATCGCGCTCAAGACCGCCAGGCACGCCACCAAGCGGCGCAAGATCGTCTCGGTGGCCAAGGCCTACCACGGGCATACCGGGCTGGCGGTCGCCACCGGCGACGAGCGCTTCTCCACTCTCTTTCTCGCCGACCGGCCTGACGAGTTCAGCCACGTGCCGTTCAACGACCTGGCCGCCATGGAGCAGGCGCTGCGCGGCAAGGACGTCGCCGCGGTGATCATGGAGACGATCCCCGCCACCTACGGCTTCCCACTGCCGGCACCCGGCTACCTGGCCGGGGTCAAGCGGCTGTGCGAGGCGCACGGTGCCCTGTACATCGCCGACGAGGTGCAGACCGGGCTGATGCGCACCGGCGAACTGTGGGCGATCAGCAAGCATGGTGTGGTGCCGGACATCCTGGTCACCGGCAAAGGCATCTCCGGCGGCATGTACCCGATCAGCGCGGTCCTGGTAAGCGAAGCGGCGGCGGGCTGGCTCAGCGAGGACGGGTTCGCGCACATGTCCAGCTTCGGCGGCGCGGAGCTTGGCTGCGTGGCCGCGCTGAAGACGCTGGAGATCACCTGCCGCCCCGAGGTCCGGTCGATGGTGCACTACATCGCCGGCCTGATCGGCGCCGGATGCCGGAAGATCCAGGCGCTCTACCCCGGCTGGTTCGTCGGCATCAGGCAGGACGGCCTGGTCATGGGGCTGGAGTTCGACCACCCGAAGGGCGCCCAGTTCGTCATGAGGCGGCTCTACGAGGCCGGGGTCTGGGCGATCTTCTCGACCCTCGACCCCCGGGTGCTGCAGTACAAGCCGGGCGTGCTGATGACGCCCGCGCTGTGCGACGAACTGCTCGACCGCACCGAGCACGCCATCGGCCTCGCCGCCCGCGACGCCCGTTCCGGCCGGGTCCCGGCATGAGCGCGCCCCCACGGTCCGTCGCTGGTCGCCCTGGCGCCGTCGCGCAGCCGTCGGAGGCGATCAGCTTCGAGGTGCTCAGCGACCCCGCGGGTGTGCCCCGGGCCAGGGCCATGCTGCAGCGGGCCGAATGGGCGGCCAGGGCGTTCGCCCGCTACGACAAGCAGGCCACCGACCGGGTGGTGCACGCCGCCGCCCAGGCTGGCGCCGCGCAGGCGCGCGAGTACGCGGAATGGGCGGTCCGCGAGACCGGGTTCGGCGTCGCCGACCACAAGGTCGTCAAGAACCTCGCGTGCAGCACCGGGCTGGTCGAGGCGTACGCCACCCATGACTACGTGACCCCGCGTTTCGACCCGGCCGCGAAGATCGTCGAGATCCCGCGCCCGGCCGGGGTAGTCCTCGCCCTCACCCCCTCCACCAACCCGGTCGCCTCGGTGTTCTTCAAGGCCCTGCTGGCGCTGATGACCCGCAACGCGGTGATCATCAGCCCGCACCCACAGGCCGCCGAATGCTGCGCGGACGCCGCGCGCACCCTGGAACGGGCCGCCGTGGCCGCCGGTGCGCCCGACGGGGTCATCCAGGTGGTGGACCGGCCCTCGGTGCCGCTGATCGACGCGCTCATGACCGACGAGCGGACCAGCGTCATCGTGGCCACCGGCGGGTCCCCGGTAGTACGGGCCGCCTACAGTTCCGGCACGCCCGCGATCGGCGTGGGCCCGGGCAACGTGCCCGTGCTCGTGGATGCCACGGCCGACCTGGCCAAGGCGGCCAAGCGGATCGTGGACAGCAAGAGCTTCGACAACTCGATCCTGTGCACCAACGAGTCGGTGCTGATCGTCGAGGA
>DASXKD010000440.1:0-11240 GCA_036497045.1 Streptosporangiaceae bacterium | reverse complement strand
CCTGCAGCTCATCCGTGGCGACTCGGGGCTGGTCTCGGCGGTCAGCATGCTGCCGATGGCCGCCGCGATGATGCCGGCCGCCCGCCTGGCCCCCGCGCTGGTGGCCCGGATCGGGGCCCGGGCAACCTGCACCGCCGGACTGGTCACCATGGCCGCGGCCCTGGTCGTGCTGGCACAGCTGACCGGGACCAGCAGCTACTGGCTGGTCGCCGTGGGGCTCATCCCGCTTGGCGCCGGCATGGGCCTGGCCATGACCCCGGCCACCAGCGGCATCACCGCCGCCCTGCCCGCCGCCCAGCAAGGGGTCGGCTCAGCGATCAACGACCTGTCCCGTGAGGTTGGCGGCGCGGTCGGCATCGCCGTGCTGGCCAGCATCCTCACCAGCACCTACCAGAGCCACCTGCACCTGAGCCATCACCTGCCCGCCGCGGAGGCGGGCCAGGCCCGGGCATCGGTCGCCCTCGCCTCCCGCCTGGGCGGGGCCGTTGCTGCCCAGGCGCACACCGCCTTTGCGGACGGGCTGCACCTCGCGCTGCTCATCGCGGCCGGGATCGTCGCCGCCGCCGCCATCGGGGTCGCCGCGCTGCTGCGCGGCCACGACCGGGCGGCCGCCGGTACCTCGGTCTGAGCGCAGGAGCCCCGCCCTGCCTGGGCCGCAGCCGACCCCGGCTGCGGCCCAGGCCGTACGGCGACGGAGGCCCGGGCGGCGTGCAGGGCTGCGGCACCGTCTACCAGATCACCCCGTAAGCAGCGCCAGCGCGGCATCGGGCACAATGCCCGGATGGAGACGCCCCGGCCCGCCGCAGCAGCGGAGTTCCTGCCGCCACCCGCGGCGGGCCGGGTGTTCACCGCCGGGTACCCGATCCGGCGCACCGATGTCACCCCCGGCGGCCGGCTGCGGCTCGACGCCTTGGCTCGCTATCTGCAGGACGCCGCCGAGGACGACGTCGCCGACTCCGGCCTGGCCGAGCCCTACGACTGGCTGGTGCGGCGTTGCACCCTCACCATCCGCGGCTACCCGCGGCGCGGCGAGCGGCTGCGGCTGGCGACGTTCTGCTCCGCGACCGGGCCCCGGTGGGCCGAACGGACCACGACCGTGACCGCGGGCGGCACTGACCTGATCCAGGCCAGGATGGTGTGGGTGGCGATCGACCCGGTCACCGGGGAGTCCTGCCAGGTAGGGCCGGACTTCCACCGGCTGTACGGCCCGGCCGCGCAGGGGCGCCGGGTATCCGTGCGGCTGTCCCACCCGCGGCCGGGCCCTGCGGCCACCGGCCGGGACTGGCCAGTGCGGGCCACCGACTTCGACACCGCCGACCACGTCGGCAACACCGTGCACTGGCAGGCAGCGGAGGAGGTGCTCGCCGGGTTGGACTTGCTGCCCGCCCGCGCCGAAATGGAATACCACCACCCGATACTGCCCGGCGCCCGGTTGCGGCTCGCCTGCCAGCTTTCCGCGGGCGGTGCTGACCTTTGGCTGCTGAACGATCAGGCCCGGCTAGCATCGGCCCAGCTCAGCCGGTAACCGCGGAACCGAGAAGCCCGGCTGGCCCCGGCGAAAGGTGATCATGGACGGCAGCAGATGACCACGAACGGCGGCCTGGCGGAGCCGTCCCTTCCCTGGCTGGCCCGCCCGCAGGGCCGGTCATGGACCTGCGGCATCCCCGAGCAAGTGCGTTCCGGCGCTGTCCGTGCCTTCCACGCCAGCCTCCCCGGCTACGCACCGACCCCGCTGACCGAGGTCCCCTCGCTAGCCAGGGAACTCGGCGCCGGCCGCGTATTCGTCAAGGACGAGTCGTCCCGCCTGGGCCTGCCCGCCTTCAAGGTCCTCGGCGCCTCCTGGGCCATCCACCAGCTCCTCACCGACTCCCCCGGCCGCGAAAAGATCGCACCCACTGACCCACCTGGCGCCACTGACCCGGCTAGCGCCACTCCCCCAGATGCGCTCGCGGACCTGCGCACGGCCACCGCTCGCCACCCGGGCCTGATCTTCGTCACCGCGACCGACGGCAACCACGGCCGCGCCGTCGCCCGCATGGCCCGGCTCACGGCTGCCCCGGCCCGCGTATTCGTCCCGGCCGTCACCGCCCTCGCGACCCGCGCCGCCATCGCGAGCGAGGGCGCCGAAGTAACCCAGATCGACGGCAGTTACGACGAAGCTGTCACCGCGGCCCGGCAATGGGCCCACGACCACCCCGGCGCGGCCCTGGTCCAAGACACCGCCTGGCCCGGTTACGAGCAAGTGCCCACCTGGATCGTCGAGGGCTACTCGACCCTTTTCGCAGAGATCGATTCCCAGCTAGCCGCCGCCGGCGCTGGTCGGCCCGCGCTTGTGGCGGTGCCGGTAGGCGTCGGCTCCCTGGCTCAGGCGGCTGTCATGCACTACCGCGGACAGGGTGACGTGACGGCGGTGCTGTCCGTGGAGCCGGACACTGCCGCTTGCCTGCTCGCCAGCCTGAGAGCTGGAAGGCCGACCACGATACCCACGGCAAACACGATCATGGCCGGCCTCAACTGCGGCACGATCTCCTCGATCGCCTGGCCCTACTTCAACGGCGGCCTCGACGCCGCAGTCGCAGTACCCGACGACGCAGCCCGCCGCGCAGCCGCCGACCTCACCGCAGTCGGCATCTCCTCAGGCCCGAGCGGCGCCTCATCCCTGGCAGGCGCCCGTGCCGCGCTGACCGGCCCCGGCAGCACAGACCGCCGCGCGGCGCTAGCCGTGGACCCAGCTTCCGTGATCGTCCTACTCAGCACCGAGGCTGCTCACCCACCTCAATAACTCGCTTCCTCAGCACTCGCCGCCCTCGTCCGCCCTCTTTGCCTGCCCGGGATCCGGCGAGTGGGCGGACGGGGGTTGCCCTGGCGCGGAGTTTGCCCGCGCCCGGGGACCGTCCTCTGGATGATCCCCTCCGGGGCTGGCGTTGAAGGGAAAGGGGCCGGCGTCAGCAGCTGGTTTGCCAGTGCGAAAATCGAGATATATCGTTTCTTGACCGGGAGGGATCCCGTACAGCCGGGGCGGTAACGGAGGCAGGGCATGGACAGGTCGGAAAGCTGGGAGCAGGGCGCACCTGAGCATCGTGCGTGGACCCAGGGACCGTGGCACGGGACTCCGGCGGATCAGGGGACACAGAGCCGGAGCGCAGGGTACGAACGCCCTGCGGATCAGGGCATAGGGAGCCAGGGTCCCTGGAACGCTGGTGCTGGGTTCGGCGATGGCGCCTACGGTGATTGGACCGTGGCCACGGTGGCGGCGCGGGATCTGGCGCGTCGCGTGGTCCGGTTCCTGTTGCTGTCCGTGCTTGCCGGGTTCGCCGTCGCGGCTGGCCTGATCGCGCTGGCCGTGGTGGCGTGGCCGCATGGGGTGCTTGCGGTGTTCCTCGTGCTGCTCGCGGTGCCCGTGCTGTTTGTCAGCCTGGTCACGGCGGCGGCGGTCTGGATCGGCCGCCGGGCGTGGCGCAGCGGGGCCTGGATGGAGGCCGTGCCGGTGGCAGCGGGCGTGCCCTGGCTGAGCCGGGTGATCTGGGCGGTGCGCGCCGCGCTGGTCGGCAAGGCGTTCTGGCGGCTCGGCCGACGGGGCCGTCGGTCCTCGTATCAGGCCCGGGCCGGCGACCTCAGCGGCACCACCAGGTAGCGGAACGCGGGCCGCGGCCGGTCGGCCACGGCATCACCTGCCCCCTCTTCGCCGTCGCTGGCGGCAGTGCCATCGGAACCACTGTCGTCTCCCTCGTCTCCGGCGAGCGTGATGAGCGCGGGCCGGGCCGGGCTGGTGAACTCCAGCCGGATGGTCGCCGACCTGGCGGAGCCGTCGTGGGCTGCTGACTCGTCGCCCGCACCATCGGCAGCCGAGTCCTCGGCCGCACCGCCGTCGGCGCTGGCCGGTGCTGCAGGGTGCCGTGCGTGCCCGGACCCTCCCGCCGCCGCAGTGATCCCGTCGAGCAGATAGTGCGGGTTGAAGGCGATCGCGGGCTCGTCGCCGTGGAAGCTCGCGGTGACCCGTTCGATCGCCCGGGCCCGGCCCTCGGTCTGTGCCTCCAGGGCCACGGTCCCTGAACCGAACGTGAGCCGGACCGGGCTGGCCCGGTCGGCGACCAGGGAGACCCGCCGGACCGCCTCGATCAGGGAGGCCGCGGGCATCTCCGCGCGGCAGCCGTATTCCGCAGGGAACCGGGACTCGTACCTGATGAACTCCCCCGCGATCAGCCGCCCGGTCAGCCGGCGGCCGCCGCTGTCGAACGAGATCATCCCCTCCACCGGCCTAGGGTCGCCGCGGTGCCCGGCGGTCGCGGCGTCTTCCGGCGCCGCGAAGGCCACGGAAACCGGGACCCCGGGCACCATGACCCGCGCCGCGTCGGCCAGGGTGCGCCCGGGGACCAGTGCGATCGCCCGGATCCCCGGGTCTGCGGGCGCCCAGTGCAGGTCGCGCACGGCCAGGCGGTACCGGTCGGTAGCCGCCAGCGTGATCACGTCGCCGCGGATGTCCAGGCATACGCCGGTGAGCATGGGCAGCGTGTCGTCGCGGCTGGTCGCCGGTAGCACCTGCGCCACCGCCGCGGCCAGGTCCCCGCCGTCGACCGAGCCGGCCAGCGGCGGGGCGGGCGGCAGTTCCGGGTACTCCGCCGTGGGCAGGGAGACCAGTGCGAACTCGGCGCTTCCGCAACTGAGCGTCACCTCGTCGCCGTCGGAGCGGAACTCGGCCGGCTGCCCGGGCAGGCTGCGGGTGATCTCGGCGAGCAGCCGGCCAGGCACCAGCGCCGAGCCCGGCTCGGCTATGTCGGCGGGCAACCGCGTAGTCGCGGACAGCTCGTAGTCGAAGCAAGACAGCGTGAGCCCTTCGGCCGCGTCCAGCCGCAGCCCGGACAGCACCGGCACCACCGGCCGCGACGGGAGCGCCCGCGCCACCCAAGCCACCGCGTCCGCCAGCGCGTCATGCTCGACCCGGAATTTCATGCCACCACCTTCCACTCCTGATCCTGGCACCCCCCACCGACATAACCCCAAACCCAGCACACCCCGCACCCCCGGCATCCCTACCCCCGGTCGTCCCGACCCGTGGTGATCTCAGAGCAAGCCCGGGGGCACGCTGGACAGCGCGGACTCGATCGCCGCGGCCAACGCCCGGGCGGAGGCGGCCGTCAACTCCACCGCTACGCGTGCCGACGCCCCCTGGCCCGGGTTGAGGAAGTCGATATTGAGTGTGTGCTCGGCCCGTGCATGTTGCGGGTGGTCGAAGTAGACGGTCGCCTCGGTGAGGCCGAACCAGCCCGCCGCGCCCTTGCCGCTGCCCTCGACGGTCACCTTCTCGGTCAGATACGTGCACATCGTGGCCTCCGCTCAGCCGGCCAGGTAGCGGCCGTAGAAGTCCCAGATCTTATGCCAGCCGTCCACGGCCGCCTCCGGCCGGTAACTGGGCCGGTCCACGGCGAAGAAGGCGTGCCCGGCACCTTCGTAGCTGTGGAACTCGTGCGCCTTCCCTGCCTCGGTGAGGGCCTTGTCCAGTTCGGCCACCTCGTCCGGGGCCGGATAGGAGTCGTCGGCGCCGAACAGGCCGAGCAGCGGGCAGGACAGGTCCTTGGCGAGGTGCACGATCGGGCCGACCTTGAGCGGCATGCCCTCGGGTGGCGCGCCTACGACGAACGCCCCGTAGCAGTCGACCGCGGCGTCCAGCGGCAGGCTGCACGCGGCGAGGAAGGACTGACGTCCGCCCGAGCAGTAGCCGATCGTGCCCGCCTTGCCGTTGGAGGCGGGCATGGCCCGCAGGTAGGCGACCGCGCCCGCGACGTCGCCGACCAGCCGGTCGTCAGGCACCCCGCCCTGTGCCCGGGATGCCGCGGCCGCGTCGTCCGGGCTGGCCCCCGGTGCCTCCCGGTAGTGCAGGTTCGGGCAGATGGCCAGGTAGCCGTGCGCGGCGAACTTCCTGGTGATCTCCTTACTGCCCTCGTCGTACCCGGGCATGTGATGGATCACGACCACGCCGCCATAGGGGCCCGGGCCCAGCGGCCTGGCGAGGTAGGCCTCGATCTGATCGCCGCCATGTCCGGTGATGCTGATGGCCTCGGCCATCATCGCGTCTTTCATGCATGCTCCATCGCTGGTCCGCGTCGGTGGGGCGCCCGGGCCGTACCCGGGCATCCCCATCCTGCCAGCCCGGCCCGCGCGGTACCGGCTGCCCGTGGGCAACGGGCGGCGAGACGGCAGGGGCCAGTGAGAGACTGCCACCATGACCTTTATCGCGGCCGATGACAGGTACGACGGCAGGCACTACCGCCGCTGCGGGCGCAGCGGCCTGATGCTGCCCGAGGTTTCCCTCGGGCTGTGGCAGAACTTCGGCGACGACAGTCTCCAGGACACCCAGAGGGCGATCCTGCGCCGCGCGTTCGACCTGGGCGTGACTCACTTCGATCTTGCCAACAACTACGGCCCGCCGTACGGATCGGCCGAGATCAACTTCGGCCGCATCATGCGCGAGGACCTGCGCCCCTACCGCGATGAGCTGATCATTTCCACCAAGGCCGGCTACGACATGTGGCCCGGGCCCTATGGCGACTTGGGCTCCCGCAAGTACCTGCTGGCCAGCCTCGACCAGTCGCTCGCCCGGATGGGCCTGGACTATGTGGACATCTTCTACAGCCACCGCGCCGACCCGGACACCCCGCTCGAGGAGACCATGGGCGCGCTGGCCACAGCGGTCAGTTCGGGCCGGGCGCTGTACGCGGGGATCTCCTCCTACTCCCCCGCGCGCACCGAGCAGGCGGCGGCCCTGCTGCGCGAGATGGGCACGCCACTGCTGATCCACCAGCCGTCTTACTCGATCCTCAACCGGTGGATCGAGGACGGCCTGCTGGACACGCTGGAGCGTGAGGGCGCGGGATGCATCGCGTTCTCCCCGCTAGCCCAGGGGCTGCTCACCGCCAGGTACCTGGACGGCATCCCCGCGGGCTCACGGGCCTCGCGCGGCGACAGCAGCCTGTCCGCCGACCAGCTCAGCGAGCAGAACCTGGCCACGGTGCGCGCGCTCAACGAGGTCGCCAGGGCCCGGGGCCAGTCACTGGCGCAGATGGCGCTCGCCTGGGCGCTGCGCGATCAGCGGGTCACTTCGGTGCTGGTCGGCGCGAGCAGCGTGGCGCAACTGGAGGAGAACGTGGCCGCGGCGGGCCGGGCAGCCTTCAGCGCGGAGGAACTGGCCGCGATCGACCAGCACTCGGCCGCGTCGGGCATCAACATCTGGGCCGCCTCCAGCGCCGAATAGCTGCGTTAGCCCGGGCGGCAAGCCGCCCCCGGAACCCCAGTGCTAGCCCGGGGGGCGACCCCCTGGAACCCCTCGCTGGCCTTGCGGCGCCCCTGTCGCTTGATCTGCTCAGATGCTAGGCGAATAAAAGTTTGACCTACTCAACTGTCCTCCTATATGTTTGAGCTACTCAACTGTTGAGATGCTCAGGCGGAGGAAAACAGAGTGCATACCCGATCGGAAGAGGATCTCCTTGACCTCGAGATCCTTGACTCGGTGGCCGGGCTGTTCGGCCGGCTTGTCGGCGAGAGTGAGGCGCTTGCCAAGAGTTTCGGCATCCCGGTGTTCGTGATCAAGGCGCTGCACATGCTCGACAACCCGCTGGCCATGAAGGACCTGGGGCAGCGGATGCACTGTGACCCCTCCTTCATCACCAGCATCGCCGACACTCTGGAGAAGCACGGGCTGGCGGTGCGGGAACCTGATCCCGCCGACCGCCGGGTGAAGCGGCTCGTGCTCACCCCGGCCGGCGCGGACCTCAAGGCGCGCATCGAGGATGAGGTGCTGAGCCACACGCCGTGGCGCCAGTGCCTCAGCCGGGAGCAGCGCACCAGCCTGCTGGCCCTGATCCGGACCATGAACCCGCCGCTGTCCGCCGCCGAGGCGGAATGCCCCGCGGAGGAGGTGAGCAAGCTTCTGGTCAGCGCCGCAGAACCTGTTTCTGCGGCAGCCCCGGCCGTCCGCTAACCGGCGGCCGCTGAAGGTCTCAACCCAATCCCAGACTTCCACGCCCGGCATAAACCGCCGACGCGTTGGTTCAGTACGCCCTTCACGCAAGGAGATCACATGTCCACCGCACAGCCCGCGATCGGGCGAGGGGGCCCAGGAGCAGCGGCTGGCGCACGCCAGCGCAATCTCGGCCTGGCCCTCGTCGTGATCGCAACCGCGCAGCTCATGGTGGTGCTCGACGCGACCATCGTCAACGTCGCACTCCCCCACATCCAGCACGCACTGGGCTTCTCCGGCTCGGGCCTGGAGTGGGTCGTCAACGCCTATGCCCTGACGTTCGGCGGCTTCCTGCTGCTCGGCGGCCGGGCCGGCGACGTCCTGGGCAGGCGCCGCGTCTTCATCGCCGGCATCATCCTGTTCTCGGTAGCATCCCTGCTCGGCGGCTTCGCCACCACCCAGGCGTGGCTGCTCGGCGCCCGGGCGCTGCAGGGCGTTGGCGCGGCCATCGTCGCGCCTGCCGCGCTGTCCCTGGTCACCACGACCTTCCCGGAGGGCCCGCCGCGTAACAGGGCGATGGGCGTCTACGCCGCGATGAGCATCGGCGGCGCCGCGGTCGGCCTGATCGCGGGCGGCCTGCTGACCACCTACGCCTCCTGGCGCTGGGTGCTGTTCGTCAACGTGCCGATCGGCATCGTCGTCGCCCTGCTGGCCCCGCGCGCGTTCGCCGAGACCGAGCGGAACCCCCGCCGGTTCGACCTGCCCGGCGCGATCACCAGCACGCTCGGGCTGGCCGCTCTGGTGTTCGGGCTGTCCAACGCCGCCACCAGCCCCAACGGTGTCTCGCACTGGGGTGACACCAAGGTCGTGGGGGCGCTCGCGGCCTCTGTGGTGCTGCTCGTCTCGTTCGTGATCATCGAGTCGCGCAGCAAGCACGCACTGATGCCGCTGCGGATCTTCCGCAACCGCGACCGGTCCGCAGCGAACCTGATCATGCTCTGCGTCGGCACCGCGATGTTCGGGATGTTCTTCTTCCTGACCCTGTTCGTGCAGATCGTCTGGGGCTACAGCGCGCTGAAGACCGGCGTGGCCTACCTGCCGATGGTCGGCACGATCATGCTGATGGCCGGGGTCAGCTCCCAGCTGGTCCCCCGGATCGGCGCGCGGCCGCTGCTGATCGCGGGCTCGACCATCACCGCGGTCGGCATGTTCTGGCTGTCCCGGATCACCGAGCACAGCACCTACGCGGGCGGCCTGCTCGGCCCGATGATGGTCACCGCGGCCGGGCTCGGCATGCTGTTCATGCCGATCACGCTGGTCGCCCTG
Source organism: Streptosporangiaceae bacterium (assembly GCA_036497045.1). Taxonomy (GTDB): domain Bacteria; phylum Actinomycetota; class Actinomycetes; order Streptosporangiales; family Streptosporangiaceae; genus DASXKD01. The sequence goes on along the minus strand of DASXKD010000440.1, from coordinate 1,960 downwards.
TCCAAGGTCCAGGACCGGGACGCCGGGCTGGCCTCCAGCCTGCTCAACACCGGCCAGCAGGTCGGCGGGGCGATCGGGCTGGCCGTGCTCGGCACCGTCGCCTGGACCGTGGTGTCGAACACCGCCCACAGCCAGGTCACCGCACTGGCCGCAGCCGCGGCCAAGACGGGGCACGCTGTGCACGCCACCGGCGGGCAGATCCCCAGGGCCATCTACGACCACGCGCTGGCCGTCGGGTTCTCCCGCGGGTTCCTGGTCTCCTCAGGGATCGCGGTGATCGCGCTGGTGATCACGCTGGTCGGGATCCGGGTCACGAAGGAGGACCTGGCGGGCGACCCGATGGCGCTCGCCGCCGGTGCCGCCGCGAACCTGGCCGACGCTGGCGACCTGGAGCCGTCCCAGGCCTGACCCGCACCAGCAACACCAAACCGGAGCCCGGGCGCAACCAGCGCCCGGGCTCCGGCACATCTGATGAGCCCGTTCCCCAGCCGGCAGGGCCAAGGCCTCGTGACGAAGGAACGGGCCTTGAGCCACCGGGGGGCTCCGGGGGGTCGCTCCCCCGGGCTAGCACAGCCAGTGATCCGGGCAAATAGGGTTTGGGTCGCAGTCAGAGTTCGAGGGAGGACGGCGATGCTCGACGGACGACCGCTGATCGACGCCCACCAGCACCCGGTGCGGCTGTCCACGGTCAAGCACGCCTGGATGGACTGGGCGGAGCGGTTCGGGCAGCCGGGCTGGCGCGAGGCGTACACGGCGGACGGCGAGATCATCCCGCAGGCCTTCGGCGACCTGATGCAGGCCGAGGGCGTGGACCACGCCCTGGTGATCTGCGAGTACAGCCCCAAGGCGACCGGCATCCAGCCGGCCGAGGACCTGCTGCCGCTGACGGCACACGACCCGGGCCGGTTCTCGCTGGTCGCCAACATCAACCCGCACCTGCACTACCCGGTCGATGCCGAGGTGGCCCGGCAGCTCGCCCTGGGCGCGGTCGCGCTCAAGGTGCACCCTGTGCACGGCGGCTTCAGCCCCGCCGACCCGGCCCTCTACCCCGCCTACCAGGCCTGCGTGACCGAGGGCCTGCCGGTGGTGGTGCACTGCGGCACGAGTTCCTTCCCCGGTTCCACGAACGAAATGGCCGACCCGGCGCTGCTGCTGCCGGTGCTGCGGGACTTTCCCGGGCTCACCGTGGTGCTGGCGCATGGCGGAAGGGGCTGGTGGTACGACGCGGCGGCATCGCTGGCGCTGCTGCACGAGAACGTGTGGATCGAGGTGTCCGGCCTGCCGCCGCAGCGTCTCTCCCACTACTACGCGCGCTTCGACCTGCGCCGGCTTGCCCGCAAGTTCATCTTCGGCACGGACTGGCCCGGCGTGCCCGGCATCGCCCGCAACGCCGGGGCCCTGGCCGCCCTCGGCCTGGGCGACGAGGTGCTGGCCGGCGTGCTCGCGGGGAACGCGCTGGCCGTGTACCCGCGCATCCGGAAACATGCCACAAATATTTGACGTAACGCCATCGAATTGTAGAGACTAAGGGGACGGCACTAAGACTCCCCCGAGGGAGCGAGATGGCACCCGTTGACTTCGGCACGGACCCCGCCCGCTACCGGCATCTGCGGCTTGAGATCGACGGTGAGGTCGCGCGCATCCTGCTCCAGACCGACGAGCACGGCGGCATCGCCCCCGGCTACGAGCTCAAGCTCAACTCCTACGACCTCGGCGTGGACATCGAACTGCACGACGCGGTCCAGCGGCTGCGGTTCAGCCACCCCGAGGTCCGCGCGGTTGTGCTCACCAGCGGCCTGGACAAGGTGTTCTGCGCCGGGGCGAACATCCGGATGCTGGCCCAGGCCGACCACGCGTGGAAGGTGAACTTCTGCAAGTTCACCAACGAGACCCGCAACGAGATCGAGGAGGCGGGCGCGGACTCCGGCCAGGCCTATCTGGCCGCGGTCAACGGGAACGC
>DASXKD010000439.1:0-2411 GCA_036497045.1 Streptosporangiaceae bacterium | reverse complement strand
TGACTCCTCCAACGCAAGTGGCAACTTCTGCTTTGAGGTGACGCTGGGTTACCGGCGTTGCGAGCGGCCCCGGCGTGCCGGGGTGGATGTGTGACGTGTCGGGTAGTACGTTGATGGCATGTCTCGTGGTGGCCGGGTGGGTGGCGTGGAGTACGCCGAGCGGGTCAACGCGGCTGCCGGGCTGGTGGCCGCAGGGGTCCCGGTCGCTGAGGCAGCCCGGGTGCTGGCCGGGCGGTTCGGCTGCTCGCAGCGTCAGGCCCGCCGCTACGCGGAGGCCGCAGCCCGGTCGGGAGCGGTGGTGGTGCCCGAGCCCGCGACGGTGTTCACGGTCAAGGTGCCGGCCAGCTTGGCGCAGCGGGTGCGGGAGCATGCCCGGGCGTCGGGGAGGTCGATCTCCGCCGTGGTGGCCCAGGCGCTGGAGGAGTTCCTCGCGCGGGGCCGCAGAAGCCATCCCCGCGGGTGAGCGAGCCGGCGGTCGAAGCGGTGTTCGTGTTCGACCGCCTCGGGGCCGCGGAATTGTCGGCGGCCTACCGGATACTGATCCCCGAAGGGCCCGCCCGCAGCATGCGGGGCGGTCAGGAAGGACGGTGCCGCGATGACCAGCGCGGCGATCTACGCGCGGGTCTCCAGCGCCCGGCAGAAGGAGCAGGAGACGATCGTCTCCCAGACCGAGGCGCTGCGCGCCCACGCCGGGCAGCTGGGGCTTGACGTCCCGGAGGAGTGGGTATTCGAGGATGACGGCCACTCGGGCGCGTCGCTGGTACGGCCGGCGCTGGAGGCCCTCCGGGACCTGGTGGCCCAGGTGCCGGTGGACGTCGTGCTGTGCCACTCCCCGGACCGGCTGGCCCGCAAGTACGCCTACCAGGCGCTGCTGATGGAGGAACTCGCCAGGGCGGGCACATCGGTGGTGTTCCTCAAGGCCCCCTCCGGGGACACGCCCGAGGATGCTCTGCTGGTCCAGTTCCAGGGCATGATCGCCGAGTACGAGCGGGCCCAGATCATGGAACGGACCCGCCGCGGCAAGAACCAGCGCGCCAGGTCCGGCAGCGTGAACGTGCTGTCGGGGGCCCCGTTCGGGTACCGGTACGTGCGCAAAAGCGATCACGCCGCCGCCCGCTATGAGGTCGTCCCCCACGAGGCCGCCATCATCGCCGGGCTGTTCCGCCGCTACGCAGACGAGGGCATCGCCATCGCCGAGCTGGCCCGGTGGCTCGCCAGCACCGGCGTCACCACCCGCACCGGCAAGGCCCGCTGGGACCGCTCCACGATCTGGGGCATGCTCCGCAACCCCGCCTACGCCGGCCGGGCCTGCTTCGGCAAGACCGGCCGGCTCAGCCAGCAGGCCGGCCGGAACCGGGTCGCCCGGCAGGCCGGGCGCGCGACCGGCGCCGCCTACACCACCGTGGACCGCCCCCGCGGCGACTGGCTCGAGATCGACGTCCCGGCCCTGGTCGACGAGGACACCTTCGAGCGGGTCGCGCGCCGCCTGGCCGACAACAAGAAGTTCGCCTCCCGCGCCAGCAAGTCCCCGTCCCTGCTCCAGGGCCTGGCCGCCTGCTCGGGCTGCGGGTACGCCTGCTACCGCGGCCATACCACCACCACCGCCGGCAACAAGATCTTCTACTACCGGTGCATCGGCAGCGACAACTACCGGTTCGAGCACGGCAAGGTCTGCGACAGCAAGCCCGTCCGCGCCGACTACCTCGACCAGGTCGTCTGGAACCACATCACGCACCTGCTCGCCGACCCCGCCCTGATCCGCACCGAGATCGGCAAGCGCCTGGCCCAGATCCGCACCGCCGACCCAGCCACCGCCCAGCACAAGCGCCTGGACGACGCCCTCGCCAAGACCACCAGCGCGATCGCCAGGCTGATCGGGGCCTACCAGGAAGACCTCATCTCCCTCGACGAGCTCCGCGCCCGGATGCCCGAACTGCGCACCCGCGAGACCAGCCTGCACCACCAGGCCCAGGCTCTCGACGCCCAGATTGCCGACCGCGAGGTCTACCTCAAGCTCGCCGAGAACCTCGAGGGTTTCCTGGCCACCCTCCGCAAATCCGCGGTCACCGCAGCCGTCGAGGACCGCCAGCGCGTCCTGCGCCTGCTCGTCAAAGAAGTCCTCATCAGTCCCGGCAAGATCGTGATCCGCCACTCCATCCCCACACGAGGCGACACGACCGCACCCGCCCCTGTCAGCACAGACAGCGACGACGACGCGGAGCCTGCCCCAGGTTCGCACTTGCGTTGGAGGAGTCATGACACCGCCTTGCGGAGTTCCCTCCTCGGTCGGCGCGAACCCTTTCCCAGCCTCGAAAATCCCCGCCTTCAACCATCCGGCGATCATCCCGCTCGCGGGGAAACCGCCGATTTCCTCCAGCAGGTACTCGTGGCTGATCTTATCGAATGCGCCT
>DASXKD010000438.1:0-2503 GCA_036497045.1 Streptosporangiaceae bacterium | reverse complement strand
CCTGCACCAGACGGGGCAGTTCCGGCTGCATCCGCGTCATCGATTCCTTCACCGGCCGGCCGAGCTTATGCGCGCGCTTGAGCAGCAGGCCGGTGGCGGCGGCCTCCTTGTAGCGGGTGAGCGCGTCGAACCAGCCGAGTTCGGAGACGGGCCGGCCGAGCGCCGCTTCGTAGGCCCGGACGACCTCGCGGCGCGCCGGGGTGCCCGCGACCGTCCCCGGCGCGACGGCGGGGTGCCCGGCGTCGTCGGTGAAGAAGGTCATCCAGGACAGGTCGACGCGCGGGTCGCCCACCGACCAGATCTCCCAGTCGATGACCGCGTTGACCCGGTCGCCTTCGCACAGCGTGTTCCCGAGCCGGTAGTCGCCGTGGTTGATCGCCGGCAGCAGCGGTGCGGGCATGGTCGCCATCAGCGCCTTCGCGGCCCGCTCGTAGTCGCCCGCCATCTCCCGCGGCAAAGTGGCGAACGCGCGGGTCCACCGGTCGACCTCGTCGGCCAGCCCGACGGCTGGCTCGTCGCCAAGCCCCACCTCGGCGGGAACGACTCCGTGCAGCTGCGCAAGCACCTCGACAGCGTCGAAGAACCGGGCTCGCACCACGCCGGGCGCGGGCCGCTCGGCCTCCTCGCTCAGCACCGGCTCCACGCACTCACCCGCGACCAGGTTCATCGCCATGAACGGCGGGACGTCCGGCGGGTCACCCGGGTCGGAGAAGAGCACGTCCGGTGCCAGCGGGCGCCGGTTCCCCTGGACCGCCCGCTGTAGCCGCGCCTGGCGCAGCACGTCACGATTACGCAGCGGGGCGAGCCCGGGCGGCGCCACCTTCAGCACCACTGGGGTCTCCGCCGCGGCCACCCCGGCCAGCTCGACCAGGAAGGTCAGGCTGGAGGTGCCGCCGGTCAGGGGGGATACGCCGAGGACCCGCGCACCGGGACGCCAGTCCGGCACCCGTGCACCCACCCGGTCCCGCAGCTGAGCCAGCAGCGTCTCGTCCGCCTGGCTGGCTGCCATTACCTCTCCCCCTACGTCCTTGAATCAACTATCTTCTAGTATTTAGTAATACAATTCTCGTCTGAGGATCGACGATACCCGGCCACCGCGCCTCACGCCAGGCCGGGGACGATACGGCAGGAGCGGCACATGTGGGAGTTCTCCACCGAGCCTGAGTTCCAGGAGAAGCTGGACTGGATGGCCACGTTCGTGCGGGACGAGTGCGAGCCCCTTGACCTGCTCTTCCCGCGCCCGGGTGACCCTTACGACGTGCACAACAAGGCATCAAGGGCGATCCTGGCGCCGCTGCGCGAGAAGGTAAAGGAGCAGGGCCTGTGGGCCTGCCACCTCGGCCCGGAACTTGGCGGCCAGGGCTACGGGCAGCTCAAGCTGGCGCTGATGAACGAGATCCTCGGCCGCTCGGGCTGGGCGCCGACGGTGTTCGGCACCGCCGCCCCCGACACCGGCAACGCCGAGATCCTCGCGTTGTACGGCACCGAGGAGCAGAAGGCACGCTACCTCCAGCCGCTGCTCGAGGGAAACATCGTGTCCACTTTCTCCATGACCGAGCCGCAGGGGGGTTCCGATCCCAAGGAGTTCGTGTGCAGAGCCACCAGGGACGGTGACCAGTGGGTGATCGAGGGCGAGAAGTGGTTCTCGTCCCACGCCCGCTACGCCTCGTTCTTCATCGTCATGGTGGTCACCGACCCTGACGCGAAGCCGTACGAGCGGATGTCGATGCTCATCGTGCCGGCCGAGACACCCGGGATCGAGATCATCCGCAACGTCGCGACCATGAACGAGCGCGATGACCTGGACGAGGGCACCGAGGGCTACATCCATTACAACCAGGTCCGGGTGCCGCTCGACGCGATGCTGGGGGCGCCGGGCGAGGGGTTCAAGGTCGCCCAGGCGCGGCTAGGCGGCGGCCGGGTGCATCACGCCATGCGGGTGGTCGGCAAGTGCCAGCGGGCCTTCGACATGATGTGCGAGCGCGCGCTGTCGCGCCGGACGCAGGGCAAGCTGCTGGCCGAGCACCAGTTCGTCCAGGGCTTCATCGCCGACTCGGCCATCCAGCTGCAGCAGTTCCGGCTGCTCGTGCTGCAGACCGCGTGGATAATCGACAACCAGCCGCACGGCGCCGCCCGCACCCACATCGCGATGTGCAAGGTGGCGCTGGCCGCGGTGCTGCACGACGTCCTGCAGCGGGCGGTGCAGCTGCACGGGTCGCTCGGCACGACCCAGGAGACCCCGCTCGGCCCCTGGTGGGCCTACGCGCCGCAGCTAGCGCTGGCCGACGGGCCGACCGAGGTGCACAAGGCGGCCGTGGCCAAGCAGATGCTGCGCGGCTACCAGCCGGCCCCGGGCCTGTTTCCGACCGAGCACATCCCCACCCGCCGGGCCGCGGCTCGTGCGCGGTACGCGGCACTCCTTGAGGAGCACGGGCTGTGAGTGACATTCCGGCCGACCCCGCCGCCTTGTTCGACCTGACCGGGAAGGTCGCTCTGGTCACCG
>DASXKD010000437.1:0-8032 GCA_036497045.1 Streptosporangiaceae bacterium | reverse complement strand
GTGCCGGTGTACGGCGTGACGGCGCCGGTCGGCGTGGTGTCGGTGGTCAGGACGGGGCCCTGCTGGACGATCGCACCGTTATTGATCACCCCGATGAAGGCGCCCATGATGCCGCCGTGGTCGGTCGCCGAGTAGTCATACGGCGCCACCGACGCGCCCTGCGGCAGCCCGTCCTCGATGGCCTTGACCACGCCGGCCCGGGTCGGGTTCTTCCCGGCCTTGACCATCGCCTGGACGAACGCGTACGCGACCGCCTCGCCGTAGGCCACGTTGCCGTCGAAGGGAGCCTTGGCGTCGTAGGTGTCGTGCACCTTCTTGAACAAGGCGATCCAGCTGTTGCCGGTGTTGCCCAGCGTGGGCAGGTAACCGTCGGTGATGATGCCCTGGGTGAGCTGGTTGCCCTGTACGGTCGCCCCGCCCTGCTTGGCGAAGGCCTCGAGCAGCCCGGCCAGCGTGATCGGGTCGGAGCCGACGTTGCTGACCACGAAGGTCGGGTTCCAGCCGAGCTTGAGCGCGGTCAGCTTGAGCAGCGCGGTAAACGCCGGGATGGAGAACGACACCACGACCTGGGCACCGGACGCCTTCAGCGCGGCGACCGCCGGGCCGACGTTGACGTTGGTGGGCACGTAGCTCTGCCTGCTCACCACCTGCGAGTGCGGGATTTCCATGTCCAGGCCCTTGACCCCGTCCTGGCCGAACTCGTCGTTCTGGAAGAAGTAACCGATCTTCTTGCCCGCGAAGTGCTGCTTGATGTAGGTGCCGAGGATCTTGCCCTCGCGCACGTAGTCGAGCTGCCAGCCGAAGCTGTACGGGTAGGCCGACGGGTTGTTCCAGCAGTCGCACCCGGAGGCGATGAACAGGTCGGGCACCTTGGTGGCGTTCAGGTACTTGACCACCGCCAGGTGGGTCGGGGTGCCCAGGCCGTTGAAGATGCCGAAGACGTTGTCCTGCAGCACGAGCTGGTGGACCACGCTCACCGTCTTGGACGGGTCGTACCCGTCGTCGAGGTAGGTGTACTTGATCTTCCGCCCGTAGATCCCGCCGTGCGCGTTGACGTACTGGAAGTACGCGTTGGCTGCGGGGGCGATTTCGCTGTAACCCGGGGCGGCCGGCCCGGTGAGGGGCTGGTGGCTGCCGATCAGGATCTGTGTCTTGGTGATGCCAGGCACGGGCGCGGCCGCCGCGCCGCCCGAGCCGCCCGAGCTCGACGAGCCGCAGCCAGCGGCGACCAGCGAGGCGGCGGTCACGGCGGCCGCGACGACTGGCAGTCGCAGCCGAAGGGATCTGTTCATGAGGTGCCTTCTTCCTGGTGTTCGCTGACCGGCGGGCGCCGGTACGGCGAGTTGACGTCCTCGTCTTCGCTGGCCGGCGGGCGTCGGTCTGGCGAGTCGAGGTGGGTGGGGGGAGCGGGCAGGAATTGCTTGGCGAGCCGCCGGAGCCCGCCCTGGATTCCCTGGGGGAAGATGAGCATGACGATGATGAGCACCACCCCGTAGGCGGCGATCGGGATGTTGGCCGCGACCCCGCCGGACAGGCCGTGGCTGGTGGCGACGTCGGTGACGTAGGTAGGCACCAGCACGATCACCAGCGCGCCCCACAGCGCGCCCATGAGTGTGCCGAGGCCGCCGAGCACCGCGCCGGCCAGCAGTGCGATCGACAGGCTGAGGGTGAACGAGCCCGGCGAGACCAGCGACGTGGTGACGGCCAGCATGGCCCCGGCGAGCCCGGCGCAGGCCGCGCTCACGATGAACGCCAGTACCCGCAGCCTGCCGACGGGCAGCCCGGCCAGCGCGGCCGCCACCGGGTCGTCCCTGATCGCGCGCCAGTTCCGGCCGACCCTGCTGCGGGCCAGGTTCGCCAGGATGACCAGGGTGACCAGGGCGGCCAGCGCGCAGACCCAGGCCAGCCAGCGGGTCTGCGGGAACGTCGCGCCGAGGGAGGCGGGCGGGATGACGGTGACGCTCAGGCCCTGATCGCCACCGAACACGCCGGGGAACTGGCTCGCCAGCGACGGCAGTGCCACCGCGAGCATGAGGGTGGCACCGGCCAGGTAGGGACCGCTCAGCCGGGCCGCGGCCAGGCCCACCACGGTGCCGGCCAGCGCCGTGACCGCCGCGCTCGCCGGGAACACGGCCCACAGCGGCCAGTTGAGATGCAGCATCAGCAGCGCGGCGGTGTAGGCGCCGACCGCCATGAATGCCCCCTGGCCGAGCGAGATCTGGCCGCTCAGCCCGATCAGGAGAGATAGCCCGGCGATCGCCACCACGTAGACGGCGATCTCCGCCATCTGAAAGTCACGAAAAGCATTGAGCTGAACGGACAGTGCCCAGATAATCGCGCCCGCGACGAGAGCGGCGACCAGGTGACGCAGGAGAGTCATCGCTACACCTGCCGGCCGTGACTCACGGAGAACAGGCCGGACGGGCGGATCATCAGGACCGCCACCAGCGCGATGAGCCCGAAGATCGGCACCAGGTTCGAGCCGAGGTATCCGCCGACGTAGTTGAGCGCCACGCCGAGAATGAGGCCGCCCACGATCGCGCCGACCGGGCTGTCCAGGCCGCCGATCACCGCGGCGGTGAAGCCGAGCACGAAGATCGAGTCCATGCTGGAGGGGTAGAGGAACGTGTTCGTCGAGACCAGCAGCCCGGCCAGCGCGCCGATCAGCCCGGCCAGCGCCCAGCCGAGCGTGAACACCCGGCCGACCCGGACCCCGAGCAGCCGCGCCGCGTAGGGGTTGAACGCCGCCGCCCGCAGCCGCAGCCCCGTGGACGTGAACCGGAACAGCGCCGCGAGCGCCAGGGCCACGACGAGGACGGCGGCCGCCACGAACACATCGTTACGAGAAATTCCAAGTGCGACAGACCCGGCGTGCAGTCCGTTGAGGGAGAACGCCGGGGGGAACGAGCGGAACTGCCCCCCGTAGATGATGCCGGCGATGCCTTCGATCAGCACGAGCAGCCCGATCGTGACCACCACCGCGTTCAGCGGCGGCTTGTTCTCCACCGGGCGGATGGCCACCCGTTCGATCACGGCGCCGAGGACCAGCCCGGCGGCCAGCGCGACCACGAACCCTTCCCAGTACGAGCCGGTGCGGTTGATCACGGTCAGCGCGATGTAGGTGGTGAGCACGGCCATGGCGCCCTGGGCGTAGTTGAGGATGCGGGTGCCGCGCCAGATCAGCACCAGGGACAGCGCGATCGCCGCGTACACCATGCCGAAGCTGACGCCACCGAGCGTGAACTGCAAGAACTCCGTCACGGCCGACCCTCCTAGAAACCCAGGTAGTGCATACGGAGTGCCTCGTCGGCCGCGAGCACGGCGGCGTTTTCGATAACCACCACGCGGCCGACGTTGAGCACCACGCCGAGGTCGGCGATGGCCAGTGCGCTGCGGGCGTTCTGCTCGACCAGCACCACGGTCAGCCCGCTCTCGTCGCGCAGCCGCTGGATCAGCTCCATCACCTGGGCGACGATCCGCGGTGCCAGTCCCAGCGAGGGCTCGTCCAGCAGCAGCACCTTCGGGCTGGCCATCAGGGCCCGGGCGATCACCAGGATCTGCCGTTCACCGCCGGACAGCGTGCCCGCGCTCCGGTGCCTGGCCGCGCCCAGGATGGGGAAGCGCTTATAAGCATCCTCGAGGGCGGCGGACCGGCCCCCCTGCCCGTGCCGCCACAGCCCGCCTACCCGCAGGTTCTCCTCGACCGTCAGCTCGGTGATCACCGCCTGGCCTTCCGGCACGTGCGCGATGCCGGCCCGGACGATCTCCTCGGGGGCCCGCCGGGTGAGGTCGGTCCCGTCCAGCGCCACCCGGCCCTGCCGGGGCCGGACGAAGCCGCTGATCGTGGCGAGCAGCGTGGTCTTGCCCGCGCCGTTCGCGCCGAGCACCGCGGTGATCGTGCCGGGCTTGGCGCTGATCGACACGTCGTGCAGCGCCATCACGCCCGCGTAACCGCTCTCCAGGTGCTCGACCTCCAGGGCCGCCGCTCTGCTAGTCCCGCCCCCGCGCTCCGCGCCCGCCCCCGCGCTGCTAGGCATCTGTTCCCTCCACGCCCAGGTACGCGGCGGTGACCGCCGGGTCGGCCTGCACCTGCTGCGGCGGGCCGAACGCGATGAGCTTGCCGAAGTCAAGGACGGCGATGGAGTCGCACACCGACATCATCAGGTCCATCCGGTGCTCGACCACCACGACGCAGGCGTCCCCGGCGAGCTGGGATATCAGCTCTCCAAGCTCGGGCAGTTCTCCCTCGGTGAGGCCGCTGGCGGGCTCGTCGAGCAGCAGCAGCCGTGGCTCTGCGACCAGGGCGCGGGCCAGCGCGACCCGCTTGCGGTGTGCGTAGGAGAGCTGGCCGGGCAGGCGCTCGGCCGCGTCCGGCAGGCCCGCCCGCTCCAGCGCCGCCAGCGCGCGGTCCCGCAGCGCCCGCTCGTCGCGGTCGGACCGGCCCGCCCCGGCCACCCCGGACCAGAAACCTGCCCGGGCATGGCGGGTGGCCCCGATCATGACGTTCTCCAGCACGGTGAGCCTGGGGAACAGGCCGAGGCCCTGCAGCGTGCGGGCGATGCCGAGGGAGGCGAGCCGGTGCGGCCGCAGCCCGGTCAGTTCGGCGCCGCCGAAACGCAGCCGCCCGGCCTCGGGGTGCACGAACCCGCACAGCACGTTGAGGAGAGTGGTCTTGCCCGCCCCGTTCGGCCCGATGATCCCGGTGACCTCCCGCGGCGGGGCGGTGAGCGACACGGCATCCAGCGCGGTGAGGCCACCGAACCGCACCGTGACGTCGCTGACCTCCAGCACGCCCGCCTGGTCCTCAGGCGGCTTCGCCGGCCCCGGATCTGAACTGCTATTCATCAAGCATGTCCTGCTCATGTAGCAGACAAAGGGCAATGATGAATCACAATTCAAGGCCAGGTTCGAGCACCAGACAAGACCCAACCGGATTCGTGGCCGAACCGAGACCAGCCCGGAACCGAAGCGTCAGGACACCATGATCATGCCCTCTTCTCCGCCCCTTTACCGGCGTGATCATGACTTAGGTGGGCCCAGGTGGCTGGCCGGGCTCGTGCCGGTTTGCATGCGGCGCCCCGTTGCGGTGAGGATCGCAGGGTGAGCTGTGCGGAGCCCGCGCCGGGGCGCGCTGCTGACGCCGGGGCCGGGCCGGCGTGGGCGCGTGGGGTACGGGCGCTGACGGTGCTGACCGGGGCCGGGATCTCGACCGACTCCGGGATACCGGATTTCCGGGGAGCGCGGGGAATCTGGACGCTTAACCCTGGTGCCCAGCAGATGTCCACCTACCAGGCTTATGTGAGTGATCCGGCGCTGCGGCGGCGGTCGTGGCAGGCCCGCCGTGATCACCCGGCCTGGGCCGCCGAGCCGAACGCGGCGCACGCCGCGCTGGCGAAACTGGTCACCTCCGGCATCGACACCTGGATCCTCACGCAGAACATCGACGGGCTGCATCAGAAGGCGGGCACGCCCGCGGAGCGGGTGATCGAGTTGCACGGCACCATGTTCAGCGTGGTGTGCGTGTCCTGTGGCGACCGCTCGCCGATGGCGGGTGCGCTGGCCCGGGTCGAGGCGGGGGAGGAGGACCCGGACTGCCCACGGTGCGGCGGGATCCTGAAATCCGCGACGGTCATGTTCGGCCAGCGGCTCGACACCGGGGTCTTCTTCCGGGCGGAGCAGGCGGCGCGGCAGTGCGACCTGTTCCTGGCGATCGGGTCCACGCTGACCGTCGAGCCGGCCGCGTCGCTGTGCGGGCTCGCCGCGGGCGCGGGCGCGGCGCTGGTGATCGTCAACGCCGATGCCACACCGTACGACGGCCTGGCCGCCGAGGTGATCAGGGAGCCGATCGGCACCGCCGTGCCCCGGATCGCGGGGCAGTTGCTTGGCGAGGCCGGCTAGAGATCTCTAGCTTTGGGCTGCACGCTGACCGCCCGGGCGGGCACTCAGCTGAAGGCCGGCTCATGAGAACGGATCGTCAACGCCGGTTTCCGGTGGCGGGCCGGCCCCGGGATCGGCAGGATCGGGGGCATGACCTCCGAACCGCACCGGCGGGCGATCGGCTCACTGCGGGCCGTGGCCCTGGACGCCCCGGACATCGACCTCGTGGCCACGTTCTACGAGCAGCTCGCCGGCTGGCGACGCGTCCCCGACGACGAGGAGGACGACTGGATCACGATCGACTCCGGTGACGGCTGGCGGATCGGCCTGCAACGGGCCACCGACCACGTGCCGCCCCACTGGCCGGACCAGGACCGTCCGCAGCAGGCCCATCTCGACTTCCGGGTACCGGACATCGATGCGGCGGCGGAACGCGCCCAGCAGCTCGGCGCCAGCCTGCTGCGCCGCAACGAACGGTGGCACACACTGGCCGACCCGGCCGGCCACCCGTTCGACCTGTGCGTCAACCCCGACGATCCGCGGACCACCCTGATGGGCGTCATGCTCGACTGCCCCGATGCGAAGGCGCTGAGCCACTTCTACGCGGAGCTGCTCGGCAAGCCGGTGACGTACGAGGCGGACGGGGCCGCCATGATCGGCGAGGACGGTGCGCAGCCGGTGATGTTCCAGCAGGTGGAGCAGTACACCGCGCCGCGCTGGCCGGATCCGGCGTACCCGCAGCAGATCCACCTCGACGTGACCGTCCAGGACGTGGACGTGGCGGAACGGGCCGCCCTCGACATCGGTGCCACCCGGCTGGACGGCGCCGGCCCGAACTGGCGCGTCTACGCCGATCCGGCCGGCAAGCCATTCTGTCTGATATGGACGGATTAATTGGCGCTGCCTCGCTGATGAACAGGCGCTAGACGTTCGTCCCGGCAGTCCGGGCCCGCTGCAGGCCCCGGAGCGCATGCTCGATCAGGGCGATGAGAACGTCACGGGACGACGACCGTTGCCGGGCATCGCACATGATCACGGGGACATCGGGATCCAGGTCGAGCGCTGCCCTGACGTCTTCGGTGTGGTAGCGCTTCGCGCCGTCGAAGCAGTTGACCGCGACGGTGAAGGGCAGCCGCCGCCGCTCGAAGAAGTCCACTGAGGGGAAGCAGTCGGCCAGGCGGCGGGTGTCGGCCATGACCACCGCGCCGAGCGCGCCGCTGACCAGTTCGTCCCACATGAACCAGAACCGCTCCTGGCCGGGCGTGCCGAACAGGTAGATCACCAGGTTGTCCCTGATGGTGATGCGGCCGAAGTCCATTGCCACGGTGGTCGTGCTCTTCTGCTCCACCCCCTTGAGGTTGTCCACGTAGGCGCCCGGCCCGCTCAGGGGTTCCTCGGTGCGCAGCGCGCGGATCTCCGTCACCGACCCGACCAGCGTGGTCTTGCCAGCCCCGAAACCGCCGGCGATGAGGATCTTGATGGTGACCGGCGCCTCTCCCGGGTCGCGGCCATGTGACTCAGAGCCGCCGAAGCCCATCGGCCACCTCTCTCAGTATTCGTGGGTCGGGCAGCTGGGCCGGCGGGGTCGGGTGGTGGACGCTGATCAGCGACCGGACCCGTAGGTCCGCCAGCAGGATCTGGACCACCCCCAGGGGCAGGTCCAGCTCCGATGCCAGATCGGCCACTGATGCGGGCAGCCGGCACATCGCCAGCAGGGCCAGGTGCTCGGGGTCGAGCCCGACCGGGTCGACTTCCACCCCCCGCACCGCGATGACGAGGGCGATCAGGTCGAGGGTCTCGCCCGTGGGCCGGGTCCTGCCCCGGGTAAGGGCATATGGGCGGACGACGGGCCCGGCCTCCTCGTCAAGCCACCGGTCTTCTTCGGCCATGGCGGCTCAGTCGTCCACGGCCCCGGCCAGCCCGGGCCGGGGATCCACCAGCAGGTGCGGGCCGACGCGCTTGACCAGTACCGCCATCTCGAAGGCAACGAGGCCCACGTCCGCGGTGGCCGTGGTCAGCGCGGCGCGCTAGGCCCCGCCCGGGAACACGGGGGATTGCGCAGCTTGCAGCGGGCGATTGCTCGCATTTTGCCCCGTCATCGCGCTAATGTCCGGACTGCTGCAAACTCGGGATGCGGGAGACGGGAGAACCATGA
>DASXKD010000436.1:0-1548 GCA_036497045.1 Streptosporangiaceae bacterium | reverse complement strand
GGCGTATTCAGGGGGTCGTCGCAACGGTTTGGTTTTCGGCTAGGAGCCTATCGAGTTCTTCGCGAGGGGTGTGCCAGCCGAAGCGTTTTCTGGGCCGGTCGTTGAGCTCGTCTTCGATGTCCTGCAGCTGGGCCGCGGTGTGCGCGCTGAGGTCGGTGCCCTTGGGGAGGTATTCGCGCAGCAGCCCGTTGAGGTTCTCGTTGCTGCCGCGCTGCCAGGGAGCGTGCGGGTCGGCGAAGTACACCTGGATGCCGGTTTCGGCGGTGATGCGGGCGTGCCGGGCGAGTTCGGTGCCGCGGTCCCAGGTCAGGGTCCGGGCAAACCAGCCGGGGTAGGCGCTCATCCGGGCGATGACGGCATCGGCGACGGCGCCGGCGGTGTGGCCGTCCGGGAGGTGCAGCAGGGTGAGGTAGCCGGTGGTCCGCTCGACGATGGTGCCGACCGCGGAGTTGGACGCGGCCGAGCCCATCACCAGGTCGCCCTCGTGGTGGCCGGGCACCAGCCGCCCGGTCACTTCGGGGGGCCGGGCGCCGATGGGGACCGCGCCGATGATCTTGCCGCGCATCTCGCGGCGGCCGCGGCGCCGCCGGGTGCCGCGGCCGGACCGCAGGCAGGCTTTCAGTTCCCGTTTCAGCCCGCCGCGCGGGTAGAGGTAGATCGACTGGTAGATCGTCTCGTGACTGACCCGCATCGCCGGGTCATCCGGGTGCAGCACTGTCAGCCTCCCGCTGGCCTGCTCCGGTGAGTACCTGCAGTCCAGCATGCCCTGCACCGCGGCCCGCAGCACCGGGTCGCGGGACAGCTTCGACGGCTTCGGGCGGCGCTGCCGCTCCCAGGCCAGCCGGTGCGCCCGCTCCGGCTGGTACGCCCCGGTCCGCGGGTCCTTGTTCCGCTCCAGCTCACGGCCGATGGTCGACGGATGACGGCCCATCCGGGCCGCGGCCTGCCGCCTGGACAAGCCCAGCCCCAGCAGCCGGGCAAGCTCATACCGCTCCTCGCGGTCCAGGTAACGGGCACTGTAGGTCACATCAGGGGGACGGTACACCCCGCCCATCTTGTGATGCAGCCCGTACGCATACGCCAGCGACACGCCGGCCGCCCGCGACGCCTGCGCCGGATTCATCCCCGCTGCCAGGTGATCCAGCACCATCCGCCGCTTCTCCGGCGGCAGCCTGCGCCCAGCCATGCAACACCATCCCCTAACAGGTCAGGCGTTGCGACAATCCCCTGAGCGAGCCACGCGCATAGGGTGTTTTTCTTTCGTGATCATGCTCAGCGCCGCGGCTGAGGTCTTGCCAGACCCGGCACGCGCCCGGGATCACGGGCCTGCGGACCCGCTTCTTGCTGTTATCAGGCGGCGGAGACGGCCTGCCTCGCCCGGGGGCGGAGCGGCTGGGTGGGAAACCTGTCGATTGCGCAATCGACACCGATTGAGCGGGTCATTTGCGCAATCGACAGGCCGTCAGGTGGGCGATGCCTTAGGCGAGGGCGTCCGCGACTGGGACCGCGTCGTAGCCGTGGGCCGCGGCGACCGGAGCGTTCGTGACG
>DASXKD010000435.1:0-14589 GCA_036497045.1 Streptosporangiaceae bacterium | reverse complement strand
AAGGCGATCGCCGCCGAGCTGATGGCCGAGGGGGCGGCGGTGGCGATCTGCTCGCGGCATCAGGACGAGCTGGACGCGGCAGCCGTTCAGCTGGTCAAGCAGCTGCCTGATGAGAGCGCCGGGTCGGTCCGCGCGATGCCCTGTGATGTCACCGTGCCCGGCCAGGTGGCCGGGTTCATCGAGGCGGCCGCGGCCGCCCTGGGCGGGCTGGACATCCTGGTCAACAACGCCGGCGGCGCCAGGCCCGGCCGGTTCGGCACGCTGACCGACGACGACTGGCACGCCGACATCGACACCAAGCTGCTCTCCCAGATCCGCTGCACCCGCGCTGCCCTGCCGCACTTGCGGCAGAGCGGGGCACCACGGGTCATCAACATCAACGCCGTGTACGGGCGCTACCCGGACCCTGCCTTCCTCGCATCGTCGGTGAACCGGGCATCCTGCCTCAGCCTCGCCAAGGCCCTTTCCATGGAGCTGGGCCGCGAGGGGATCCTGGTGAACAGCGTCAACATCGGGTTCGTCACCACGCCTCAGTGGGAGAACATCCACCGCCGTCGCGCGCCGGACATGCCCGCCGAGGAGTTCTTCGGCCAGCTCGCCGCCGCGGAGGTCCCGCTTGGCCGGTTCGGGCGGCCCGACGAGGTGGCCGGCCTGGTCGCCTTCCTGGCCGGCGACCGCGCGAGCTACCTCACGGGCGCGTCGATCGACGTGGCCGGCGGCATGGGCAAGTACCTCTAGAGGCGGCCCATGTGCCGGCTGCTTGGTTACTGTTCCCGCGGCAGCGCGTCCGTCGCGGGCCTGCTCACAAAGGAAGGGCTGGGCGCGTTCACCGCGTTGTCGGCCTTTCACGCCGATGGCTGGGGCATGGCCTGGTACGGCGCGGACGGGCCACAGATGCACAAGTCGCCGTGCCGCGCGGCGGAGGAGCCGGAATACGCCCGGCTGGCCGGGCAGGCGCTTGGCGACCTCGGCCTGGTGCACCTGCGCTGGGCAACGCCGGGCCTGGGCATCGGCTACCCCAACTCCCACCCGTTCCGGTTCGGCCCCTACACCCTCGCTCACAACGGCGCTATCCACCCGCAGGACCGGCTTGGCGAGATGCTGCCCGCCGAATGGGAACGGCGGCTCGCCGGGGCGACCGACAGCGAGCGTTACCTGCTGCACATCATGTGGCGGCTGGAGGAACGGCGCGGTGACATGATCGCGGCGGTCGCCGACACGGTGGCCGGCATCGCGGGGCGCTACGCGGTCAACAGCCTCAACGCGGTGCTGCTCTCGCCAGCGAAGATGTACGTGATCTCCTGGCACGACCCGGCCCGGATTCCCGCCGACCAGTTGCGGCAGCGGGGCCTCGCCAGCACACCCGAGGAGATCGCCGGGTACTTCCACCTCGCCTGCCTGGCCACGCCGGACGCGGTGGTCGTGGCAAGCTCCGGGTGGCCCCAGCCCGGCTGGACCATGGTGCCGAATAACAGCGTGCTCGCGGTGGACCGGGTCACGCTCGCCGCATCGACGTTCGCACTGGAGTCGGCACCACGGTCGCCGGCCAGGCGGTTAGCTACCCGCCCCTGACGCCCCGGACGGTGGCAGGCGCAGCTACGTGGCTGTCACCCGACTTCGGGCAGGGGATTTCCCCCAGGCAGGATGGATGCTGTGAAGCTGGTCGCCGATGTGAAGCCGGTGCTGGACAAGATCGCCGAGCGGTAGCCGGGGAACCCCGGCCGAGGAGGTATGCGGATGGCCACGGTAAGCGTGCGGTACATCGTCAACGACGTCGACGCCGCGATCGCGTTCTACACCAAGCATCTGGGCTTCGCCGAGGTGATGCATCCGGCCCCGGCCTTCGCGATGCTGTCGCGCGGGGATCTGCGCCTGGTGCTCAGCGTGCCAGGTAGCGGGCCCGGGGGCGGCCAGGCGATGCCGGACGGCACGATGCCACAGCCCGGCGGCTGGAACCGCTTCGCCATCGAGGTCGCCGACCTGGCCGGCACCGTGGCGAAGCTGCGCAGCCACGATGTCCGGTTCCGCAACGACATCGTCACCGGCACCGGCGGCAAGCAGATCCTCGCCGAGGACCCGTCCGGTAACCCCGTGGAACTGTTCGAGCCGATCCTCCCCGAAGCCAAGCTCGGATAGCGGCGGCGGCCGAGGGGCTCGATGCCGTGGACGGCTCTGCGGAGCTGGAAAGGACATACCGGCGCGAGGCCACCCGGATCCGGGCGGCGCTGGCGGCCCGGATCGGCGACGTCGGCCTGGCGGAAGAGGCGGTGCAGGAGGCGTTCGTCGAAGCGCTCGAGCACTGGGGTGCCGAGGGTATGCCGCCCAGCCCGGGGGGCTGGCTGGCGACGACCGCCTGGCGCAAGGCGGTGGACCGGCTGCGCCGGGACCGCACCGGTCAGGAGAAGCTGGCGCTGCTTGCCGCGGCCCGGCCACCGGTGGCCGAGGATGCCTCCGCGGGGGCGCCTGGTGACTGGGGCTCCAGGGATGACTCCGATGAGCTGCTCGGCCTGATCTTCGCCTGCTGCCATCCGTCGCTGCCGCGCGAGTCGCAGATCGCGCTCACCCTGCGGGTGGTGTGCGGCCTGACCACGGCCGAGATCTCGGCCGCATTCCTGGCCAGCGAGCCGGCCATGGGGCAGCGGCTGTCGCGGGCACGCAAGGCGCTGCGGGGGACCGGCGCGGCGGTCCGCATCCCCGACCCCGACCAGCTAGGCAGCCGGCTGGATGAGGTGCTTGCCGTCATCTACCTGGTGTTCAACGAGGGCTATCTGGCCAGTGCCGGGCGGACTCCCGCCCGCCGCGACCTTGCCGCCCAGGCGGTGGCGCTGAACCGGCTGCTGCATACGCTGATGCCGGGTGAGCCTGAGGTGCTTGGCCTGCTAGCGCTCATGTTGCTGCACGAGTCTCGTGCCGCGACGCGGTTCGACGGCTGGGGACGGCTGGTGCGGCTGGCGGACCAGGATCGCTCGCTGTGGGACCGGGCGCTCATCGGCGAGGCGACCCGGCTGCTCTCCCGGGCGATGACCATGCACCGCCCGGGCCCCTACCAGATCCAGGCCGCCATCGCGGCGGTCCACGCCGCGGCGCGGCGCTACGCCGACACCGACTGGCGCCAGATCCGGGCGCTGTACGACCGGCTGCTGCTGTTCACGCCGTCACCCGTGGTGCGGCTCAACCGCGCCGTCGCCACCCGGTTCGTGACCGGGCCGCAGGCCGCGCTTGACGAGGTCGAGCCGCTGGCCGGCGACCTCGGCGACTACCGGCTGTTCCACGCCGTGCGGGCCGAACTGCTTGCCGACCTTGGGCGCCACGACCAGGCCAGCCTGGCGAACGAGCGAGCGCTCACACTGGCCGCCAACCCGGCCGAACGTGAGCTGCTCGCCCGCCGCCTTGCTCTGTAACCCCCGGGCGTCACTGCACCATGACCGGCCTGACCTCGATCACGATCCAGCCCTGGTCGACGCCCGGCCAGGTCTGCGCGATCTCCACCGCCTCGTCGATGCCTGGCGTTTCCAGCAGGGAGTAGCCGGCGAGGACCTCCTTGGCCTCCATGTACGGGCCGTCGGTCACCCCACCCGCCCGCGCCGTCTTGGCCGTGTGCGGAAAGTCGAGCTGATGCCCGGGATCGGCGAGCACCCCGGCCGCGCCATATTTCTCATACCAGGCACCGATCTCGGCCATCCACGCCTCAAGGTCAGGGCCAGGTAGCTGCTGGCCCGCCTCGGTGATCGCGCCAAGTATCAGGTACTTCATTACGCCTCCCGCAAGAATTCCAGGGCGCCCGGTGGCGCCCTCTCACTGACTCCACGAACCGCCGAGCCGCGGTTTCGACATGTCATGCCCTCCGGGACCATGCCCGCACAGGTGACATCCGCAACGTCCGGTGATGTCCCCTCGCCGGCGCCCGTCTCGCCCGTACGGGCGCCGGTGGCCTGGGTAGTCCCGGCGCCAACCTGGGCACCCGCTGGCACAAAGTCAGGCATTTCCGCCGATGAGCCCGCCGAGCCCGCCGGGCTACGGTCGTTGCGATCCCAGAGGCGGTGGAAGGAGGGCCTGTGCTTTCGCCAATGCCTGGCATGAACTCAGGACCGAACGCCGGCGACCCGGTGGTGGTCGCGGCGTTCCGTAACGCGCTGATCCATCAGGGGATCGCCGCGCTACTGATCTTCCTGCTGGTCAGCGCGGTCTGGGCCGGGGCGCGGGGGCGGCTCACCCCGATGTCCGGTGCGGGGAAGGCCGCCCACCAGGCCGCGGAGTGGGCGGCCGAACCCGCGGGACGGCGGCTGCTGCGGATCGGGTTCGGCCTGTTGTGGATCTTCGACGGGCTGTTGCAGGCTCAGCCGGCCATGGCGGCCGGCCTGCCGTCCCAGGTGATCGAGCCGACGGCGGCCAGTTCCCCCCGGTGGGTGCAGCACGTGGTGGACTGGGGCAGCACGTCCTGGTCGTATCACCCGATCCAGGCCGGGGCCGCTGCGGTGTGGATCCAGGTGGGGATCGGCATCTGGCTGATGGCCGCGTCCGGCGGCCCGTGGTCGCGGCTGGCGGGGCTGGCCAGCGCGGGCTGGGGGCTGCTGGTCTGGGTCTTCGGCGAGTCGTTCGGCGGGATCTTCGCCCCCGGGCTGACCTGGCTGTTCGGCGCCCCGGGGGCGGCGGGCTGCTACTGCGCCGCGGGCGCCCTCGTCGCCCTGCCGGAACGCCACTGGCGCACCCCCCGGCTGGGCCGCGCCATGCTGGCCGTCATGGGCGTGTTCTTCGCCGGTATGGCGGTGCTGCAGGCCTGGCCCGGCCGCGGTTTCTGGCAAGGAACCGAGCACGGGCGCCCGGGCACCCTGGCCGGGATGACGGCCTCGATGGCGCAGACCTCACAGCCGGGGTTCCTGGCCGCGTGGGTCCGGGCGTTCACCTCCTTCGACCAGGCGCACGGGTTCGCGGTGAACCTGTGCGCGGTGATCGTCCCGGCCACCGTGGGCCTGGTCCTGCTGGCCGCACGGCCACTGCACGGCGCCAGGCCCGCGGTGCTGCGCGCGACGGTGGTGTTCCTCGCTGCGGCGTGCCTGGCCGACTGGGTCCTCATCGAAGACCTTGGGTTCTTCGGCGGCCTCGGCACCGACCCGAACAGCATGATCCCGCTGCTGCTGCTGGTCGTTGTTGGGTACCTGGCCCTGACCCCTGCCCCGGCGGCGGCCCCCGCCGGGGCAGGGGCGCCCGTCCCCGCTGCGGCCGCCGGCCCATCGGCGGGGACCAGGTGGCGGGACCGGTTCCGCCCTGCCTCCCTGCGCCGGGCGATCGGCGCCGCCAGCGTCCGTTCGGTGGTCTCGGCCGCGGCCGTCGGGGTGATCCTGCTCGGCGCGGTGCCGATGGCGGCCGCCCAGGCGAGCAGCGCCACCGACCCGGCCGTGGCGGGGTCGAGTGCCAGGCCGGCCGGCGGGTAGCCGACTTCCTACTCCGGCCGATCCGAGGACAGGGGCAGGTCGCGGGGTGTGACGAACGCGGTCAGCCGTGCCCGGCCCCGGGCCAGGCCGCGCCAGGTCCCGGCCGGCTGCAGTACCGCGATCGCGGCGGTGGGGAACTTGGCCCGCATCCGCTCCAGGTCGCCGGGGCCCGCAGCACCGGGCCCGGCGGCGCCCGGGGGCGCCGCGAGCATGAGCGCCAGGTCTTCGATCGCCGGGTTGTGCCCGATGAGCAGGACTGTGCCCGCGGCAGGTGGCACCTCGCGGATCAGGGCCAGCAGTCCCGTGGCATCTTCGTCGTAGATTCTGTCCTCGAAGCTGACCGGCGGCGCCGCGGCCAGGCCGGCCTGCGCGAAGTGCCAGGTCTCGCGGGCCCGGCGGGCGGTCGAGCACAGCACAAGCTCGGGCACCAGTCCAGCATCGCGGAGCCAGCGTCCCATCACCGGAGCGGCCCTGATGCCGCGGCCGGCCAGCGGCCGCTCGTGATCGGGCACATCGGGCCAGGCCGACTTGGCGTGCCGGAACAGCACCAGGGTCCGGTTCTGTCGTTGCGTCATGATCACTGCCTACTCGGTTAAGGGTGCGCCGTCGACGGTCCAGGACGGGTTGGCCAGAATGAGGCCATGGTCTCTGAGATCTTCGAACCGAAGCGGTGGCGCGAGGTCGGCGGGTTCTCCTTCACCGACATCACCTACCACCGCGCCGTGGACGGTGGCACGGTCCGCGTCGCCTTCAACCGGCCCGAGGTCCGCAACGCCTTCCGCCCGCACACCGTGGATGAGCTGTACCAGGCGCTCGATCACGCGCGGATGTCCAGCGACGTGGGCTGTGTGCTGCTCACCGGCAACGGCCCGTCGCCGAAGGACGGCGGCTGGGCCTTCTGCTCCGGCGGCGATCAGCGCATCCGCGGTCGCGACGGCTACCGGTACGCGGACGGCGAAACGGCCCAGACCATCGACCCGGCACGCAGCGGCCGCCTGCACATCATGGAGGTACACCGGCTGATCCGGTTCATGCCCAAGGTGGTCATCTGCGTCGTGCCCGGCTGGGCGGCGGGCGGCGGGCACAGCCTGCACGTCGTGTGCGACCTCACCCTGGCCAGCCGCGAGCATGCCCGGTTCAAGCAGACCGACGCCGACGTGGGCAGCTTCGACGGCGGTTTCGGCTCGGCCTACCTGGCCCGCCAGGTGGGCCAGAAGTTCGCCAGGGAGATCTTCTTTCTGGGCGAGACCTACGACGCCGAGGCGGCGCACCGGATGGGCATGGTCAACGCGGTGGTGCCGCACGCCAGCCTGGAGGGCACCGCGCTTGAGTGGGCCGCCAAGATCAACGGCAAGAGCCCCACCTCGCAGCGGATGCTGAAGTACGCGTTCAACCTCATCGACGATGGGCTTGTCGGCCAGCAGATGCTCGCGGTCGAGGCGACCCGGCTCGCGTACATGACCGACGAGGCGGCCGAGGGCCGGGATGCGTTCCTGGAGAAGCGCGCCCCGGACTGGACGCGCTTCCCCTGGTACTACTGACCGGCCCGGTCGGGTGGCTGGCATCGCCGGGTGGCTGGCGCCGCTGAGCGGCGCACTGGTCGCCATGCCAGCCGGCCTCAGGTGCATCATTGGCGGATGCCGTTGTTTGCTTTTGAGGGCATCGAGCCGGCGATCAGCCCTGGGGCCTGGATCGCGCCCACGGCCACTCTGGTCGGCGATGTGCGCGTCGAGGCGGAGGCATCGGTCTGGTATGGGGCCGTGCTCCGCGCTGACTTCGGGGCCATCATCGTGCGGCGCGGTGCGAACGTTCAGGATGGCTCCGTGCTGCACGGTGGCGCCGATCCAGTGACCGAAGTGGGCGAGGGCGCGACCATCGGGCACCTGTGCGTGGTCCACGGTGCGGTCATCGGTACCGAAGCCCTGGTGGGCAACGGTGCCACGGTGCTCGACGGTGCGGTCATCGGACCGCGAGCGGTGGTCGCCGCGGGCGCTACCGTGCCGCCGGGAATGACGGTCCCTGGCGGCATGCTCGCCGCGGGGGTCCCGGCGCGGGTCGTCCTGGAGATCAGCGGCGGCGCCAGGCAGTGGGTGGAGACCAACCCGGAGATCTACCGTGCGCTGGCCCGCCGTCACGCCGCCGGGATCCGCCCCGTCACCGGCCCTGCATTGTTACCGGACTCACCAGGCTGATAAATCACCCGGCAGAGGTGAGGCGCCTTCGGTGTCCTCCCATGCGGAAAGACTGCCGCCCCAAGTGTTCACTTGACCTGGTCCGTTGCTTCCGGTCAGCTGCTGCCCATGCTCGCCACGCACCTGTCCGTCCCGGAGATCGCGACCGAACTGTTCCTGTCCCCGCACACCATCAAGTCGCAGATGAAGTCCATCTACCGGAAGCTGGACTCCACCGGCAGGACCCAGACGGTCAACCGGGCCCGCGAGCTGCGCCTGCTGGAAGGGTGAGCGGCCGGTTTAACCCTGTCCGTGGGATGGCAAACGCCGTTGCGCGAGGTGAACTAGGGCTGGATGGCAATGGAGGAACATGAGCCAGACAGCTGGATTCCAGGAAACCCTGCGCAGGCTGGCGATCTTCGATGAGGGGCTCGCCGGGGCAGGGTTCGGGCCGCGCCTGACCGGGCCAGAGGCCCTGGACGGCAAGACCGTGGGCTTGCTTCAGATAGCGGTGTCTGTGGCACTCGGGTCGTCAGCGGCCTGCCTGCAATGGAGCACTGCCCGGGCGCTCGCGGCCGGGGCGACCAAGGACGAGATCGTCGACCTGCTGCTGGCGATTGCCCCGGTGGCCGGGCTCGGCCGGGTCGTCTCCGCCGCCCCCAAGGTGGCTACCGCGCTTGAGTACGACGTCGAGGCCGCGCTCGAGGAATCAGGCGATCTCTGACGGTGAACCCGGCGCTTACCGCGATGGCCAACGCCCTGCGCGTAGCCGGCCACACCCGGCAACGGCTCACCACCTGACTCGAACCCGCTGAACAGGACCCGGTTACCCGCAGCGGGTGATGCCGCGCGGGCGTTGGCGCGGTCTGCTGTGAACGGGACCGGCGGGAGGAACGGCATGTCAGATCGTGTGGACGCGCTGGTGATCTTCGGCGCGACCGGTGACCTGGCCAAGCTGGAAACATTCCCCGCGCTGGTGGGACTTGTCGAACGTGACGTGCTCAACGTCCCGGTGATCGGAGTGGCGAAAAGCGGCTGGGACCTGGAGCAGTTCCGCGACTACGCGGCCGCCTCGCTGAAGCTGAACAACATGGACCCGTCCAGCCCGGCAGCCATCAAGATGCTCGGTCTGCTCCGCTATGTCGACGGCGACCTCGGCGATGACGCGACCTACCACGCCATGTCCGAGGTGCTCAGCGCGGGCGAGCGGGTGCTGTTCTACCTGGAGGTGCCACCGGTCCTGTTCGGCCGGATCGCCCAGGGCATCGCCACGGCCGGGCGGGCGCGAGGAGCGCGCGTCATGGTCGAGAAGCCGTTCGGCACCGACCTGGACGGAGCCCGGCGGCTGAACGCGCTGATGCACCAGTACTTCGCCGAGGAGAACATCTACCGGGTGGACCACTGGCTGGGCCTGGACCCGGTGGAGAACGTGCTGTTCGCCCGGTTCACCAACTCGGTGATCGAGCCGCTGCTCAACCGCACCTATGTGGAGAGCGTCCAGATCACCATGGCCGAGGCATTCGACGTGGCCAACCGCGGGCGCTTCTACGACCGCACCGGGGCGATCCGCGACGTAGTGCAGAACCACATGCTCCAGGTGCTCGCCACGGTGCTGGCCGACCCGCCGGACGGGCCGGGGCTGAGCCAGTGGCGGGATGCCAAGTCCCGGCTGGTGGCGTCCATCCGCCCGCTGGAAGCGCAGGACGCGGTGCGCGGTCAGTACGACGGCTACCACGACGTCGAAGGCGTCGAGCCACACTCCACCGTGGAGACGTTCGTCGCGGTCCGGCTCGCGGTGGACACCTGGCGGTGGGCCGATGTCCCGGTCCTGATCCGAGCGGGCAAATGCATGCCGGTCACTGCCACCGAGGTCACCGTCAGGTTCCGCCGCCCGCCGCGGGACATCTTCGGCCTGGCGCCGCTGCCCGCCGCCAACGAGTTGCGGTTCCGGGTCTGGCCGGGGACCGGGCTCAGCCTCACCCTGGCCGGTAAGAAGCCCGGCGCCGGGTGGGAGCCCGAGTCGCAGGAACTGGCGTTCATGCAGCGGCCCGGTGAGGACATGCGGCCCTACGACCGGCTCATCGGCGCGGCACTGGACGGGGACCGGTGGCTGTTCGCCCGCCAGGACACCGTCGAAGCGGCCTGGCAGGTGGTGGACCCGGTGCTCGGCGACGTGACGCCGGTGCACCCCTACGCGAGGGGGAGCTGGGGCCCCGAGGAGGCGGATCGCCTGCTCCCCGATCGGGATGCGTGGCACGACCCCGCAGGGTGACGGGCCGCAGAAGTGGACCGTCATCGACATGACGGCGGACTGGTCCGCCGTTCACCCGCCGTATCCCTGGCCCGCCGGGACTCACCTCCTGCCGCTTTACCACCAATCGTGGGATGCGATCCCAGGCCGCGCCGCGATTGCGTGGTAGCACGGGCCAACCGCCTGGCCCTCGTGCAGCACAGCGATCTCCGCCCTGCGCCGTTGCGTGCTCCAGGTCAGGCCGCCCCGGCGCTGATCGTTGAGCCGCTGACCGAGCGGGAGCAGGAGGTGCTGCGTCATGTCGCGCACATGATGAGCACCGCCGAGGTCGCCGGAGCGATGTACATCTCCACCAACACCGTCAAGACACACCTCAAGAGCATCTTCCGCAAGCTCGCGACAGGCCACCGCGGCGAAGCGGTCCGTCGCGCCGCGAGCTCGAGCTGATCTGAGCATTCAGTCCATTCAGCGGCGTAACTGTACGGGAGCAGCGTTAGTCGTCAAGCTGCCAGGGCGGGCCGGGGGCGAAGCACGCGGTCAGGGCCAGCCGGGCGGCAGGGGTGTAGTTGAAGGTGCCGGAGTGCCAGAGGTCGGCGCCGTTGAACAAGATGAGCGATCCGGCGGGCGCGATGATCTTCACCTCGTCGGGGTACGGCCGGAGAAGGTGTTTGACGCATCCCTTGACGGGCAGCGGGTTCAGACGATCGAAGGGATGTAACCATGGCCGCTGAGAACAAGGCCGCTAACAAGGTCACCGAAGTCAAGGGCAAGATCAAGAAGAAGGCCGGCCAGGCCACTGGCGACACCGGGCTGGAGGCCGAAGGCCGCGCTGAGGAGTCGAAGGGCGACCTCAAGCAGGCAGCCGAGAAAGTGAAGGACACCTTCAAGGAATAAGTCAACCGCTGGCCAGTCCCCTCCTGGGGGCCGGGCCCACGAGTGCTCGTCCGGGACGCGGTTGTGACAGACGGCGGACGCCGCGATGACACAAGGTGTCGCATCGTCGCCGGTATGGACAACACAAGTGCCGAATGGCCGACCCATCACCGGGACTGGCGGTGGCGGGTGGCCAGGGCCGCCACCCTGGCGGGCGCTGCGCTGTTCCGCCGTGCGGTACCGCTCGCCCACGAGGCAGCCCTGCTGCCGTGGCGCATCGCGGACGCCGAGCAGAATCTCCGGCAGGCCGAGGCGGCCGCCGCCGCCGAGGCGGCCGCCCGCGGCTGAGCCGGGCTAAGCAACCGTTAGCGGGAAGGCGACCGGGCTGCGGTTGGAGTTGCTGTCCACGGCGCGCAGGCCGAATTGCACGTTGTCCTTGGAGATGTTGAGCGTGACCGAGGTGACGTTGCCGACGGGGATCGCCGATGTCCAGTCCGGGACCGTGGTCTCCCGCATCACGACCTCGTACCCGGTCACGTTGGATTCGGGATTGGCGTTCCAGGTGAGCGTGGTCAGGTTGGTGCCGGGGAGGCCGGGTGGCGGCGTCGTGTGGATCTGCAGGCCCTTGGGCGTGCTGGGCGAGGAGGCCAGCGCCCACAGTGCGCACGCGTTCACCTTCGCGACCCGGGCGGTGTAGTTGAAGTCGACGAAGTCGATCAGATCGCCGAACTGCACACCGTTCTCCACCCGGACGTTCTGGTGCTCGTGGTTGAAGTTCTCCCTGGGCTCGGTGAACCTGGCCGCGGCGTAACCCTGGCTCTGGAACGAGCGGGAGTCGGTACCACGCAGGTACCGGTCACGCCGCCAGATCAGCCTGATGTTCATTTGGGTCAGGAAGAACGGCGCCACCTCGGCGACGAACCGGCCGAGCTGACGGGACTTCCCGTCGTTCTCGCCGCCGACCGTCTGTATGAGCGCGACATCGCTCGAGGTCGCGTTGGTCGGGACGCCCTCCAGGAACATCCGCAGCGTGAACGGGTCGGACCGGGTGCCGTCGAAGGCCTGGCTGGCACCGACGATGTCGTTGCTGAACATGCCCTGGACGTCGTTGCGGGCCGCCGCCATCTGCTGCGCCATGAAGGTCGAGCCGAACAGGCCCTGCTCCTCCCCGGACACGGCGGCGAAGACGATGGTGCCGGGGAACTGCTTTGTGGCGAACAGCCGGGCGAGTTCGAGCACGACCGCGACGCCGGATCCGTCGTCGTCGGCGCCGGGCGCGTCGCTGACGGAGTCGGTCACGTCGCTGCACCGGGAGTCCAGGTGCCCGGTGATCACGTAGAACCGCTGGGGGTTCGCGGTCCCCTGCAGGGTCAGGATGGTGTTGGTGATGCTGGTCGGCGCGGTGATCACGGGCGCGACCGCCGGCTGCGTGAACGTCTGCTGCTGCGCGGTCATGTTGCCGTTCGAGGTGGCGGCGATGGCCTGCATCTGCTGGAACACCCAGGCGTAGGCCGCGCCGATGCCGCGGTTGGGATCGGTCTGGCTGGATTGCGTTTGCCTGGTGCCGAACGAGACCAGTTGCTGGATGGTGGCCTGGATGCGGTTGGGGTCGATCTGCTTTAGCAGGGCCAGCAGGGCCGGATCGGGCGCCTGCAGGTGGGGCAGACCCGAAGTGCCGTCGGATGCGGCACTGGCCGCGGTGGCCTGCGAGGCCAGGGGCACGGCGGCGGCAGCGACGGCGGACGCGGAGAGGAACAGTCGGCGGCTTGGGCCTTTTGAGCCCGGAACAGAGTTGTTCTCCATGCCCATGAATCAAGAACGGTTCAAGCCCGATGTCAAGCCATTCCCGCCATTACGTTCCGAAACGGCCCGGACCAGGGACAGGACGTCCTCCCGGCCCCGCTGGTAGTTGGCCCCGCGGGCTGTACTGGCGCAGCGGTGGCACCGTACTCACGCCCACCGGGAGATAAGCAGGGCCCTTGGGCAGCCGCGCCGCGCAGGCCCGGCTGCGCTGCCGCAGAGCCCGTGCCGATTGCCTCGCTCACCCAGGAGCCCCACTCAGCCGCCAGCCCGTACCAGGTGCGTGACAGCACTGCTGGCGGATGGTTCCCTCGGTGCAGGTGCTCGCTCGCCTCATCCCGCTTGGGCGATGCGGTTCACTGGCTGTTCGCCGGACTGTTGGTTGTTGGCCGGGTACGGCGGGATGCGCCAGGAGGTGGCGTCTCGAGGGCCGGCGTCATGGACGTGGAAAGGAGTGTGGGATGACGAGCCAGCCAGACGCTCAGGTCCCGCCATCGGCCGCAGGCGCCAGGGATGCGGTCCATCGTGCTGAACTCGCCTCGCGGTCCATCGGCGTGCCGAACTCGGTTGTCCGTGAGTTCGATTTCTGGAACGACCGCTATGAGGCACGGCGGCTGTTCTCCGAGCTGCTCGGAACCTTCTTCCTGGTCCTTGTCGCCGTCGGCGGCGGTATGGTCAACGCACGCTTCGGCGGCAATGCGGTGCCCTACGGCGCGCGCGTGGTGTCGCCGGGGCTGATGGTGGCGGCCATCATCCTGTTCATGGGCACGGTCTCCGGCGCGCACCTCAATCCGGCGGTGAGCTTTGCCTTCGCGCTGCGCGGCAACTTCCCGTGGAAGCGCGTTCCCGCCTACGTGGTCATGCAGTTCATCGGCGCGGCCCTCGCCACACTGCTGCTCTGGGCGCTGATCGGTAAGCAGGGCAGCGCGGGACTCACGCTGCCAGGCAATGGCATTTCCGCGACCACCGCGATGCTCTGGGAGATTGTCCTGACCGCCGGGCTGGTGAGCGTGATCCTGGGCACCGCGTCCGGCGTCCAGCAGATCGGCCCGCTGGCCGCCATCGGCGTGGGCAGCTACATAGCGCTCGCCGGGCTGTGGGGATCACCGGTCAGCGGGGCGTCGATGAACCCCGCCCGGTCGCTCGGCCCGGCCCTGGTGCTGGGGGACTGGACCGCGTGGTGGGCCTATCTCGCCGGGCCCGTGGCCGGCGCGGCGATCGCCGTGGGGTTCGCCTATGTGCTGCGCGGCCCGGGCGGCGGCCTCAGCGGTGTGCAGGCAGCACAGGGCACGCTGGGCTCGCGCTGGCGCCCCGGCCCGATTCAGCGCCCCTGAGCCGGGCCGCGCCTGGGCGCGGCGGCACCGGGTATGGCGCCAGGGGCCGCCAGATCGCAGGTCCCTGGCGCCCCGGGCTGGGCATTCGCGGGTCAGGCGGCTTCGAGGTTGCTTCTGCTGCCGTAGACGCACAGCCCGTACAGAGCGATCACGTCCATGGCGATGATCATCACGGACCAGAACGGGTACGCCTGGATGAAGAACATCTGGTCGATGGCGTTGAGCGCGAGCATCACCACGGCGGCCCAGCGGGCGACCTGGTTGCCGGCGAGTATGCCGGCCGCGGCCAGCAACTGCAGGATGCCGATGATCAGAGTGATCCAGCCCCAGGTCTTCAGGTTCGCGAACACAAAGTGCGCGTTGGCGACGAACACATGGGACTGGGCAATCGCGGCGATGCCATAGATGAGGTTGAAGCAGCCGATAACGACCAGCAGGATCGACCCGAACAGGACCAGGCCATAGCCATGACCTCCCTCATGGGCTCTGGCCTCGCCGATGGTCGGTGTGGTTGATGGCGGCATCATTGGGTGGCCTCCCGTGCCGGAATCGCGAGATTCGCTGACTCCTCCACAGTGGGAGACCCGTCTGCCGATGTCCTCACCCTGTCGGGGGTGATTGGGCCCGCCCGGCGCTCCGCCGCGTCGTTCGGCCCGCCGTGGTGCCGCCGGCCTGCCTGTCGCGGCTCTTCGCGGGCAGACCGGCGGCACCGGCACGGCGCGTCCTGG
>DASXKD010000434.1:0-8045 GCA_036497045.1 Streptosporangiaceae bacterium | reverse complement strand
CCCGGACGGCAGCGGAGGCCTGTGGTTCAGCGCCGCCCGGTCCTTGTCACAGGCGCCGGTGGCGGAGCACAGGTCCGCCACGGGGACCTGGTCGAGCCATCCGCTGCCCACCGGGAACGGGCAGGCGTTCGGGATCGCCCTGATCCCCCACACCACGTCCCTGTGGGCCTCGGGATACCTGCAGTCGTCCGGGGGCACGGGCTCGGACGCGGTGATCTGGGGACACGGTCCCGCCGCCTGAAAACGCAGGCCGGCCGCGCCGGGCAGCGCGCCCGTGTGGCCGGCCGGGCTCAGGGCCGGTCGGGACGGTATTCCTGGGCCAGGCCGGCGAGTTCCTCCGCCAGGTCCGCCGCATCCAGGCGGCCCTCGATCCGGCGCAGGTCGTCGATGCGCGCCTGGGTTTCCACGTGCCGGGGAGTCAGCAGCGTGCAGCAGTCCTGGTCGGGCAGTTCGGAGAGCGCGAGCGTGCGGATGCGGCGCGCCTCCGCCATGATCTCCACCTTGTCACGGCCGATCAGCGGGCGCAGGATCGGCAGCCCGACCGCGTCGTCCAGCGCGGTCAGGTTGACCAGTGTCTGGCTGCTCACCTGCCCGAGGGAGTCGCCGGTGATGAGCGCCGCCGCGCCGAGGCGGCCGGCCAGCGCCTCCGCGGTCTTGAGCATCAGCCGGCGCTGTGCCACGATCTGCAGCCGGCTGGCGCCGGATGCCGCGAGGCGCTGCTGCGTCTTGCCGAACGCGACCACGAACAGCCGGGACTTGCCCTGGAACCGGTTCAGCTGGTGCATCAAGCCGTAGGCCTTGTACACCGACTCGGGCCCGGTCAGCGGCATGCCGGAGAAGTGCAGAAAGTCGCACCGCAGGCCACGGCGCATCATCCGGTACGCGGCCACGGGGGAATCGATGCCGCCGGACATGAGCACCAGCCCGTGGCCGCTCATCCCCACGGGCAGGCCGCCCTGGCCCGGCTGGCCGTCGGTGTAGACGAACACCTCGTGCTGGTCCACCTCGACGAACACGGTGTTGTCCGGATGCTTCAGGTTGACCGGGTACCCGTACTGCCGCTGAACCAGGGTCCCGATCGTGGTGGCCAGCTCCGCCGAGGTGGCGGGGAACCGCTTGTCGCGGCGGTGGGCGCGGACCGCGAACGAGCCGGTCTTTCCCGCCATCATGGCGACCGCGGTGCCGATGGCAGCCTCGGGCTCCCTGGCCACTCGTACTGCCCGGCAAACTTTCGCGATCCCCATGACGTCCCGGGCACGCTCGGCGATCTTGTCCACCGCGGCCTCCGCCCCGGCGGCATCGGTCCCGGCGTCGTCGGCGGCCCGCAGCATGATCACCCCG
The DNA here is from genome assembly GCA_036497045.1 of Streptosporangiaceae bacterium. Taxonomy (GTDB): domain Bacteria; phylum Actinomycetota; class Actinomycetes; order Streptosporangiales; family Streptosporangiaceae; genus DASXKD01. The sequence goes on along the minus strand of DASXKD010000434.1, from coordinate 6,704 downwards.
TAGCGCTGCCAGATCCGCACGGCCAGACCGGCGTCGTCCATGGCCTGCCGGATGTTGGTGTGCAGCCGCTGCTCGAACTGCCGCCTGTTGCCCCCCTTGAGCACGATCTCACCCAGTTTGAGCAGCACGCACGGTTCATGCTGCCCGGGCAGGGCCGGCTTGGTCGCCTGGGCATGCGCAGCGAGGGAGGTCACGGACATTCCTCTAGTCTGCCAGCAGCGGGGCGTGGCGGCGCCGATCGCAGGCCCGGCATCTGAAAGGGCTGGCCGGGCGTGTCGATCCGGGGCGCCCCCGTTCGACTCCATGCAGAGGCCGGCGTCCTGGCCGGCCAGGAAAGGTGGTGCACGGTGAAGTACCTGTTCCTGCTGTACGGCCGGCCCGATGAGCAGCTCCCCCGGCCCGGCACCGAGGAGTTCGACCGGATGCGTGCCGAATGGGGAGCGGCCACCGGCGCGATGGCCCAGGCCGGCGTGCTGCTCGACTGCGCGCCGCTGCAGCCACCGGCCGCGGCGACCACGCTCAGCGTCAGAGACGGCGAGACGCTGCTCACCGACGGCCCGGCGGCCGAGATCAAGGAGCACTTCGGCGGTTACACCCTGGTGGAGTGCGCGGACCTGGACGAGGCGCTGAAGTGGGCGGCGACCCTCCCGGTAGCCCAGGTAGGCAAGGTGGAGGTGCGCCCGGTGGTCCAGGTGGTGGCTCCCGCTGAGCAGCCAGCCCGATAGCGGCACCCTCGGCGAGGTGTTCCGCGCCCACTGGTGGGCGGCGGTCGCCGCGGTCACGCGCCAGGTGGGCGACCTTGAGGTGGCCGAGGACGCGGTGCAGGACGCCTGCGCCGCGGCCTTGGCCCAGTGGCCCGCCGAGGGGGTGCCGGCCAGCCCGCGCGGCTGGCTGATCGGCACCGCGCGGCACAAGGCACTCGACCGGCTGCGGCGGGAACACCGTCGCGCTGACAAGGAGGCCGAGGCGATGCGTGAGGAGGCCGCGCCGCAGCCGGCGGCCGGGTGGGCCGCGGGCACCGACGACGAGCTTGCGCTGATCTTCACCTGCTGCCACCCCGCGCTCGACCCGGCTGCCAGGGTCGGGCTGACGCTGCGCTCGGTGTGCGGGCTCACCACGGCCGAGATCGCGGCCGCTTTCCTGGTCCCCGAGCCGACCATGGCGCAGCGCCTGGTACGGGCCAAGCGCAAGATCCGCCAGGCCGGCATCGCGTTCCGGGTGCCGCGGCGGGAGGACCTGGCAGCCAGGCTCAGCGCGGTGCTGCGCGTGGTGTACCTCGTCTTCACCGAGGGGCACCTGGCCGCGGGCGGTGGCATGCTCATCCGGGGCGACCTTTGCGACCAGGCGATCAGGCTCGCCCGCGCGCTGACCGCACTGCTGCCCGGCGAGCCCGAGGTGACCGGGCTGCTCGCGCTGCTGCTGCTCACCGACGCGCGCCGGGACGCCCGCCTCAGCCCCGCCGGCGACCTGGTGCTGCTCGCCGAGCAGGACCGCAGCCGCTGGGACCGCGCCATGATCGATGAGGGGGAGGCGCTCGCCGGGCAGGCCCTGCGGCTGGGCCGGCCTGGCCCCTACCAGATCCAGGCGGCGATCGCGGCGTGCCACTCAGGGGCCGCCACGGCGGCGGACACCGACTGGCGGGAGATCGCCCTGCTGTACGGCGAATTGATCAGGTACGAGCCCTCGCCGATGGTGGCGGCGAACCGGGCGGTGGCCGTGGCCATGTCAGAAGGCCCGGCGGCCGGGCTGGTCATCCTGGACACGGTCAGTGGCGATGCCCGGCTGGCGCGCTGGCCGCAGTTGCACATCGCCCGCGCGGAACTGCTGCGCCGCCTGGGCCGCCGCGCGGAGGCGGTCGCGGCCTACGAGGCGGCGGTCGCGCTGGAGCCGCCCGCGCCCGAACGCGCCTACCTGGCCCGCCGGATGCACGAGTGGTGACCGGGGGGGTGGCAGGAATCCCTTGGCGGCGAGGCGGCGGTGCGTGGCAGGGTAGGCCAGTGACAAAGCTAGAGGTACGCGCGGCCACCGGGGATGACCTGGCCGCCATCGCCGCCGTAGCCGAAGCGACCGGGCAGGTCGAGGAGTGGTCCGGGTCCGATCCAGCCTACGTCCGGCACCTGCTGGCGCACGGGCAGGTCATGGTGGCCGAGCACCGGGTCGCCGGGGAGCAGGGCACGGCCGTCACCGGGTTCGGCGCGGCCCGGCGGATCGGGGACGGACCCGGCGCCGTCACGATGCTGTGCGACCTGTTCGTGGATCCGGGGTCGCACGGCCGGGGCACCGGCCAGGCGCTGCTGGCCGCGCTGTGGGAACCGGGCTCGCCGCGCATGACGTTCAGCAGCCTGCACGCCCATGCCCTGCCGCTGTACACCCGGGCGGGCCTGGACGCCTGGTGGCCGCTGCTGTACCTGGGCGGTGACGTCGGCGCGCTGCCGCGCGCACCCGGCTGGCGGGTCACCGCGGCATCGCCGGAGGAAGTCGCGGCGCTGGAGGCCGAGTGGACCGGAATCGACCGAACGGCCGACCACCGGGCCTGGGCCGCTCGGCCCGGCGGGCAGCCGGTCACCGCGCGGCGCGGCGGCGCGGTGCTGGCGGCCGGCACCGTGGCCGGCGAGGACGCCGAGTACGGCATCGCCCACCTGGCCATCTCGCCGGCCGCCGGGGACGGCGACGCGGTGGACGCGGTCCTGGCCGTGCTCGCGTCCCTCGATCCCGCTGGCGGCCGGGCCCGGGTCTGCCTGCCCGCGCCGCACCCGGCGACCAGGCCGCTGCTGGCCGCGGGCTGGCACGTCGATTTCATGGATGTCTTCATGGCCACCGATCCCGCGCTGCTCGACGCGCGCCGCGCCGTCCCCTCCCCCGCCATGGCCTGACCGCCCTGCATGATCATGGGATCACCGCCGCCCCGTCGGCACCGCACCATGATCACGGACGATTTTCCCGTTCCATGTGCGGAAAATCGTCCGTGATCAAGGAAGCCAGGAGCCCGGGGCAGTTTCGGACTTGGCAGGCCATGCCCGAAGATCCACGACTCCCATGATCATGGACATTGGGACGCAGGAGGGCAGGCGGGCAAGGGAAAGGGGCCGTCAGGCAGGGGTGACCGCGCAGAGGATACGGTTCTCGCCGTACTGCCAGAGCGTGCCGATCTCGGCGAACCCGGCCGCGCGCAGCGCCGCGACGTGCTGCACCAGCAGCACCGACTCCGAGCCGTGATGGTCCTCACTCAGCCTGCGCCGCGCCCGCTCGGCAGCGGGCTCAGCCAGTTCTGGATCGGCGGTTGCCGCTTCCCACCAGGCCTTCCAGTCTTCCTGGTGCTCTCGCCCACCGAGCCGGCGGTGCGCGCCCCGCTCGCTGACGGCGTCCCCGAGGCGGGCCAGTGCGGGCACCGCCGCCGCGTCCTCCATCAGGTGATCACCGTCGAGCATCAGCCCACCGGGGCGCAGCACGGTCGCCAGTTCGGCATACATGGCCCGCAACTGGGCCCCGTCCAGCCAGTGCAGCGCGGTGGTGCTCACCGCCGCGTCCGCGGGCCGCTCCAGGCCCAGCGCCGGCGCCCAGCCCGGGTTCCGCAGGTCCTGGTCCACGAAACGCAGTCCGGACCGGCCACCGTAGCCAGCGCGGCCGAGCACCAGCAGCAGCGGATCGGTATCGATGGCCACCACGCGCGCCGCGGGCATCCGGTCCAGCAACCGGACCGCGAGCGATCCGGGGCCGCAGCCGAGGTCGAGTACGAGTGGGTCGTCCCGGCCAGCCCCGGCCTCGACCGCGTCGATGAGCACGGTGAACCGCTCTTCGCGGTCGGGCATGTACCACTCTTGCTGGGCGTCCCAGCGGCTGATCCACTGCCCGGCCCGGTCCAGGTCCACGGCGGCCCCCTGCCTTCCGATCACCGGCGGACTCTGCCGCCGCCAGCTCCCAACCTAGATCGCCGGCCGGGGAATGCCGCCGGTATTACCCCCAGGCGCCGGGCCACTGGCTCCCCCGCGCACGGGCAGGCGGGCACAGTGCCACAATTTCCCCATGGAGCCTCACCTGGCCATCTCGGGCGGGCCTGGAACTGCCCCCGGCCCTGGCGAGACCGCCACCCGCCGTTCCGGCATCCCCGCACCGGTCACCGCGCTGATAGGCCGGCGCAAAGAATGCGAGGGCGTCACCGCAGCCCTGGACTCCAGCCGCCTGGTGACGCTGATGGGACCGGGCGGCGTCGGCAAGAGCAGGCTGGCGCTCGCCGTCGCGGCACAGTTGCAGGCACGGTTCGGCGGCCGGGCCTGGTGGGTGGAATTAGCGCCGGTCACCAGGGACGGCATGGCCGCGCAAGCGCTCGCAGACGCGATCGGGGCCAGGGACGCGTCCGGATTCGATCTGATGGAGTCCATTGCCGCGCGGGTCGCCGATCACCCCGCGCTTATCGTCCTGGACAACTGTGAACACCTCACCGGCGGCTGCCGTGAGGTTGCCAACCGCCTGCTCACGGTGTGCCCGCGGCTGCACATCCTGGCCACCAGCAGGGAGCCGCTGGGCGCGGCCGGCGAGTCGCGCTGGCCGCTGCCGCCGCTGACCGTCCCGCCGCTGGCCGCGGCCCCGGGGGGGTGGCCGGCCCCGGAGCAGGACGGCGCTATCGCCACGCCCGGCGCGACGGCGCTGCTGGCCGGCTCCGAGGCCATGCAGTTCTTCCTGGACCGGGCCAGGGCCGTGCTGCCCGGCTTCGAGATCACCGACGACAACGCGGAGCTGATCGGCCAGTTGTGCCGCCGGCTCGACGGCCTGCCGCTGGCTCTCGAACTGGCCGCGGCGAAGCTGCGGGTGATGGCGGTCAACCAGGTTCTGGCCGGCCTGGACGACGTGTTCAAGCTGCTGGTGGGTGGCAGGCAGGGCGCCCCGGTCCGGCACCAGACGCTGCGCGCCGCGCTGGACTGGAGCTACGACATGCTGCAGCCCGCGGAGCAGGCGGCACTGCGCCGGCTGTCGGTGTTCGCCGGCTCCTTCTGCCTGGCCGCGGCACAGGCGGTCGCCACGCTCGGCGGTGCGGGCCCGGCGGACGTTCTCGACCTGCTGGCCGGGCTCGTGGACCGCTCGCTGCTGGTGGTCGAGCACACCCCGGCCCAGGCCAGGTACCGGATGCTCGCGACGGTTCGCCGGTATGGCGCGCAGCGGCTGACCGATTCTGGTGAGTTCCCGGCGGCCAGCGAGGCGATGCTCGCCTGGTACCTGGACCTGGCCGAGCGCACAGAAACCGAGCTGTCCGGGCGTGACCAGGCCCAGGCGGCGGAACGGCTGCAGGGCGAGGCGCACAACCTGCGTGCCGTGCTCCAGGCCGCGCGTGACCGGAAGGACATCGCCGGCACGCTGCGGCTCGCCACCGCGCTTGTGCAGTTCTGGTACCTGCGCGGGCACTATCGGGAGGGCAGGGACTGGCTGGACTGGGCGCTCGCCGCCCCTGAGGGGGCACCCGCCGAGGTGCGGGCCAAGGGGCTGCAGGGCAGCGGCATGCTCGCGCACCTGCAGTGCGAGTACCCGGCGGCGGTGCGCCGGCTGGAGGGCGCGCTGGCGCTCCACCGCGAACTCGGCAACCGGCGGGGCGCCGCCGGGATCCTGTCGTCGCTGGGCAGCGTCGCCAGGGAGCAGAGCCGGTATGCCCGGGCCAGGGAACTCCAGACGGAGGCCCTCGCCGAGTTCGAAGCGCTCGGTGACCGCCGTGGCATGGCCGGCGCCCGCGATTCGCTCGGTTTCGCCGCATGGCTGGAGGGCGACTTCGCCACCACCACGGCCGAATGCACCCAGGCGCTCTCGGCGTTCACCGAACTTGGCGATGCGGAGGGCGCCGCCGGCGCGGAACTGAACCTGGGCGTGGCGGCCATGTACCGGGGCGAGCACGAGGCCGCCGCTGCCGCGCTGGGGCGCAGCAGGGAGCTCTCCGAGCAGGTCGGGTTCCGCGAGGGCGTCGCGTGGGCGCTGCACGAGCGCGGCCTGCTCGCAGTGCGGCGCGGCGAGCCGGGCGCCGCCGCGCTGCTGCGCGAGGCACTGGACATCCACCGCGACCTCGGCGACCGGTGGCGGGTGACCAGCGTCCTCGGCGACCTTGCCGCGGCGGCGCTGGCCAGCCAGCCGCCCGATGCGGCCGGGGCGGCGCGGCTGCTCGGGGCGGCGCAGCACATCAGGGAGGCGATCGGCACCGCCATCGCGCCCTGCGAGCGCGCGGACCACGCCAGGACCGAGGCGGCGGCGCGGGCAGCGCTCGGCGGGGCCGCCTTCGACGGCCTTGCCCGGGCGGGCGCGGCCGGGCCACTGGACGACGTGCTGGCCGGCGCCGGCTCCTCCGCGCCCGCGGCGCCCCCGCCGGATGCGGGCACGCCGGCCGTTCCCCGCACCGATTTTTCTGCCGAACGCACGGGCCCCGCTGACCAGCGCCCACAGCACCGGCCGCCGTCCGTGGCACGGGCCGGAGCCGGGGACCAGGCTGGCCCGCCGCCTGCCCAGGCGGGTGCGGTGTTGCGGCTCAGGCTGCTCGGGCAGGCAACCGTCCACCTGGCCGGCCGCCTGCTGACCCCTGCCGACTGGGGCTACGCCAAGCCCAGGGAACTGCTCTGCCTGTTCGCCAGCTCGCCGCCGCTGGCCAGGGAGCAGATCGGCCTCGCCCTGTGGCCCGAGCTGACCGAGGGCCAGTTGCGCAACGCACTGCACAGCGCGCTGCGGCAGTTGCG